>CP004371.1:4845000-5145000 GCA_000597885.1 Flammeovirgaceae bacterium 311
AAAAGCAGCTGGTCAGCCCGTGATCCTTCAGCTTTCTGAGAGCTCTATTCATTACCTGGGCCTGAATGTTGCTGCCGCAATGGCACGTGCAGCCCTGGAGGCCTACGAGGTGCAGGGATGGCTGCACCTGGATCATGGCAGTTCCGTAGAAATAGCCCATCGCTGTCTCGATGCCGGCTTTGATTCGGTGATGATCGATGCCAGCGAACAATCCTATACCGAAAATGTAAAGACAACGCTGGAAGTGGTTAAGCTGGCCGAGCGATATGGGGCAAGTGTAGAAGCGGAGCTTGGCTATGTGGCAAAGCTGGGGCAGGAGCAATCGAGTATCTATACCCAGCCCGAAGAGGCTAGTCGCTTTGTAGAAGAAACGGGCATTAACGCCCTGGCCATTGCCATTGGATCAGCACATGGTTTTTATAAGGAAACCCCAAAGCTGCAGCTGGAGCTGCTCTCCCGCATACACGAAGCCACACCTGCTGCCCTGGTGCTGCATGGAAGCTCCGGCATACCTGACGACCAGCTACGGGAGGCCATCAGGCGAGGTATTTCAAAAGTAAACCTGGCTACCGAAACCAAGAACATGTTCATGAAAACCCTGCAGGAGGTGTTGCGCAACAACGAAGAAATTGATCTTCGCAAAGTATTTCCTGTTGCCACGGCTTCGGTGGTAAAACTTATTACACAAAAACTTAGTGTTGTATCGCCTGCATGATTAGGGTACTGGCGTACATACTGGCTGCACTAACAGGTACAGTTGGTTTGTGCCAGGCACAAACTCCAGATGCCTTGTTGCTGAAAGATTATCGGCCGCAGTCCATTTACAAAATACCCGTTACCAAAATCACCAAAGCCAGGTATCCGGTAATCGATATGCATTCCCATGCCTATGCCCAATCTGAGGAGGAGCTTGCCCATTGGGTGGGTGTAATGGATCAGGCAGGTATTGAGAAAACCATTATCCTTAGCTATTCCACCGGAGCAGCCTTTGACTCAATTTACCAGGTGTATGCAAAGTGGGGTAACCGCTTTGAGGTATGGTGTGGCTTTGACTACACCGGCTACACCGAACCGGGCTGGAGCGAAAAGGCTGTGCGGGAACTGGAGCGTTGCTACAAGGTGGGGGCCAGAGGTGTTGGTGAACTGGGCGATAAAGGGCTGGGCGAATTGTACTCAAAACCAACCAAGGGACGGGGCATGCACATAGACGATGCCCGCATGAAGCCCCTGCTGGCAAAATGCGGCGAGCTGAAGATGCCCATCAGCATACACGTAGCTGAACCCATGTGGATGTACCAGCCCATGGATTCTACCAATGACGGCCTGATGAATGCTTATGTCTGGCAGATTGATAAAAGTGAGAAAGGTTTCCTGGATCATGGAGCCCTTATCAACACCCTGGAAAATGCCGTGCGTGAGAATCCAAAAACTACTTTCATTGCCTGCCATTTTGCCAACTGCGAAGCCGACCTCTCGGTGATTGGCCGCCTCCTGAGCCTCTATCCCAACCTGTATGCCGATATAGCTGCCCGTTATGCCGAAACAGCTCCAATACCCCGCTACATGCAGGCGTTTTATCAGCAGCACCAGAACAAACTGCTCTATGGTACCGACATGGGCATGGATGCCGAGATGTACCAAACCACCTTTCGCATTCTGGAAAGCAGGGATGAGCATTTTTACAAAATTGATCAATTTAATTACCACTGGCCTCTGCATGGCTTTGGCCTGGAGCCGGCGGTGCTGAAAAAGCTGTACCAAAGCAATGCGGCCAAAATCCTGAAAAGAAAGTAAAGCCTATGAAAGCTTCCTCTAACATACTCTTATTGATGCTGATCCTTTCTGCCTGTGTAGGGCAGGAAGCAGTAGTTCAGCCCAAAGAAGTAGTAATTCAGCATGGAAAGCTGGTTCTGCAGGTAACAGATGAGCTCCACACAAGGGTTTCTTCCACCCGCCAGGGAATGGGGCCATTCATGGAGGCCGCCATGCCATCAGAATATCTGATCACAGAAAATTTTACGGCGCAGGATTTTAAACTGAACCATTCCAGCACGCAACCTATTGCCGATTCTGTGGGTGCCGGCCAGCAATGGACGCTGAAAGGTAGCAGTAAGCAGGGAGAGGCAAGCCTTGAAAAGATCGTGACGGTACGGGCCTATGACAGCTTGCCCGATATGGTAGTGATGCAGGTAGCTTATATTAATCGTTCACCCGAAGCCATTCAGGTAAACAAGTGGGTGAACCATCATTACAGCGTTTTGCCGCATCAGGATACAACCCTGTTCTGGTCCTTTCAGGGAGGCTCTACCAGCCACCGCAAAGACTGGATACAGGCCCTGCAGCCGGGATTCAGCCAAAAGAATTATATGGGGATGAACAGCTCCGATTATGGTGGAGGTATTCCCGTAACAGACCTCTGGCGGCCCGATGGGGGCATTGCCATTGGTCATGCTGAGCTGTTGCCGAGATTGGTTTCTCTTCCCGTGGATATTGATAAGGAGGAGACAGCAGCCAGCATCAACATAGAATTTGATTATGAGGAGCCTGTGCAGCTTGGGGCTGGAGATACGCTGAAAACCTATGAAACCTTTGTGATGGTTCACGAGGGTGATTACTATAATGGTCTGCAGGCTTATGGAGCTCTGCTGCGGGCCAAGGGTTTAGAGTTTGTTGAGTCCGAAGAAGCCGCCTATGAATCTTCCTGGTGTGCCTGGGGCTATATGCGTGACTTTACACTGGATGAAATCCTCGGTACCCTGCCAAAGGTGAAAGAGCTGGGTATCCAATGGGTAACCATCGATGATGGTTTTCAGCTGGCAGAAGGAGACTGGCAGGTAAACCGGCTAAAATTTCCACGAGGCGATGTCCAAATGAAAGCCCTGGTAGACACGATCCATTCCTATGGGTTGAAGGCAATGCTCTGGTGGGCGCCCCTGGCTGCAGATCCTCACAGCAAGCTTTTGCAGGAGCATCCGGATATGAAATTGCTTGCAGCAGACGGAACGCCACAGGATATTACCTGGTGGGATTCTTATTACATGTCGCCGGCCTATGATAAAACCATTCAGCATACCGAAGAGGTTGTAAACCTGTTTATGAAGCATTGGGGCTTCGATGGGCTAAAGATGGATGGCCAGCATCTGAATGCCGTTGCACCAGACTATAATCCTGAGCACGGTCTGGCTTATCCGGAAGAGTCTGTGGAAAAACTTCCCGTCTTCTTCAAAAATATTTACGAACAGGCAAGGAGCATCAAGCCCAATGCCGTGATTCAGAACTGCCCCTGCGGCACCTGCATGTCGGTATTCAACATGCCTTACATGAACCAGGCAGTTGCTTCCGATCCGCTTTCCAGCTGGCAGATCAGGCATAAAGGAAAAACATACAAAGCGCTGATAGGAAAAACTGCATACTTTGGCGATCATGTAGAGCTGAGCGATGGGCGCAACGACTTTGCAAGCTCCTTTGGTATTGGGGCGGTACTGGGTACTAAATTTACCTGGCCCCGCGAAAATCCAACGGTTACAGAAGATAACCTGCTAACGCCGGAACGGGAGAAAATCTGGAAAAAGTGGTTTGACCTTTACCATGAGAAGATGCTTTCGAAGGAAACTTACCTGGGTGGCTTATATGACATTGGCTGGGAGCTGCCCGAAACCCACGTTGTTCAGAAAGGCGATACCCTCCATTATGCTTTCTACAATAAACACTGGGATGGAACTGTGCGCCTGAAGGGCCTGCAGGATAACCAGCAATACCGGGTTCGGGATTATGTGAATGGAGTAGACCTGGGTGTGGTAAAAGGCCCGGTGGCAGAACTGCCGGTATCCTTTACAAAAAACCTGCTGATTGAAGTTTATCCTGAAAATTAGAGACAAGATTAATTTGCTACAACATGGCTGATATGAATAGTGCAAACCGAGTAATTTTTCCGAGGGCTTTTGCCTTTGCCATAGATGACCTTGGCTGGAATGAGGGCAGCGATCTTTCGCAGAATGCTACGCCCGGGCCTTATCGCTGTGGTGTAAAGAGAAAGTTCGACCTCAATGATTATAAACACGTCGTTGAAGTAGGTAAAGCGGTTGGTGCACGCATACAATGCCTGTTTATCCTAAGCGAAATGGATAGGGAGAATATACTGGCAAAATTTCCTACCACCACCTACCAGCGCGAACAATGGGATAACACCTCCCGTGTTAACGAAGAGCAGCAGGAGATCATGAACTATGTGCAGGAGCAGGCTGCTTATATGGAGTTTGGCCTGCACGGCACCGGCCATGAATACTGGGCGCCCGGCCAGCCTCAGAAAAGAGCAGAGTGGTATAACCTGAATGACAAAGAGCCCTGGCCGGAGGAATCGCTGCGCGAGCATATCCAGTGCTTTAAAGATATTATGGCCCAGTACGGGTTTAGTCCTGAAAACGGACACTCCTTTCCTGAAAGCTTTGTGCCCTGCGCCTACAGCTACTACTGGAACCCCACCGGCAGCTATAGCCTGGGCAAGCTGTTAACAGAGGCTGGCGTAAAATATGCCAACACAGATTTCAGCCAGATACCGGAGCTAAACCCGCCAGGTGATGTAAACGGAGGAGGCTTCGACTACGGCACCCATGTGATCAACAGGATCAACTATGGCAATCTCTGGTACGAGCTTGCCACCTTGCCCAGGGTAGCGCTTAACGAGCAGCATACCGATATTATAGAAAGCCACTGGCCTAACTGGCTGGCACAGGATGATTTCCTGCAGCCGGATATCACTGCACAATGGACCAGTTACTACAAAGCTGCCCAAAGAAGCGATAATCGGTACATTGCTAAAAATACCGAACAGCTGCATTCGCAATGGTTGTACAACAAATACACAATTGTATCAGAAGAAGAACCAGGCTATGTAGTGATAGATAATACACAGATGCCCGAAGAGGCTTATCAGCATGATATACTGGGTACGATGGTTCTGAAGATAAAGCTTGGAGAAAATGAGCATCTATCTGCTGCAGCACTTGACGGAGATAATATACCTGCTTATTTTGAGGAAGAAGGGTGGGGATTTTTATATCTTCCCCGTCTGGAAAAGAAAGCATACCACCTGACCTACCAGATTGGCTCCACTTTAATGTCACTGTATGTAATTCATGAGGGTACCTCAAATATCTACGGGCTTAGGCAGGAGGAGGAGAGCATTCATGTTACGCTAAAAGTATATGGAAGTCAGGAATTGAAAATCAGGTGCAGCAAGCCTGCACAGGTCCTTTCTGTAACTGAAGGACTACTGGTTGAGGGGTATCAGTACCATGAGGAGGACTCTACCTTAAAAGTAGTGCTAAGAGCACTGGACTTTCAGGGTAAGAAAGGAGAGATTCAGGTAAAGCTCCAGAATGAATAAATCAGAAGATCTTAAATACGTATATTTTGACAAACATTTTACAACAACCGGTCTCTAAGGAGAAAGCAGCGCTTCCTGAGCGGAAATGGATGAGTCCGATCCTGATCATTGGAGCCTTATTTTTCATTTTCGGATTTATCACCTGGTTAAACTCAGTGTTGATCCCCTACCTGAAGATTGCCTGTGAACTAAATAATCTTGAATCTTATTTAGTAGCCTTTGCTTTTTACATTGCCTACCTGGTGATGGCGATACCCTCTGGCTGGGTGCTTAATTTTTCCGGCTATAAAAAAGGGATGTCATTAGGCTTGGTAGTAATAGCGGTGGGCGCTATTATTTTTATACCGGCGGCACTTACACGGCAGTACCTGGTTTTCCTGGTGGGCCTGTTTGTACAGGGCACCGGGCTGGCACTGCTGCAAACCGCCTCAAATCCCTACATCACAATTATAGGCCCGCGCGAAAGCGCTGCAAAGCGGATCAGCATCATGGGAATCTGCAATAAGTTTGCAGGTGCTCTTGCTCCTATTGTACTGGGCGCTGTTGCGCTCAGCAATGTAGATCATCTTGTAGATGCGGAAGGCTTTACCAGTGCAAGTGCGAGTGCCCAGGAGCTGGATGCCCTGGCTGCCAGGGTAGTTGTACCATACATTATCATTGCTGCTGCTCTGTTGGTACTGGCGCTGCTTGTTTATTTCTCCAGCCTGCCAGAAGTGGATACAGATAAGGAAGAAGAAGGCGTTGTTCAGTCAGCGACAAGCCGGAAAAGTGTACTTCAGTTTCCTCATTTGCTGTTGGGAGCAATAACCCTCTTTTTATACGTTGGCGTGGAGGTACTTGCAGGCGATTCGATCATCAGTTACGGGGGCTCGCAGGGTATCTCTCTTGAAACAGCAAAGTTCTTTACCACTGCAACACTGGTGGCCATGATTGTGGGTTATATTATAGGTATTATCTGCATTCCTAAATATTTAAGCCAGGAAAAAGCATTACTGTACTCCGGTGGTCTTGGCACCATTCTCTCCTTTGTAGTAATCTTCACAGATGGTTACGTCTCTGTTTCGGCCCTTGCTTTACTTGGTTTAGCTAATGCCCTGGTGTGGCCTGCTATCTGGCCTATGGCACTCAATGGTCTGGGCCGTTTTACAAAGGCAGGTTCCTCACTCCTCATCATGGGGATTGCAGGCGGAGCACTTATCCCTTTGCTGTATGGCCAGCTGGCGGATATGTTTTCTGCAAGAGACGCTTACTGGATACTGGTGCCTTGCTACCTGTTCATTCTGTATTATGCGTTGTCAGGACATAAAGCAGGCAGCCCCAACAGTACCCCTAAGCGCTGATCAATCAATCAGCATAAAATGTAATCCAGCACCACAGGCATATCAATAAAGTGCCTGTAAACATCTGCAGGCCGTTCTTCAACGGCCTGCAGATGTTTTAAAATCCGGACAGTTACTATGAAAATAACTAAAACAATTGTTGTTCTGCTTGCCCTGCTGTGGTCTGCAAGTGTGCAGGCACAGGTACGATCTTCCGTGAAGGTGCTACAAAACGAAAACTGGTGGGTGGGTATCGTTTTTAACGGCCACCTCATGCCCTTAACAGAAACCTTTACTTTCGATATGGCCAGGGACGCAACCCCTAATCAGCTTCAGCCCTTACTGGTATCTGATAGAGGCCGGTACATCTTTTCAGAATCACCTGTAAAATTCACTTTCCGAAACGATAGCCTCTTATTCGAAGGAGATAAGAAACTGTCAGCCAGGAATGCCGGAAGCACCCTAAGAGAAGCATATCTGAAAGCTTCAGGCGAACATTTTGCCTTCAATGGCAAATATCCCCACGAGGAGCTATTTAAAAAGCCACAGTACAATACCTGGATTGAGCTTGGCATTAACCAAAACCAGAAAGGAATTATTCAGTATGCCCAAACCATGCTTGACAACGGCATGCCACCCGGTGTATTGATGATAGATGACACCTGGCAGCAGGATTACGGGGTCTGGAACTTTGATAAAAATGTTTTCCCCGATGCCAGCGCCATGATGGACACCCTCCATGCCATGGGTTTTAAGGTAATGCTATGGATCTGCCCCTTTGTCAGCCCCGATTCCAGAGAGTACCGGCTGCTGGAAAGGGAAGGAGGCCTTTTGCTGGAGCAGGATAGTGACAGGCCTAAAATGGTTCGTTGGTGGAATGGGGTAAGTGCGGTGCTGGATCTGAGCCATCCCAATGCGGTAAAATGGTTTAAGGCGCAGCTCGACAGGCTGCAGCAGCAATATGGAGCAGATGGCTTTAAGTTTGATGCTGGAGATACCTATTTCTATTTCAACTCAAGGTCTTACGGCAACATTTCAGTGAATGAGCATTGCCGTTTGTTCAACGAAATAGGCCTGGATTACCCCCTGAATGAGTATCGTGCTGCATGGAAAATGGGAGGAGCACCTTTGGCGCACAGGCTGCAGGATAAAGGCCATAACTGGGAAGACCTGCAGTTACTGATTCCGCATATTGTACTGCAGGGGTTAATGGGTTACCCTTACAACTGCCCGGATATGATAGGCGGCGGAGAAATGGGATCTTTCCTGAAAACAGAAACCATCGATCAGGAGCTGGTGGTGCGTTCCACCCAATGCCATGTGTTTACGCCCATGATGCAGTTTTCTGTAAATCCTTTCCGGATTCTGGACGAGGCACATGCCAGTGCTGTGAAAGAAGCTGTTGCTTTACGTCAGAAGTTTGTTCCTGTTATTATGGAATTGGTAGAAAATGCATCGAAGACAGGGGAGCCTGTGGTACGGTCTATGGAATACGTTTTCCCCCACCAGGGTTATGCTGCTGTTACTAATCAGTTTCTGTTGGGAGATAAGTATCTTATTGCTCCTGTTCTGGAGAAAAATGCTTTGACCCGAAAAGTATTATTACCGAAAGGAAAATGGAAAGATGCAAATGGGAAAGTATGGAATGGCGGAAGGGAAGTGGCCGTTAAAGTAAATTTATCGTCAATTCCATATTTTGAAAAACTATAGAAGGAGGCGTTATTTACCAGTACAGCCCGCCTGTGCATATTTCCCCATATTTCTGCTGATTTAATCTACAAGTGTTGATGCATTCCGCAGGCTTTTTGCAGTATGAAATAATGTAAAAATTGCTAATGCGTTCATTTTTAAAGCTTTATCGCTGTAGCCTTTTTTTTGGCATAGTCTTTTCTAATTACCTGGGCAGAACATTCTTATAACTCGAAACAAACATGAAAAAGACATTCTTAACTTTTGTTGCAGTAGCATTCGGAATGGGTGTAGCATTTGCACAAACCACTCCTCAAACAGAAGATAAACCAGCCGTTAATACAGAAGAAGCTGTTACTACCGATAAAATGTCGAATACCGAAGCAGAGTCTGGCCTTCGTACCATAGAGGTTGAAGATCTGCCGGAGGCTGTTCAGGCATCGCTGAAAGGTGATGAGTTTAAAGACTTTACTGTATTAGCCGTAGCTGAAGTACAGAGCCAGGAAGGTGCACAGTCTGCTACCAAATACTACCAGGCAGCACTGGCACAGGGTGATGCTACCCAGCCAAGCCTGATCGTGCTTTTCAACGAGGAGGGTAAAGCAGTAGCACAGAAAGATACCTCTGCCGATCAGCAGGAGTAGTAATTTATAGTGAATACCTGTAGCACACGAACATGGCGCCTTTGAGCGATACGTTCTGATGTTTCAGGTAAAGTACTCTGGTTTAATTTTTGCGACCATAAAAGCGAAGCCTTTCAACAGGGCTTCGCTTTTTTGTAACATATAAGCCTGTAGGCCTTTTCATGATAAACATTTTTTACCTCCTCTCCAGCAAAACCACATTTTCTATATGGTGCGTATGCGGGAACATATCTACAGGCTGGATGGCTTTAACCTCATATTTTTCCGATAGCCACTGCAGGTCGCGGGCCTGGGTAGAGGGGTTGCAGCTTACGTACACAATGCGTTGCGGGGCAACCGCCAGGAGCGTTTTTACTACATCTTCGTGCATACCTGCCCGGGGCGGATCGGTAATGACTACATCGGGCTGGCCATGCTGCTGAATGAAGTCCTCTGTGAGCAGATCGCGCATATCGCCGGCAAAAAAGCTGGTGTTGCCAATGCCGTTTATTTCCGAATTGATTTTGGCATCTTCGATGGCCTCGGGTACCGATTCAACACCCACTACTTTTTGTGCCTGCCTGGCTACAAAGTTGGCTATGGTGCCGGTGCCGGTGTAGAGGTCGTATACCACCTCCGAGCCTGTTAGGGCAGCGTAATCGCGTGCTACCTTATAAAGGGTATAAGCCTGGTCGGAATTGGTCTGGTAGAACGATTTTGGGCCAATCCTGAAGCGCAGGCCTTCCATTTCCTCTTCGATCCAGGGGCGGCCCTTGAAAAGCACCACCTCCTGGTCGTAGTAGGTCTCGTTAAATTTCTGGTTGATGATGTACTGCAGGGAAGTGATTTCCGGAAACTCCCCGTTCAGGAATTCCATTACCTTTTGCACCTCCTCCATGTAGGGGCGGGCAAACTGCACGATCACCATAGTTTCGCCGGTGCTGCTGGTGCGGATAATCAGGTTGCGGATAAAGCCTTCGTTCTCCACCAGGTCGTAAAAGGGCAGGTCTTCTGCATGGGCAAACTTGCGCAGGGCGTTGCGGATGGCATTGCTGGGGTCGGGCTGCAGGTGGCAGTACTCAATATCCAGCACCCTGTCAAAACGGCCCGACATATGAAAACCCAGGGCATCTTTGCGTATTGGCAGGCCGCTTTTCAGCTCTTCCCCGGTAAGCCATTTACGGTTGCTGAAGGTATACTCCAGCTTGTTGCGGTACATGCTGATCTTTTCGGAGCCAATGGTAGGCCTCACCTCGGGCAGGCTTATTTTTCCGATCCGCTGCAGATTATCCACCACCTGCTGTCGCTTAAACTGCAGCTGGCTCTCGTAGGTAAGGTGCTGCCATTTACAGCCCCCACAGTAATCAAAGTGCTGGCAGAAGGGCTGTTGCCGCAGTTTAGAATAGCTGTGAAACTGCACCGGTATGCCTTCGGCATAGCTCTTTTTATCGCGTATGATGCGGATATCCACTACATCGCCGGGAGCTACGTTCGGCACAAATATTACCTGCCCTTCGTAACGGGCCACACATTTTCCTTCGGCTGCTACAGTAGCTATCTCCAGCTTCTCCAGTACCTGATTTTTCTTTAGTCTTGCCATGAGCGACTGCAAATTTACAATTTTTTCACGCCAGCCTCAGGTCTAATACTAAAATTCTGCATATATTACACATATGGGAAAAAAAGGGATTTTTTGGTACATTCTCGCCCTGCTTTTACTAGTGTCAGCAAGTCCGGTCTTTGCTACACATATTGTGGGCGGTGAATTTGAGTTGCAGTACCTTCAGCGGGAACGATACAGGTTACGGCTCATACTCTATAATGATGATGTAAATGGTAATCCTGGCGCCATTGATGCCAGTGCACAGGTCTTTATCTGGAGCAAGCGCAATCATCAGCTGATGCAGATTGTAACGCTGCCATACCAGAGCAGGGTGGATGTGCCCTACACCAACCCCGATTGCGCCATTGCCCGGCTGAAGACTAGTAAGGTAGTATATTCATCAGATATCACACTTCGGGAAGATTTTTATGACGAGGCCGAAGGATATTACGTAACCTACGAACGCTGCTGCAGAAACAACATCATCAATAACATAGTACGGCCCGATGCTGCCGGACAAACCTTTTACCTGGAGTTTCCTCCGGTCATAAACCATGAGGGAGAGCCTTTCGTAAACTCATCTCCCGTTCTTTTTCCGCCCTTAAGCGACTTTGCCCGTTTAGGCTATCCATTTTTCTTTGATTTCAGAGGTACTGATCCCGATGGCGATTCCCTGGTGTACAAACTGGCTGCCCCTATTGCCGGCTTCAGCAGTCCGGATTACCCCGTTCCTCCCTCCCCTAATTCAGCGCCCTATCCCGATGTAAGCTGGGCGTCTGGCTATTCAGTTGTTAACATGGTGCCCGGAGATCCGGCTTTAAGGATTAACAGAAATGGATTTTTACAGGTAAAACCAAGCAGGGAAGGCCTGTATGTTTTTTCAGTGCTGGCAGAGGAGTTCAGAGCCGGTGTTAAGATCGGAGAGGTGCGCCGTGATTTCCAGATGCTGGTTTATAATGTGGCAGGAGAGGATTTTGCGCCAAACCTGACCGCTGAAATGCCAAACGGTAATGTTTTCAGAGAATCTATCAGTGTATCAGATGCTGATTTTCCAGCCGGCAGCCAGGAACGGTGCCTTAGACTGAAGGTTACGGACGAGGATATTCAGGCGGAAGATGGTTTTATGGAACGCCTTCAGTTCCGGGTTGTTCCTGATAACTTTTCCGGAACCAGCGGCATTTCCCTCTCGGTGCAGCAGGGTACTGTAACGGCCGATGCACCAGAACTTTACCTGAATGTATGTCTGCCGGAGTGTCCGCCGGTCTTCAACAAGCCATACCGTTTTAGTGTGGTTGCCTACGATGATGTTTGCTCTGTGCCCATGACAGATACCCTGAAGGTAGAGGTGAATTTTGCCTCGCCGCCAAACGAACCGGCCCATTTTGTGAGCCTGGCCAATAATGGGGTTTCCCTGCGGCAGGGCAATCATACCATGCCCGTTGTACAGGAGGGCAGTGTCTATAATTTTGTGCTGGAAGGCTTTGATGAGGATGGCGATAACCTGGATTTTAGCTGGACTGCTGATGGATTCAATGCACAGCAATGGGGTTTCAGCATTAATAAAATTGATGATGTTGTTGCACCCGACGGGCGGCGAAAGGTACGCTATGGTGTGCAATGGGATGCAACCTGTAGCGCTCAGCGCGATTTTGGCACCAGAGATAAATTCAAATTCCTGTTTTCGCTGGATGATAAACCGGAATGTGACCAGCACAGGCAGGCTACCTACCAGGTTGATTTTGGTGTGATTATCCCGGGTAACAATGCGCCTGATGTGCGGGCATCCTTAAACAGCTATCAGCCGGCAGAGCAGCTTACAAGGGATGTTCAGTTTGGAGAAACAACTAGTTTTACCATAAGGGCTGTAGATCCGGATACAGACCAACTCACTCTTAGAGCTGTTGGCGCAGACTTTAACCTGGAGGATTGGGGCATGGCATTTACAGACGGTAGCGGTGCCGGAACCGTGTCTGGCGATTTTAGCTGGGATCCTGGATGTGGCGTGGTTTTTCCGGATGGTAAAAACCTGTTCAGGCTCTATTTTATCAGCCAGGATGCCGGTGCATGCAAAACAGCTATGGCAGATACCATTGCTGTTGACCTGCGCCTGAATTTTCCTGTCAACGATGCCCCTCTTTTAACTGCTGAAGCAGCCACTGGCGGACCTGCCGAGCTGTTGGAAGTGGCGGTGGGTGAGACAGTAAGTGTAATGCTGCGTGGTGTGGATGCTAACACTGCAGATGGCCTGCTGCTAACGCTACAGAACGTACAGGGCCAAAGCAGTGCTTTGCGCTACACCTGGCAGGATGTTACCGGCACCGGCGAAGTAAGCTCCATGCTTACCTTTACCGCTGAATGCGAGCTTTTACAGGGTACCGGAGAGGCTATGGTTACCTTCTCGTTTATGCTGGAAGATAACCCCTGTCATGATAAAAAGCTGGATGATGTCAGCCTGCAGGTCCTGATAAAAGACAGGGCACAGGATTTTGAGCCGATAAGGTTTGTAAATGTATTTACCCCTAATGGCGATCGGTGTAATCCATATTTTGAAATAAAAGACCTGCCGGAAGACAACTGCTACAACCGCTTTGAATATGTGCGTGTTTACAATCGCTGGGGAAAGCTGGTGTTTGAAAGCAGTGAAAGAAACTTCAGGTGGGATGGCGAAGGTTATGGCGTTGGTACCTATTACTATTTGCTGAAGTACACCAACCAGACCTACCGCAGTCCGCTGTCGCTCCTGTTGGGAGATCAGGCAGTTGGTGCAGACTGTGCGAATTAATGCCTTTAATGGTTATTTATAAACTTATTGACCCCAGGACCTGCCTTTCCGGCAGGCCTTTTTCTTTATACCTCCCCGGCCTGTTCTGCTAGGGGGGGTGCGCTGCAGGCATATTGGCCAACACTTTGCCGCTTTACCTTCCCGAAGCTTATCAGTTTTTAGTAGCTTTGCAGCCATGCAAGGCAAAGTAGTATTAATAACTGGCGGCACCTCGGGTATAGGACTGGCACTGGCCCGGGTGTTTGGCCGTAAGGGTGCCAAAGTGGTGATAACAGGCCGAAACAAGGGTAAACTGGAGGAAGCCAGGCAACAGCTGGAGGAGCAGGGTTATCTGGTGCTGGCGGTACAGGCCGATGCTGCCCTGGAAGCCGACAACCAGCGCATGGTGGAGGAAGCAATAGCGCAATTCGGCCGGCTGGATGTGCTTATCTGCAATGCAGGCATCTCGATGCGGGCCCTGTTTGAAGACCTGAAGCTGGAGGTATTCCGTCAGGTGATGGATATTAATTTTTATGGCACTGTTTACGCTGTTAAATATGCCCTGCCCCATATTCTGGCCAGTAAAGGTGCTGTGATTGGTATTTCTTCCATTAACGGACATCGCGGAACCCCTGCACGTACGGCCTATACAGCATCGAAATATGCCATGGAGGGTTTTTTTGAGTCGCTGCGCACAGAAGTTATGAAGCGTGGCGTGCAGGTGCTGATGGTGTGTCCTGGCTTTACAGCCTCCAACATACGGAACGCAGCCCTTACAGCCGATGGTACCCCACAGGGAAGCTCACCGCGCGATGAAGGCAATATGATGACTGCCGAAGAAGTGGCCGAAGCAACTTATACTGCGCTTCAAGAAAGAAAAAGAGACCTGATTCTTACCACAGAAGGCAAGCTGGCAGTATTTCTGAATAAGTGGGTCCCGGGTATCATGGACAAAGTAGTCTACAACAAAATGGCCAAAGAACCTGATTCTCCTTTTAAGTGATTGGTATTGAGTATTACTCACTCTAGTAGTTAATACTTACTAAAGAGAAGGCTCATTCAATAAGCCGGCATTCACTCATTCACCGCAGCGGCTACGCGCTACGGGCGGTCCGTTCATTCAGTCATTCAATCAAACTGTTTCTATAAAATCTGCCTTTACATAGGCAATCTCGTTGTTCCAAATAACTTTTACCCATACATCTTCCCTGCCAAGTACCTCCAGCCGATGTCCTGCTTTTAGCTGTGTGAGCACGCCGGCGCCGGCAGATGGTCCACGCATCAGATAAGTATTCTCCTGCATCAAGATACCTTTGGAGTAGGAGGGCCTTACGTTTACAAAGTAAAACAGACCACCCAGCAGCACCATTAAAAAGAGGGTGGTAATTACTGACCTGTGCTGCAGCTTTAGCCTGCGGTAGAGGATCAGGGCCGACAGGATCAGGCTAAGGGCCAGCAGGGTGGCTACAATGGGTAACTGGTAGCGGCGAACAATGCTGCGCAGGTATTCTTCTTCAATGATATCGTAGCCGCTTAGGTCATGGCGCCCTGCCAGTTCTTTAATGCGGGCAGCAGCATCTTCGTCAGAAGTTTCGCGATAATAGAGGTTAAGCAGGTAAAGCGCTTCGGGAATATGTCCCAAACCCTCCTGAATATAGGCCATGCGCAATAACATGGCAGGAGAGGCTCTGTTCTGTTCCAGCACTTCCTGGTAGAGGGGAAGTGCCTCTGTATAAGCCTGTTGATTGAAAAGCGAATCTGCTATTTTTAGCTTTTCTCCGGGTTTTGCCGCCAGTGCAGGCAGTGAAAGCAGAGAAAAAGTCAGAATTTTGAATATGATGTTTTGCAATTTCATGTTGAGTTCCTACCTTTGCAACGCAATAACGCAAACAAGGGCTCTCTGAAAAAGGCGGCCCTGTTTTTTTCTTGATTCCGTAGCTCAGCTGCGGTTCGGCGCTCCGACGGTTCGCCGCTGCGATAGAGCAATACACTTTTAATGTATGGGTCCGGGATAGCTTGGCCTGCAATTAAATTTTAACATAAGTACTGATTCCGTAGCTCAGCTGGTAGAGCAATACACTTTTAATGTATGGGTCCTGGGTTCGAATCCCAGCGGGATCACAAAGTAAAAACGTTTTCCGGGAAGCGGAGAATATATTGACAGAAAAATTTATTAAGTACCGATTCTGTAGCTCAGCTACGGTTCGTTATACTTTTCCGATCCTGTAGCTCAGCTGGTAGAGCAATACACTTTTAATGTATGGGTCCTGGGTTCGAATCCCAGCGGGATCACCAAAAAGCCTCTGAACATTCGTTTAGAGGCTTTTTTATTTTAGGCTGTGTGCACACCTTAGCATCCGCTGTATACCTGCATTCGTTGTCCGCCGCCCCACCTCCTGGCGGGTGGTAGCTTTCCTTAAGCCTCCTGGCTTCAGTTGCTTTACAAAATGGGTTAAAATCATCCCCGCTCTTTTTACCGCACAGAAGCAGTTAAATGCTTATATTTTAATCTTGATGTCCGAACCCTGAATTTTATCCTGATGAAAAGAGCGCTACCATTTTTATTTCTGCCCTTCCTCTTACTCTGTTACATTGCATCTGCTCAAACCGTAGGCCTGCAGTTGGCAACTGCGATACCAGAGGCAAAATACGGCGCAAAGCAGCTTGTCAAAGCACTGATAGCACATCCGTATAAGATTGAAGAAACTGCTGCAGATTATGTAATCGAGCTTGCTTTGGATTCTGCAGGCCTGGAAAGAGAAGCATTCAGGATTGTACCCGCAGCTAACAAGATCACCATTACCGGGGGCGGTGGTGCCGGTCTTGTTTACGGAGCGTTGTCCCTGGCAGAAGATCTTAGGAATGGAGTGGCAATTGCACACATCAAACCTAAAAGCGAAAGCCCAAAATTGATGTTCAGGGCTATTAAGTTCGATTTGCCATGGGATACTTACCGGCACAGCTATGCGCTTGATCTGCACCAGGAAACCTGTACGGATCTTAATTATTGGGAGGCTTTTCTGGACATGATGGCTGAAAACAGGTTTAATGCCCTTACACTCTGGAATCTGCATCCTTATCCTTATATGATTAGGCCGGCAAATTTTCCGGAAGCGACTCCTTTTACAGATGAGGAATTAGCCGAATGGCAGAAACTTTTTCGTGGTATTTTCAGCATGGCCAGGGAGCGGGGCATCGATACCTATATGGTTCCATTCAACATCTTTGTAAGCCCTGAATTTGCCAAAGCACATAATGTGGCGATGGATAACCTTGAGCACCATTTCTTTGTAAAGGGCGATACCTCTGAAATCATTAAGCGCTATACCCGTGAGGCTGTTGCACAAATATTGCAGGAGTATCCAGACCTTACCGGCATGGGACTTACCCTTGGCGAAGGAATGGCCGGTATGACGCCTCAGCAGCGTGAGGACTGGATGCAGGAAACGATCATTGAGGGAATGCGGATGGCAAACCGTAAATCCAAGCTAATCCACCGGATCCCCTTTTCAAGCACCACCGGATCTTTGGGCCCTACCAGCCAGGAGACGGAAGCGCTGACCCGTAAGGGGATTGAAGCAGAAGCAGAAATGGATTTTATAGAAGGACCGGTATGGGCAGATCTGAAATTTAACTGGTCGCATGCCCATTCCAGTACAAAGCTGATAAAGGTGCATGGCGGCAAGCTCTATGGAACCTATTTTGATCCTGTACCCACCAATTACAAAATTAACTGGACGGTTCGGAATGAGGATTTCTTTTGCCTGCGCTGGGGTGTTCCCTCCTTCATCAGGGAGCATATTGCGCAGAATACCCCCGCCTATGTAGGCGGCTACCTGACAGGCTCCGAAACCTATATTCCTGCTAAAGATTATTTTACCGCTCCCGGCATGGAGGTTGACTGGAAATGGGCTTTTGAGCGGCAGTGGTTATTTTATAAGCTATGGGGGAGGCTGTTGTATAACCCGGCTACGCCTGATTCCATTTTTAAAGCAGAGTTTATCAGGCGCTATGGAAAAGAAGCGGGCGTATTGCTGGAGGCATACGCACTATCGAGTGCTACTGCTTTGCGACTGGCTTCTTCCTTTGATTTTACCTGGGACTTTACCCTCTATAGTGAAGGCTTTCTGGCGCTTGACAGCGAAACAAAGCGGGTAGATTTTATTTCTGTAGACAGGCTGATCAACAAAGGTCCTCTGGATCCTGAATATGTTTCTATTCCGGAATTTGTAAAAGCAGGTTCGGCAAAAGGTGGCTTTGGCAAAAGCAGGATTACACCCCTTCAGCTTGCTGCCAGGCTGGAAGACGATTGTAACAAAGCACTAGAGTTGGTAAAGGGGATCAACACAGCAGGCAATAACACGCTGATGTATGAGGTGGCAGATGTAGAGGTGTGGGCGAACCTGGGGCTCTATTTTTCAGAGAAGCTTAGAGGAGCAGTTGCCCTTGAAACCTACCGCAGCAGGGGCGGCAGGAAAAATAAGCAGGTGGCCGTGAAGCATCTCCAAAATGCCCTGGGGTACTGGAAAAGAGTAGTGGAAATTACGCGTCCCATCTACAACGATATGCCGCTCGTGCATTATAGTGAGCAGGATGGAAAGCACTGGAAGGAAAACGATCACCTCCGTTTTCACTGGGAAAAGCTACTACCAGATGTGATGCAGGATATTGAAACTGCAAAACAGGCAGTTGTTGATAAAAGGAAAAAAGAATAGTTAAAAATAAGGCCGTAGATGTCAGATAAATCTTTGTGCCACATCAAATATCAAACCAGTAAGGATTCTGATGCAACAATATTCCTACTAGAAGCCATCTCATTGATACCTTAGCTTTCCCGCCATTCCCCTGAAGAGGGCGGGTTTCGCCAGACCGGCAGCCGTGCTGGAATCTGTTTGCTTTCTACAAGGAATTTACTTTTCAGAGCACATCAGACAGATTTCCACGAGGTGGCCGCACCTCCATGGGAATGACAGGGTTCGTTTATAGGATAGCTTCTAATAAAAAAGCCATTCATGTATTCATGAATGGCTTTTTTTATTGGCTACTTCCTGATTTCCTGATTAAGAAAGCTAATACCTTATTTACCTTTTATTTGATGATTACTGAACTGCAGTTACTGCTTTGTAAGCATTCACTCTGCCGTGGCCATACAGCGGGTCTCTGCCAGGTTTACCCAGATCATCAGCTGAAGCTCTCATTACTGCTTCAACTTTAGCAGGATCCATGTCTCCGCCATTCTGGCCAACGATCAGCGCAGCAACACCTGCAGCATGAGGTCCAGCCATGCTGGTGCCTACAGACCAATAGTAGTTACCGGCTGGATTAGTGCCATTGCCAGCGCTGTACACATAATCAAATGCATAAGCATATTGACGAATACCGGCGATGCTAATGATTTCAAAACCACGATCTTCAAATGCTAGAAGATAATCACCACCTGGGGCTGCAAAATCCACATCAGATGTTCCGTAGTTTGAATACGAAGCCAGATTATCAAGATTAGTATTGAATGGATCCAGTATCCAGCCAATTGGGGCAGTAGCAGATATTGAAATCACACTTGGTGAACTGGATGGTATATGAACCAAAGATTTGTCACGCTGACCATTGTTGGCATCATTACCGGCAGAAGCGATAAGAGTAACTCCTTGTTGTTTCGCATAAGAGGTTACTTTATTGATAGCGGTGATCAACTCCTGAACGGCTTTTGTATCGCTAACGATAAAGTCATCGGAAGGATCATCTGGTGTCCCATTGTCATCTAGGAACTTGCCGTTACGTGGAACAGCAGCTCCTAAGCTCATATTAATTACATCAGCACCCTGCGCTGTAGCATGCAGAATACCCTGCATCATCCATCCAAAAGAGCCCGAACCTGAATCACGCAATACTTTCACAAGAATCAGTTGTGCTTCCGGAGCAACACCAATAATGCCTATCCCATTGTCGGCAGCAGCGATAGTACCGGCAGTGTGAGTGCCGTGGCTGCCAACATCTGGAAGTGCATATTGTAATACCTCACCAGTTACAAAGTTCTTAGACGCGGCCATATCTATGTTTGGGGCCAGGTCAGGATGATCCAGGTCAAAGCCACTGTCAAGTACTGCTATGCGAACCCCTTTGCCACGAGCTCCTGCATTCCATGCTTCAGGTGCGTCTATTGCATCATGTCCCCACTGCAGGTCAAAACGCTGGTCATCATCTCCGCTGAAAGGAGGATTGCCATAGGTGTCCTCATCAGCTTCTATTACTTTATGTGTTGTTGGATCATACCACTGTACTTCCAGATCTCGAATCACAGAGCTTACACCTTTTATTTTGCCAGCTTTGGCAGCAAAATTGGGATCGGTTGAAGTAACGGTTGCAATACCTACTTCATCCATTGTTGCAGTTACCTCACCATTCAGAGATTTAATCTGTTGTTTTAGATCAGCCGGAAGGGTGCCTGTTGAAATCACAATGTAGCTATTGTATTTCAGCTTAATCAGCTGACTGGCTGAGCCATCATTCAGGTTTGCTGCACTCATAATGGCAGGAGATGTTGGATTCTCTGCATCAAGCTCTAGATTGTCGCTGCAGCTGAAGGACACAGTAAGGCCTAGCATAAGGCCGTAAACGGCCCCGGATTTGTAATTAATCTTCATAGATTTTTTAAAAGATGGATATGTGATTGTGTAATGAATACAAAGGAATAAGTAAAAAAGTGCGTTGTAGCAGCAATTATTTTTAAAAAAGATAAATAGCTTCCAAATGATTGGGTAGTAACTATTATTATCAAAACAAGTTAATAATCAATGAATCAAAATCCAATTAAAATTTTAAAATGAAATTTATTTTTAACGTACATGCCCTTTGTTGAGCAATCTGTTGTATTACTATCATGTAAGATATACAATATGATTGCCTGTAAAAAATGGTGTAATAATTTTAATGATATTTTAATATGTAACTACCGTTCATGCCTGTCTGCAGCTGATGTTAATGATGGAGCAGAAAACAGCTGCCGGAAGTGCAGGTAAAATTCTCCTGCGCATTTGTAACTTATGCCAAATCTTTTTACTTGCCGGAGAATTCTATTTTTAGATCTGTCATAAATCCTGCTGCCATGAAGGTTATTTTTTTCAGCACAAAAGCATACGATAAACAATTCTTTACCCAGGCTAATCAGCAATGGGGATTTAATCTTGATTTTCTGGAAGTGCCTCTGAACCGCAGCACTGCCGTACTGGCCAGAGGCCATGAGGTGGTATGTGTGTTTGTAAACGATGTAGTTAATGCCGATGTGCTGGAGGAGCTGGCACGGCAGGGCGTAAGGCTACTGGCTTTGCGCTGCGCCGGCTACAACAATGTAGACCTTAAAAAGGCTGCCGAGCTGGGTATCAAGGTAGTGCGTGTACCTGCTTACTCACCCTATTCAGTAGCAGAGCATACCCTTGCCCTTATTCTGACCCTGAACCGCAAGACCCACAGGGCCTACAACCGGGTTAAGGAGGGTAACTTTGCCCTCAGTGGACTAATGGGTTTTGATTTGCATGGCAAAACGGTAGGGCTGATAGGCCTGGGCAAAATCGGACTTGTTACCGGCCGTATCCTGAAAGGCTTTGGCTGCAGGGTGCTGGGCTATGATATCCAAAGATCAGCAGAAGCAGACGAGACAGGCATAGAATTTTCAGACCTGGATATGCTTTACGCCCAGTCGGATATTATCTCCCTGCACTGCCCCCTGACGCCCGATACCTACCACCTGATTAACGAGAACAGCATTGCCCGGATGAAAAAAGGAGTGATGCTGATCAATACCAGCCGTGGAGCGCTTATAGATACCAGGGCAGTGATTGCAGGTCTTAAAAGCGAACAGATCAGCTACCTGGGGCTGGATGTGTACGAAGAAGAAGCTGACCTGTTTTTTGAAGATCTCTCCAGCAGGGTAATCCAGGACGATGTTTTCATGCGCCTGCTCTCTTTTAACAATGTACTGATCACCGGCCACCAGGCCTTCTTTACCAGCAATGCCCTGCAAAGTATTGCCGAGGTAACGCTGCATAATATTTCCCAGTTTCAAAATCAGCAGGCGCTGCAAAATGAGGTTTGTCTGGCCTAAACCTGCCTCTTAACCCGGAATGCCTTGCTGCTATGGCCTATTTCCTAGCCCTTTTGCCTATTGTACTGCTCATTGTGCTTTCGCTGCTGCGAAGTGTAAAGGAGGCTGTGCTGGTGGCTGCCCTGCTAAGTGCCGTGCTTTTTTTTTACTGGGGTGCAGGGGTAAATCATTTTCTGGGTACCCTGGCTGTATCGCTGGTTACCACACTTAACATTCTGATGATCGTGTTCGGGGCTGCCTTTCTGTACAACATCATGGATAAAACAGGGATGATTGGTAAAATAAGCCACTCTCTGGATGATCTGCACCCCTCTAAGGAACTACGCTTTTTTCTACTTGCCATCTGCCTCACTGCTTTTTTCGAAGGGTGGCTGGCTTTGGTACGCCGGGTGCCATTGTGCCACTGCTGCTCATAGCCATGGGCTTTGAGGCGGTACTTTCTGTATCGGTGGTGCTGCTGTTCGATGGACTTTTTGCCCTTTTTGGGGCGGTTGGTACCCCTGTATTGATTGGCCTGCAGGTACCGCTGCAGCTATCGCCCCATCAGGTACAGCAGATCAGCCTGCTGGCTGCCGGGCTGGGGGTGCTGGCAAGCAGCGTAATATTGCTGTTTATCTTCAGGCTTTTTGCTGCCAGCCATGCGCCCCTGCAACATAAGGGAAAAGTAGTTTTGCTCTACCTCTTTTTTGCCGTTCCCTTTTGCCTGTTTGCATACCTGATTGCCGAGCTGGCCACCGTACTGGCCGCCCTGCTGATGCTGGCGCTCTCCATCTGGTATTTAAAACGCCGGGACACCCGCATCGACCTTAGCCCCTGGCTGCCCTATCTGCTGCTGGCTATCCTGCTCTTACTACCCAAGCTTTTTAATCCCCTAAGCCGCTGGATTGGCTGGGATGTAGGTTTCGCAGATCTATTTGGCAGCGGCATCAGCACTTCCTTCAAGCCGATGCAATCGCCCCTGATTCCATTTTTGATCGTGGGCTTTGGCGTAGCCTTATACAAGAAAAGCCCGTCACTTTACCTGGGAGATGCGTTTAAAAAGATTCTCAATGTGTTTGTGGTGCTGTTTCCTTCCATTGCCGTTGCACAGCTGATGATCAATTCAGGCGTAACGCAGCCCTCCATGATCCAGTATATTTCAGAGCTGCAGAGCGGCCTGGGGAGCTTCTACCCCCTTATGGCTCCTTTTGTAGGAGTGGTTGGTGCATTTATTACCGGCAGTACCACTATTTCTAATGTAGTATTTGGTGCATCGCAGCTGGAAACAGCTCAGCTCCTGGCCATGGAGCCGGTTGTTATTCTATCGCTGCAGCATACAGGTGCTGCGCTGGGTAACTCCATCTGCCTGTTCAATATTAATGCTGCCGCCTCTATTGCCAACCTGCAAAATTACCGGCAGGTGCTGGCAAATAACCTGCTGCCTGCTGTTTGTGGTACCCTGCTGGCAGGCCTGTTGGGTTTGGGACTCTTGTTTCTGCTTTAGAAGACTATAGCAGGTAGTGCGCCGGGAACAGTAGGGCTTTGGTTGCCAGCCTGATTACTGTAGACTTAAAACACTAATGCCTGAAATTAAGCTGATCTTTTCTATTACTATGGTTTTTTTACTACTATAGCAGTACTGAAGAGGTGCTGATCAAAAGCCCGTTTTATCATTGCTTCTTTATTTAACATTAGTCCTATCAATGGAGATTCATAATATCAGGATCAGGGTACCCATTAGTGTTCCCTACGCCTCGCTGGAAGAAGCGATAAGGTTGAAAATGGTTGGAGAATATATTTCAGCAAAAGACGATTCCGGAGCGGAGGTAAAATACGCGCAGATTCTCGGTGTAAGCCTTTTTAATAGCAGCCTGAAGAATTATGACCTAACCCTGGCCTTAAGGCTAAAGGTGCTGCGTACGCTGTTTAAAAAGGATAGTGTTGATATCTACGTCCATGCAGCGATGGGGTATGACAATAGCAGGCAAGAACTTTTTTTGAGCCGTTACAACATGGATGTGCGAACTCAGAGCAGTTTTTACAACACCGGCCTGGAGGTGTTGGCCAACACAATAGCCAATAGTAAAATAATGGGTAAATCCAGGGTCAACCTGGGTGCAAAAATAGGGGAGCAGGTCCGGAAGATCAACAGCCAGCTGGAAACAGGTCTTGATGTGAAAGGCCTGAAGCTGACAGGTACCGTTGCCTCGGTAGAGGTGCAGAATATTATGCTGCAGGAAGCCAGCCTTTCACTCGTCGTGATTGTAAGTGCAGATGTTGAAGTGCAGGTGATTGATCTGACCAGCCTGCTTCCTCCCGGTTTACTACCTGGTTCAGGAGGTGTGGCGCAATAGCTTTTTCACTATTGTCTTGTGATTTTACCAGCATCAGGGGTGTTTTTACACCAGCAT
This sequence comes from Flammeovirgaceae bacterium 311, assembly GCA_000597885.1. Classification (NCBI taxonomy): domain Bacteria; kingdom Pseudomonadati; phylum Bacteroidota; class Cytophagia; order Cytophagales; family Flammeovirgaceae; species Flammeovirgaceae bacterium 311. The sequence goes on from CP004371.1 coordinate 4,868,873, forward strand.
GATGCCGGCTGCAAAACGGCCGGAGTCGCCTTTTCTGGCAGAGAAAAAGTGCTGGTTGTTTTTTACCGTACACAGGTTTGTAATTTCTATGGCGGAGTCTTTAACACCGAACTCCTGCAGCTGCATTTTATTAGCCATCCAGAGATCAAGCCTGGCCTTTTGGCCGGCCTGTGGATTAAGTAAATCACTATGTGCCCCAAATGCTTTCTCTACCTCCTGCACCACCTCCGGGCCAACCTCGTAAGATTCCTGGCACACAGAAGGCCCTATGCAGGCTAACAGATCTGTGCCCCTTGTGCCAAAAGCCGATTGCATTTCCTGAAGCGTCTTTTTCAGTATATGGGCAACAGTGCCTCTCCAGCCTGAATGTACGGCGCCTACCGCAGCATTCTTTCGGTCGTACAGCAGAATGGGCACACAGTCGGCCGCCAGAACAGCAATGCAGAGGCCTTTTTCATTGGTGATGAGTGCATCTGTTTCCATCAGCTCCTGCTTTTCTGTATGGCTGCTTACCCTTGTAATATTGGTTTTATGCACCTGTGATGGTAAGTACAGCTGATGCTCCCCAACGCCCATGGCTGCTGCCAGCCGGCTTCTGTTGGTCTGTATCTCTTCCCGGTCTGGCGAGCTTGAGTAGCTTAGGGTAAACTCTTTTCCCTCTTCTGCTGTGCTTCTGTCGGTTATAAAATGCTTAACCGCAGCTTCTTTGCTTAAGCTTTCACACTGCCATAGCCTGAGGCCATTCATTAAGACTTGCTTCATATTACAATTTTTGCCGGGTGCTGATAAATGCACTTTAAATATAGCTAAAAACTATTGCAGGTGCAGCCGCAGACTTTTTCAGGAGATAAGTCAAATAAACCGCTCTGGCCGGAATAACAAAAATAAATGTATGTAGCATCACAGGCTTTGGTCTTTTCAGAAAAAGGGATCAGGCACTAATAAGTTGTTTGTAGAATAAAAATGTTATTTTTTTTTGCCTTCCAATGGTGGGTTTTTTTAGTTTTACCTCCGGACATGCACTACTTTTTAGGAGGTTATCCTTATTTAAGATCCTCCACATGTTGATGGCTTGTTTTTGGCCATGGATTATATGCCAGTGCATCGTTTAAAAAACAGGACAGATAGCAGGGATCATACCCATGCAATATTAGTCCTGAATATGTTAACCCTGGATAGGACATTTCTTTTACCTTATTATCAAAAAGGGCTTATGTTTTTTGAGCTGTAGCTTTAATTTTTTCAGAGGGCAGCATTTCGTTAATGTACTTAAGAATGGATGAGCTGAGGAGTTATAAAAATAGGTTAACGTTTTCTGAGGTTAGGTTTGAGGCGATTGCACAAACGGCTACTGATGTTATTGTTATTTCTGACGAACATTCTAACATCATTTTTGCCAATAATAAGGCATACGAGGTTTTTGGCTATCAGCAGGGAGAGCTCGTGGGCCTAAGCCTGGGTGTTCTCATGCCAGAACGTTACAGGCAGGGGCATATTACGGGCATGCAGCGTTATATGGCTTCTGGTATTCCAAAGCTTATTGGGCATACCATTGAAATTGAAGGCTTACGCAAAGATGGTACAGTATTTCCGCTGGAGCTTTCCCTGTCGTCCTGGAAGGAAGAAGAAAACTACTTTTTCTCAGGCATCATCCGCGATATAACCAAACGAAAGCAGCAGGAAAAAGAAAAAGAGAAGAACGGGTTGTTGCTGGTGGAAAAGCAGAAAGAATTAGAGGCGGCCAATGAAGAGCTTCTGCTTTTTCAGGAAGAATTACAGGCCACCAACGAAGAGCTAAGGGCCTCTAATGAAAAGCTTTCGCAAAAAGAAGTGCAGCTGCAGGCATTGAACAGCCAGCTGGAAGACAGGGTACTTAGCAGAACACGTGATCTGCAGCAGGCCCGTATCGATGCGGAACGCCAGCGGGACAGGCTGGAGCGTTTCCTGATGGAAGCACCAGCCATCATCTGTATTCACAGCGGACCGGATTTTATCTTTGAGTTTATCAACCCCCTGTACCAGCGCGTGTTCCCCGGCCGCCAATTGCTGGGCAAACCCCTGCTGGAGGGCTTGCCGGAGCTGGCAGACCAGCCTGTGTGGCCCATTATTAAACAGGTTTACGAAACTGGAGAAACCTATGTAGGCCGGGAGGTGCTAATGCCGATGGCCAGCCATGATGGCGGCCCTCTTCAAAATAATTATTACACCTTTACCTATCAGCCCCGCTACGATACAGCGGGTAAAATTGATGGCATTATGGTATTTGCCTACGATGTTACCAAGCAGGTGCAGGCCAGAAAAGTGGTGGAAGAAAGCGCTGCCCGTTTTCATTTTATGGCCGATGCCATGCCCCAGAAGGTGTGGACAGCCAATGCCAATGGAGATGTAGATTATTTTAACCAGAAATGGCTAGATTATACCGGCCTCACCTTCGAGGAGCTAAAGGGCTGGGGCTGGAGAAGTATTATACATCCTGATGATTGGGAAGAAACCAGGCTGGTATGGATGCAGTCTATAGATACCGGCCTTGATTTTCAGCTGGAACATCGCTTAAGAGCAAAAGAAGATGAATATCGCTGGCACCTGAGCAGGGGAATTGCCCAGCGTGATGCCAGTGGCACCATCAGCATGTGGGTTGGCACCAATACCGATATACACGACAGGAAAATAGCAGGTGAAAAACTCTTGCTGGCGCAGGAAGATCTGAAAGCCACAAATGCAGAACTGAACAAGATCAACAACGACCTCGATAATTTTATCTATACAGCCTCTCATGATCTGAGAAGCCCCATTTTAAATCTGGAAGGATTGGTGGCTTTGGCAAGAAAGAATTTTGAAGAGAAAATTGCAGAAAAAGACCGGTCAGTTCTGGAGATGATGGAATCTTCCATATTGCGGCTGAAAAGCACCATCCTGGATCTGGCAGAAATAACAAAGACACAGAAAGGCAGCAGCGAAGCGCCGGAGCAGCTTTTATTTGCAGCTATTCTGGAAGAGCTGAAGGCCGACCTGGCAGGTAACCTTGAGGTGACAGGTGCAAGCTTCCGGGAAGATCTGCAGGTTACCGGGTTGCTCTATCCAAAAAAGAACCTGAGGAGCATTCTATATAATCTTCTTTCCAATGCCATTAAATACCAGTCGCCACAGCGGCCCCTGGTGGTAGAGACAAAAACCTGGCGGGAGGCAGGCCATGTTGTGCTAAGTGTAACAGATAATGGCATAGGCCTTAGCCCTGAGCAGCTGCCTAAGCTCTTTACTATGTTTAAGCGGCTGCATACCCATGTAGAAGGAACTGGCATTGGTCTTTATATTGTTAAACGCATAGTAGAAAATGCCGGAGGCAGGATAGAAGTAGAGAGCAGCCTGAACCAGGGAACAAGCTTCAAAGTATATTTTAAAGCTTAGCATAACACATACAGATTTTGAAAGCTTTAAAACAGCAGCAACATCTTTATGGAATTAGCCGCATATAAAGCGGGATAGTTCTTAATTTTGCCAGCACTGATCTGACGCAAAAACACATGGGCAAGGGAAATTCTTTGATCTATAGTATACTGGCTGCTAAATGCCCCAGGTGCCGCGAGGGGAACATGTTCCTGAAAGGTGCTCTGTACACCAGGCGCTTCGCTGAAATGAATCCCCGCTGCCCCTGCTGCGGCCAGCCTTTCGAGCCAGAGCCTGGTTACTATTTTGGGGCTATGTTTGTAAGCTATGCCATTACCACCGCTATTTTTCTGGTGGCTTTGTTTTTCCTGAACCTGCTGGTGGAAGAAATAACCATGCTGATGGTCTTCATAACCGTGGTGGGCATAGTGGTTGGTCTCCTGCCTATCATCTTCAGGCTTTCCAGGTCTATCTGGATCAATATTTTTGTGCGCTACGAAGGGCCCTGTGATAAGATCAGAAAGCTATAATACCCACTAAGGATTAGTATATTGACTGATGAAGGCACCATCGGCATTGATGTTTACCTCATCGCCCACCATGGAAGCCATAAAGCCCCGGCCAATGTTAAAGTCAGAACGTTTTAATGTTCCGGTTACCTGAAAGCCAGAGGTAAGGGCTTTGGTGGTGGGGTCCTGGGTAGTGCCTTTGTACAGAAGGTCCATGCTAACCACTTTGGTTACCCCATGCATGCTTAAATCTCCGGTCAGTTTATAAGTATTAGGGCCTGTTTTAGTAATGGAGGTGCTCCTGAAGGTTATTTGTGGCAGGTTCTCCACATCAAAAAAATTATCGCTTCTTAAATCATTATCCCTTCTTTTGATATCGGTATCTATAGAAGCAGCATCTACTGTTAAACTAAAAACAGCGTCGCTGAAATCTTCTTTAGAGGAAAGAATAGTGGCCTCAAAGTTTTTAAATAAGCCATGCACCTCATTAATGCCCATGCTGGTAACACTAAAGCCAAGTTTGGATTGCTTTTGATCAGACTTCCACTGTGGTTGTGCAAACACGGCAAAAGTGTGCCATGCAATAGCAGCGAAGGTTAACATTAATTTTTTCATGGCTGTATTAGGTTTATCCCTTACTGTAGGTTATGATTTGGGCTGTTGTGTCTGCGACAGCAGCTTTTAAGCATATCAGAAGCTATTTCATATTTTTTTTAGAATTAACAAACAGATGTTGCAGGTATTTATTTTCTTTCCTGTAGCAATTGTTTGCAGTCAGCTGAACACGGCATTAGTCTTTGAAGGCCAGTCCCTTGTGCAGTTACAACAGCTGTTTGACGGTTTAAAAAACCTGGCCTGAGGTGTGCAGATTTCCTGAAGTTTTCCGGATATTTCAACTTCTCTTTTTTTCTGATGGTTTTTCAGAACGGTAAATTTTTTATTCAATCCCTGAAATTTGTTTCCAGCAGGAGGTAAGCAGCAGTACCTTTCAGGAAATATAGCTGCAACACTTTGATAATCTGCTGGAAAACCTGGATAGCCAAGGGCCGTTTTCCAGATGTTGATTTTTTTGCCAGATGGGGTAGCTCATGCTGCTGAACAAAAAATTCTATTTCAACAGTAAAAAAATTATCAGGGGCAGAAGGGGAATTCAAACGTTTACGGGCACCAGATTTACCCGCTAAGCCTGCTACACCTGGTCAGGATTGAAAACAAAATAGCAGCGAACTCTATTGATGAAGGGTAAAGATGTTTTAACTTCAGCCCTAAGGCATCCGTATTCTCATTTTATTACTGTGCACTTAATCCCCCCTCACCGCATGGATTATACGCTAAAGTGCCTCTAATTTTCTAAAAAATCCCTTTGCATATGAGCAATTACAACAAATGGTATCATCCCTACGATATTGACGAAAAATACAGTACCCGCGTAGCTTACTTCTCTATGGAGTTTGGTATCGATCAGGCTCTTAAAATCTACTCCGGCGGATTGGGCTACCTGGCAGGATCGCATATGCGCAGTGCCTATGATTTACGGCAAAATCTGATTGGCGTAGGAATGTTATGGAAGTATGGATACTATGATCAGGTTCGGAACGATGATCAGACCATGCGCATCCAGTTTCAGAAAAAATACTATACCTACCTGGAAGATACCGGCATAAAAGTACCCGTTGTGATTCATGGCAATACAGTATGGGTTAAAGCCATGGTACTAAAGCCGGAAACATTTGGTACAGTGCCTGTTTACCTGCTTACCACCGATATTCCGGAAAACGATTACCTGGCCCGCACCATTTCTTATAAGCTATATGATGTAACCCCTGAGGCCCGCATTGCACAAAGCATTGTGCTGGGTATTGGCGGTGCCAAAGTTGTAGACGCATTGGGTGGGGCTGATATATTCCATATGAATGAAGCCCATGCCCTGCCACTGGCCTTCTACAAATATGAGAAGAGAAAAGATTTGAATGCTGTCAGAAACAGGATTGTGTTAACCACACACACACCTGAAAAAGCCGGCAATGAAGAGCGTGATATTCACCTGCTCAACCGGATGAATTTCTTTAACGGCCTTCCGCTGGAGAAAGTCAGGGACATTACCGGTATGTATGGCGATATGTTTAACTATACCCTGGCGGCCCTGCGCATTGCCAGGGTGGCCAATGGCGTATCGCAGCTGCATGGCCATGTTGCACGCGATATGTGGTATGGCAATGATAATATTGCTGAAATTAAGGCCATTACCAATGCACAAAATGTGCCTTTCTGGAGAGATAAGGCACTGCAGCAGGCATTGGAAAATAGCGACGACAGGGCCCTGGTGCATCGGAAAGCCGAAATGAAAAAAACACTTTTTGAAGTGGTGGCCGACCAGACGGGCAAAATTTTTAGACCAGATGTACTCACCATTGTATGGGCCAGAAGATTTGCAGGCTATAAAAGGGCCGATCTGCTGCTGCGCGATATACACTATTTCTTTTACCTGATTAACCGCAGCGACCAGCCGGTACAGTTTATCTGGGCGGGCAAGCCTTATCCTTTCGATCATGGTGCTATCGAAATCTTCGATAAACTGGTAAAGCTTTCCTATCAGAAAGATAATTTTGCGGTATTAACGGGCTATGAGATAGACCTGTCTAAAAAACTGAAGCAGGGCGCCGATGTATGGCTTAACACTCCCCGCAGGCCACGGGAAGCATCAGGCACCAGCGGCATGACGGCAGCCATGAACGGCGCCATCAACTTTACCATTCAGGATGGCTGGATTCCTGAATTTGCGCGTCATCAGGAAAACAGTTTCCTTATTCCTGTAACGGACACTAATCTGCCGGATGCCGAACAGGACGATAATGATTATAACAACATGATGAGAATACTTCAGAACGAAGTAATACCTATGTATTACAACGACAGAAGCAGGTGGATCTCCATCATGAAGCAGGGCATGCGCGATGTGGTTCCCTACTTTAGCGCCAACAGAATGGCCGATGAATATTATCGGGAAATATACCATCACCCAAATGTGGAGTCGCAGAGTAGGGCTACGGCAAATGAAGCCTACAACCAGTAAATAAACTGGTGTAGATACAAAGGCCGGGTTCTTCCCGGCCTTTTTTAGTAAGCGGGTTTATTTTATTTATTGTAGCAAGAGCGCCGGCAAGCGCATTGTTGCACATGATTTGCCTCAAAAAAAACAGCTTTCAAAGGCCCAGAAGAATAACTCATTGTTTAACCTAAATAATTGGGAAGGTGCATCAAAAATATAAAATAAAGAGTGGCCTGTTTTTACTGGCATTATGGAGTTTATGTATGCTTTCAGTACCTGGCCTGGCGCAGGAAAATGAGCTAAAACCGCTGGATATTAACCTGGAGAATTACCAGTACCCTTATCCGGTACAGTACCTGCAGTTCAGTGAGCAGGGGCAGCAATTGCGCATGGCTTATATGGATGTAAAACCAACAGCCGGTACAAATGGTAAAATCGTTATGCTGCTGCATGGTAAAAACTTCAACGGTGCTTACTGGGAACAAACAGCGAAAGCGCTGGCGCAGCAGGGTTACAGAATTCTGATACCTGATCAGGTGGGCTTTGGCAAATCTACCAAGCCCGAGCACCTGCAATACAGCTTTCAGCTGCTGGCCAAAAATACAAAAGCCTTACTGGATACGCTGAAGGTGGGTAAGGTATCCGTACTGGGCCATTCCATGGGCGGCATGCTAGCCACCCGCTTTGCCCTGATGTACCCCGAAGTAACTGAAAAGCTGATCCTGCTGAATCCAATCGGGCTCGAGGACTGGAAGCGGAAAGTGCCCTACCAGACGGTTGAACAGTGGTATGCCAGCGAACTGGAGCAGAACTACGAGAAGATCAAAAAATACCAGACCCAAAATTACTATGGCGGCGAATGGAAGCCCCGTTACGACCGCTGGGCAAGGCTGCTGGCAGGCTGGACTCTCAGCGAGCAGTACCCGCTCATTGCCTGGAATTCTGCCCTTACCTACGATATGATCTTTACCCAGCCGGTGGTGTATGAGTTTGAGGCGCTGAAGGTACCTACCCTGCTCATCATTGGCCAGCGCGACGAAACTGCCCTGGGCAAAAACCTGGTACCGGAAGAGGTACGCAAAACCATGGGCAACTACCCGCAGTTAGGCAAAGACACAGCAGAAAAAATAAAGAATGCCAGACTGGTAGAGTTGGATAATGTAGGACACCTGCCTCATATAGAAGCATTTGACCGCTTTATTACGCCGCTCCTACAGTTTTTAAAGATTTAGGAGAAGTGCGTATGCCAGACTGACAGCATTTGGCTGGCAGCGGTTTTGGAATGATGTTTGAACATTATTATCCGAAATATTTTTTAAACAACCAGACCTTAAGAATAAAGAACTATGAGAACCATTAAGAAACAGCATAAAGCAGTAGGAGCCCCTATTGCTGACCTTACCACCTACCGTGCCCTCCCCACCAATTCAATTGACCAGATAGATCCTTTCCTGTTTTTAAACCACCACGGGCCACAGGTTTACAAAAGCAACAACAGGGGCCTGCCCTTTGGCCCTCACCCACACCGGGGCTTCGAAACCGTTACCTTTATTCTGGCAGGCGATATCATGCACAGAGACTCGGGCGGCTTTGAGAGTACCATCGAGGCCGGAGGGGTGCAGTGGATGACTGCCGGCAGCGGCCTGATCCACGCAGAGGTTTCTTCTGATAACTTCAAGAAAAAGGGAGGAGACCTGGAAATACTGCAGTTGTGGGTTAACCTGCCCGCAAAGTATAAAATGGTAAAGCCACACTATGTGGGCCTTCAGAAAGATGATATTCCTTCCATACAGCTGGATGGTGGCATGGTAACCATCAATGCCGTAGCTGGCGAGTGGGAGGGGTCTAAAGGTGCTTTTCAGCCCCTGGCTGACCTGCACATTGCCACCATCGAATTTAAAGCAGGCGGAAGCTTTAGGCTGGATATTGCCCGAGAGCGGAATGTGTTCTTCTATGTGATCAGGGGTACATTGGCTGTGAATGGAGAGGCTACCGAAGCCCTGCGCCTGGTGGAATTTAACAATGATGGCAGCACGATTAATATTGAGGCATCTACTGATGCTGTTGTGCTGTTAGGCCATGCCGTACCCTTTAATGAACCGGTGGTAGCGCAGGGCCCCTTTGTTATGAACACAGAGCAGGAAATTAAGCAGGCCTACAGCGATTACCAGGCAGGCAGGTTCGGCACCTGGAGCCATTAAGCTTCAAGCACTACATCGCCACCTACCGGATAGCCCACGCAGGTAAGCACCAGTCCCTGCTCCAGCTCCCGCTCTGTTAATACCTCATTGTTCAGCATCCAGACCTGCCCTTTGCGGCACTTGGCTACACAGTTGCCGCAGCGCCCCAGCTCGCAGCTGTAGGGCAGGCTGATGCCTTTCTTTCTGGCGGCATCCAGAATGGTGTGGGGATACTGCACTTCCAGCTCATGGGTTTCTCCGTTCAGCTGGAAGGTAACCCTGTGGAGGTCTGTATCCGGCGGTTCAATTTTGTGCACAATCTGCGGTATGTGAAAGATCTCCCTCCTGATGTTTTCCGCAGGTACCTGTGCCTGCCGTAATCCATACACACACATGCGCATATAATTTTCCGGCCCGCATATATAAGAGAGCAGCTGCTGCCCTGCTGCAATGGCATGCTTTTCCAGCAGGGTTTTCAGTAAGTCTTTGTAAAGCCTCGCCCTGGACAGATTTTTGGAAACGCTGAATAAAAACTCGATGTGCAGCCTGCCGGCAAAATCAGTGGCCAGCGCCTGCAGTTCCTCCAGATAGATAGTGCTTTGGGGTGCATGGTTGCTGTAGATGAGCACGATGTGGATTTCGGGATGGGTATGCAGTACCGTTTTCAGGAGTGAATAAATGGGTGCTATACCGCTTCCGGCAGCAAAAAAGAAAATCTGCTTAATGCCGGAAATATCTGCCGGCAGCGTGAAAAAGCCGCCTGCTCCAATGGTCATCAGCTTATCGCCCGGCTGTGCATGGTCCAGCATGTGGCGTGAAAAAACGCCATTTGGCACCCGCTTCACCACAATGGAGAGGGGTTCTGTAAGGGCAGGGGAGGAAGTGATCGAATACGACCTTCTGACTTCCTGATTCCCTGCCGGTACTACAAAAGTGAGGTACTGGCCTGCCTGGTAGGAGATAGTATCTGCATCCGCTTCATCGAAAAAAAAGGATTTCACGCCCGGCACCTCTTCTTTGATTGCTGCCAGGGTTAACGTTTTGTAAAGAGACATTTTACTTTTGAATATTCAGCTTTATTATGAGCTGCTGTATAACAATTAGCTGGTGAACACATTTTTATATCTAAAGAAGAATAAGGCAGGGATGGTTTTTGATAATTTATGCTATCATCATCCATAAAAACAGCCGAAACAGGAGCCTTTTCGCAGATAATCCGTACTAAAGTATAAGGATCGACAGGAAATCTTCAACAGAACAGGCTGCATGGCTGTTCATTTGCAGAGCAGCCTCCTCTATTACCATTCGCACTAATCATTTTTTATGCAGACTCAGACCAAACATAGCATACAGGCAGAAGCTAAAGGGCTTCTGGACCGCTTTAAGCAAATACGCTCCATGAGCGAAGAAATATGTACTCCTCTTCAGCCGGAAGATTACGTAGTGCAGCCCGTGGTAGATGTAAGTCCGCCCAAATGGCACCTGGGACACACCACCTGGTTTTTCGAAGAATTTGTGTTGGATGGCAATCTGCCCGGTTACAAACGGTATGATTCACAATTTGCCTACATCTTTAACAGTTATTACGAAACGGTGGGCAAACGCATTTTGCGCACCAACAGGGGCAATCTTACCCGTCCGCCTATTGATGAAGTTTACCGCTACCGCAGCTGGGTAAACGAGCATATGGAGCGCTACCTGCAGGAAGAGGAAATTGGCGAAGAAATGCAGCATATCATAGAGCTGGGCCTTCAGCACGAGCAGCAGCACCAGGAGCTGCTGGTTTACGATATCAAGTACATTTTAGGTAATAATCCTCTATTTCCGGTTTATAAACCAAAGCCTGAAACTAGTGCTGCTCCAGCAGCTGCCCCTGAACCCATGCGTATGCTGCCCATAGAAGAGGGCGTATACGAAATAGGCTGGCAGCACCCTAAGCGCTTTTGTTTTGATAATGAACTGGGCCGGCACAAGGTATACCTGCAGGCCTACACCATTGCCAACCGGCTGGTGACCAACCGCGAGTACCTGGAGTTTATGGAAGCGGGGGGCTATGGCTATTTCCGCCACTGGCTTTCGGAAGCCTGGGAGTGGGTAAAGCAGGAGAAGGTTCAGTCGCCCTACCACTGGCACCAGGTAGAGGGCGAGTGGCACCGCTTTACCATGCATGGGCTGGAACCTATTAACCTGGATGAGCCTGTTACACATATCAGTTTTTTCGAGGCCGATGCTTATGCCAAATGGAAAGGTCTGCGCCTGCCCACCGAGCAGGAGTGGGAGGTGGCCTGCGGGCGTTTAAGCCCCGAGGCTCCGGCAGCTGCTAATTTTCAGGGCAGCAGGCGCTACGAACCTGCAGTACGCTCCGCAGGCAACCTGCAGTTCTGGGGAGATGCCTGGGAGTGGACTGCCAGTGCCTATCGACCCTATCCATATTTCCACGAGGCCGAAGGCGCCGTTGGTGAGTACAATGGTAAATTTATGATCAACCAGATGGTACTCCGCGGGGGCTCCTGCGCCACCCCCCGCGATCATATCCGTGCTACCTACCGTAACTTCTTCAACCCACACCTGCGCTGGATGTACAGCGGTATCAGGCTGGCGCAGCATATTTAATGCACTGGTGCTACTGATGAATAGCTGCTGAAATTTATTGTAGAGCCATCATTTTAATCATACAAGAAGAGTACTTGGGCAGCTCCGTGCTTTTTAATTTTTGTTTCTATCAGAATGATATCACAACCTAATGATAAAACCTCCCGGCAGGCTGCGGCAAGAAGCGCTGAAGAAGCTCGTGAGCGCCAGGCAGCAAAAAAGCCGGCCCCTAAAAACAGTGCGTTTGCCCGTGATGTGCTGGCAGGGCTAACTGCTCCGCAAAGGCGCCTGCCCTCCAAATATTTTTACGACAAGCGGGGCGATGCTATTTTCCAGGCCATCATGAAAATGCCGGAGTACTACCTTACGCGCTCTGAATATGAAATACTGGACATGCACAAGGAGAAGCTGCAGGAGCTGTTTCTGAATGGCAGTGGCCGTTTTAACCTCATTGAATTTGGTGCCGGAGATGGCTTCAAGACAAAGATCCTGCTAAAGCATTTTACTGAAGCAGGTGTGGATTTTAAGTACCTGCCCATTGATATATCAGAAAATGTACTTCAGATCCTGACCAGTGACCTGAAGAAAAGCATACCCGGCCTGCAGGTAGAGGGCATCAGCAACGACTATTTTAAAGCCCTGGGCCAGCTGAGGCAAACGGCAGACCGCCGCAATGTGGTGCTTTTTCTGGGCTCCAACATTGGTAATTTTGCTGAAAAAGAAGCGCTGGATTTTCTCGGGCAGCTGGCAGATGGCCTTAACCCGCACGACCTGATCCTGATCGGTTTTGACCTGAAAAAGGATCCCGACCAGATCCTGGCCGCCTATAACGACGAGGCCGGTATCACCCGCGCCTTTAACCTGAACCTGCTGCGCAGGATCAACGAGGAGCTGGGCGGCAATTTTAACCTGCAGCAATGGAAGCATTATCCGCTCTATGAGCCTGGCAGTGGCGAGGCCCGCAGCTACCTGATGAGCTGTGTAGAGCAGGAGGTGCACATCAGCAGCCTGGAGAAAACCTTTAGTTTTAAGGCCTGGGAGCCGGTTCATGTAGAAATCAGCCGCAAGTACGACCTGGATACCATTAGCCGCTACGCCAAATCAAGTGGGTTTAGGGTAAAGGAAAACTTCCTGGATTGCCGGCATTATTTTGCCGACTCGCTCTGGGAAAAAATATAGGCAAAAAGGAGATTTGCAATAATTGAAAAATGCGCTATTTTTGTACTCCAATCCTGCGCATGTGGTGAAACTGGTAGACACGCCATCTTGAGGGGGTGGTGCTCGCAAGGGCATGGAAGTTCGAGTCTTCTCATGCGCACAGCTAAAAGGCCTTTTTCTTCGGAATTAGGCCTTTTTTTATTCTCTTCTTTTGTGCGTATTGTGCATATTTACCCAGTATTATTAAATGTTTCCTGTCCTATATCTGTCCCACGATGTCGGCCTACATCAAGATCTTTTGCCATAAACACAAAGTGCGCTCCGATGGCACCTCCCCAATCTACTACCTGGTGCGAATGGAAGGGGAGGAGATCAGAATCGCAGCAAAAAAATATGTAGTGGCCAAGCACTTCGATAATAAGGCCGGAGTAGTGAAGCCAGGAGCCAACAACTCCATCAGGCTTAACACCTGGTTAAGCTCGGAGAAGAGTAAGCTGGAAAAGATCATCCTGGATATCGAGAACGAAGGCAGGCCGCTAAGCCTGGAGCTGATCAAAGAAGATTACCTGGGTGGGGATGATAATAAAAGCTTTATCCAGTTCTGTCGGGATGAGATCCGGAACCTGAAAGGCATCCAGGCCAGCAGTACCCTGAAGGAAAACGGCTACTGCATTAATAACCTGGAGAAGTTTGCACCAGGTGTAACCTTCGCCCAGATCGATTACAAGTTCCTGCAGAACTACCAGCACTATATGGCCAATGTGCTTGGTAAATCAAAGAATGGCCAGTTCAATGATTTTAAAACGCTCCGGAAGTTTTTCAATATCGCAGTTAAAAAAGGGAAGACGAAAAATTACCCCTTCCGGAACTTCAGCTTTTCGGATGAGGAGGTGGAGAAAAACTTCCTAACCATAGAGGAGCTGCAGGCGCTGCATGCAAAGGTGATGAGCCGGGAGCTGCCTGACAAGCTCTACTGGACTGCCGGCTATTTCGTGCTCTCCTGTTATACTGGCATCCGACGCTCCGATATGTTCAGGTTCTCAAAGCTCGGGAGGCAGGAATTTATTCAGAAGCATATCCATGGTAACGACCTGCAGCTCCGGATGAACAAAACCAAAAAGATCACCAGGATCCCGCTTAGTACCGGCGCCTGGGAGATGATCAATGTGCTTTTCGATCGGCCGCTAAAGTACAGCGACTCCAGGTGCAATGAAGACTTAAAAGATATCATGGAGGTGCTAGGTATACAAAAGCACATCACCTACCACTGCAGCCGCCACACCTTTGCCATACTCTCCCTGATTCTGGGCATCCGGATCGAGGTAGTGAGCGATGTGCTGGGACACTCCAGCCTAAGAACTACGCAAATATATGCTAAAATTGTAGATACCTTCAGGCGTGATCAAATGGCAATGTGGAACTCTATTCATCCAAAACATGAAATCTAAAGAAAGAATAGTCAAGTACCTGCAGGCAACACCTGGTGCAGAGGTTGAATTGAAACCCTCTCAGCTGAAACAACTTTTTAGCATTCCAGATAGTCCGGCATCAGTGGGAGATAAACTGAACCTTATGGAGGTTGAATCAATAAAGGAGCAGCTCATTAAATTTTGCCAGGAGCACAACTTCAGCTGGCAGGAAAGATCATATGGCGGAAGAGAGTATGGTACCATGGCCATTATCAATCCGGAAGAGCATCCTTAGCGATTGCGCATTTTAGCCAGAGAGCGCAATCTTTTGCCATAAACCAGCCCTTTAGCAGCTGCTTTGCCTCCTGATTTTAGTACTTTTGCGTAATCCATAATGCAGGTACGCAATCATGACTCAAAAGGAAATTGCCAAACAGTTTGCCTTCCTGATCCGGAAGCATCAGGTCGACTACACCCAATTCAAGAACATTGTGAAGATGGTCCGGAAGCAGGCAGGCCTGAAACCTCCCAGGGGAGCAAAGGGTACTGTCGATCGCATGAGCAATGAGGAGCGTGACCGGTTCATCACTGAAGCCTATCGAAGGGATCCAAAGCAGGGCCTGATGATGCAAACCCTATATGAGACAGCTGCCAGGCTGGAGGAGTTTTGTAATCTTACTGTAGAAGATCTTTATACCTCCCAGGAGCTGATCATCATTCGCCAGGGCAAAGGTGACAAGCGGCGTGAGGTACCTGTTGATCCGGGCCTGGTCAGATCCCTGCTCATCCACCTGGATGGCCGCAGCTCCGGACCACTGTTCCTGAACATCCGGCACAAAGCTTTTGCTCCCCGGACAATTCAGGCCATGGTGAAAGATATCGCAGCTGATGCCGGCATTAAAACCAAGATCTACCCTCACCTACTCCGGCACACCCGGGCAACTGATCTGGCAGAAGCCGGGATGAAGGTGGAGCTGATCAGCAAGATTCTGGGACACTCTAAAATTGAAACTACCCAGATCTATACCAGGACTGCCCAGCTGGATGTAAAGGAAGGGCTAAGGAACCTGAAGATCTAATTACCCAATCCTGTCTTTGCCTGATTGACCAGGCTCTCCTGGTATCCTTCGATCAGTCTTCCTATCAGAACATTGATCTGGCCATAGAACTGCTTTGCAAACCATTTGCGAGGCTTGTGCCGATAACTTTTTAATCTGCCTTTTGAGATTGCCCATGCAAGGCGCTTGACCGCTATGCTTTCTGATGGAATCTTTCCCTCCTTATAACCTGGTACATACTTGAATTTTGAAACACCCAGCTTACGCACAAACTCCTCCATTGCCTCCACTGGAGGCTGCTTGGTGTAGAGCAGGTTCCGCATATCATGGTGACGCCCATGGTCTGAGAACACAAAAATTACCCTGCCAAGGATCTTGCCAGATGCATCCTGTACCTGCTCTTCAAAACTCTGCTGCAATCCCTTAGTCAGGGTAAGCTTTTTCTTCTCAACATTTTCTGCAAGCAACCTGCTAACATTTGCGCTCCAGTCTCCCAATTCAGCTTTGATATAAGCCTCTATTTGATCAGTGGTAAGATTCTTAGCATCCATATAGCAAGCTACCTGCAGGCCTGCAGATCTATTAGGATGCTGAATTTGGCATCCTAAAAATGGCAATTGCCATGCATCAACTTTGCTGCATGGGGAATGCAGATTACTTAATGCTTCATTGTGCTGCCACGCCGGAAGGGCGCGATGTGCAGCCACAGCACATTGCACAAATGCACCTGGGGCCATGCGACATCTTGAAGGGTGGCAAATACCTGGGCACAAAATACAACGGCCGCACCTACCATAATAGGGCCGTGCTTCCGGAAGCAATCATCGGCGGCGTACCCATACACAAACTCAATGGCCGTGGCTGGCAGCAGGTAGGTTATCGGGAGCTGATCGACATTTTCGGAAAGGTCCACATCCTGGTTGATTATAATGATGATGCCTGGATCCAGGACAATGAGATCACCAACGGCGCGGCCGGATGGAATCACAAAACCATTCACATTGTGTATGCCGGCGGCGTCGATCAGAACCTAAAGGCCAAGGACACCCGCACCGCAAAGCAACGCGAAGCCATGGCTGCCCTGGTGTGCCGCTACATCCTCCATCACCCCAACATCAAAGTAATAGGCCACAACCAGGTAGCCCGCAAGGATTGCCCTTCATTTGATGTGCCGGCATGGGCTAAGAGCCTGGGCCTCGATCCAAAGAACATCGAAACCCGCAAATTCTACTAATGGCAGTCATTGTTAAAGCGGCTCCCAGAACAGTAGGCCCTAATCCTCCGGGCCTGGCCATGGTGATCCCTATCCCCGCTGATCAGATCATCAGCATGCCTGAATACGTGCCTAATGGTGAGCTGGACGATGATCTCCTGGTATTAAATGATGCCACCGTGCATGCTTTTTGGGTGCATGATCTTGGAGGAGAATTTGAGGAGCGCTTGAGGGTAAACAGTGCCGGCGGCTACTATGATGTTTCTGTTGAGTTTCTGCACGTTGGTCCGGAAGCAGAATCAGATGCCATCTTCCGCCCATGGAAGGGCCGGGAGTTTTGCCTGCTGGCCACCACGAACCAGGGCAAGCGGCTGCTAATCGGCAGTAAGGAGCGCCCGCTCCAGGTCGAGATCCGGAAGACGACCGGATCACTTAGCGGCCTTTATGGCTACCGCTTAAGCTTCCAGGGTGAGCAGCTCTGGCCGGCTCCCCGCATGATCGGTGAATTTGTTGGCGGCAATCCAGAGGTACCACCAGCAGAGCAGCAGATGATCGACTGGAGCGAATACGACTTTACATACATGGATTTCTACTAAGATGGCTGTACTGGATAAAAGTGCATTACTGCAGCGCATGCTGCAAAAGATCCGCTCCAATGGAGTGGGAGGCAAAACCCAGGCTGTTGAGCTTAGGGATTTTCTTACCGATTTGATCGATACAGTTTTTAGCCTGGCAGAAGGTGCATCCGTTAGCCAGGCAGAGCTGGCCTGGGATCCGGAGGCAACCTATAATACCACAGACAAACCTTTTGCTGTATATGATGATCGGTTTTACAAATCGAAGGTAGCTCCTAACATCAACAACGTGCCCCCCATAGTTCCGGACGTCAATGGCAAGTATGAAGATGCCAACTGGGTGGAAGTATCTGCAGGCCTGAAGAGCAGTATAAAAGCCTGGAGGCCGGGCCTGTTCACTGCCACCGAAGAAGACGAAAAGATCATCGTGGGCCAGGGCACCTATTTATATGCCCTCAATGAAAATGTTTCCCTTCCCTTTGAAAGTACTGACTTCACCACAGAGCTGGCGCAGGGCAAGTGGGTGCTGCAGGGTAGTAAGATTAAGACCTCTGATGATTCAGGGCTTTTGATTGATATGTCTACTTACCAAGCTGGCTATGTGCTGGTTGCGCATCCTACTACACCTAACCTCTTAGTTTTTGCGGAAGCGACTACCACAGAAACACCTCCTGAATCAGGACAATTCACCTATACATTACCCTTAACACTGGTATAAATGGCAAAGATCACAACTGCAAATAAAACCACCGGCGAGACCTTCAGCGCTGCAGAGTATAATGAAATCAAATCTTCAGTTAACAGCCTATACGACAACACAGAAACTGTAGTTGAGGCTTTTTCAACAGAGCTATTATTTAACAAGCCTGCTAAAGACCAAAGTGGCGGCACTTATCAGCAAACCGGCCCGCTCTCTTTTACTGTAAATGCGGCAAGTAGTTATATTTCTGGTACAATACGCCGCGAAATAGAGGCAGACGGAATAAGCCCGATCTCTTTTTCATCCGACTTTAACCGGATTTACCATAATGATTTTTTAAACGGGCAACCTTTAACGGCGGGCGTACATGAATTACTCTTTATGTATAAGCACGGCGGGCTAGTGAGTGTTAATATACTTTCCGGAGCGACGGCCGGCTCAGGTGGCGGAAATGCTAATTTACCGCCCGCTCCGCAAGATGTAACCGTAACAAATGTACAAGATACTACAGCTACGGTGAGCTGGTCGGCGGTTAGCAATATGCAGGGGTATAATGTATTTGTTAACGGCAACAAGTCGAACGACCCTATAATTACAGCGCTTACCTACAACATAACAGGCTTAACGCCTGGCACGTCTTATAGTATCGAGGTTAAGGCCGTGAACGCTGAAAACGCCGTTTCAGCTACAGATCCGGCGCAACTTAAAACGATTCTTACCAAGCCTGCACAAGTCGGTTCTGTTACTGTTACGCCGGGTACATTCCAGAATACTATATCCTGGGGAGCGGTTGTAAGTGCAACAAGTTACGGGCTTGAATTTAGCACGGACGGCGCAACCTTTGCGGCGCTGGTTGTACAATCCGGCACAAACTATCTGCATAGCGGATTAACCGCCGGCACTACTTACCACTACAGAGTAAGGGCGATTAACGCAACTGGAACGTCTGTAAACTGGAGCAATGTAGTTACCGGCGTACCTACATCCGGGGTAACAACCTTGTATAGCCATAACTTTGCAGGCACTACCAACGATGCAAGCAAAGGAACTGTTATTAATCCTAACCCTACGCTTATACAAATTAGCCAGAACGATAAGCTAGAACTACGCAACTTAGCAAGCGGTACAACGGGCGGTTCTTATAATAACCGCTGGGAATCTGTATCACTTGGAAATGCCAACGTGATGAATGGCCTTTTAACCTTTGATGCTACAGTAGTAGGCGAAAACGGCGTGGCTACTCATAACATCGGATTAGGGGAAAGTTTTGCAGACTGCCTTTATTTTAACAGGCAGTCAAGTTCTGGTAGATTTAATAAGGTTAGGCTTACGATTCGTAAAGATTCGGTAAGCATACATACAATAGATTTAGCAGATACTGATGTTGTAAACCCTAACAGCATAGATTATGCCTTTATTACACATATGCGAATCATTAAAAACGGTACAAATTTCAGGTTCTTTACCTCAATTGACAATGGTGCTTCATTCCAGCAAATCGGTAATGTAGGTGGATATACAGTAGATTACGGCACAAGGCCGATGAAAGCGTTTGCCGCGCTGGATGCAAATAACTCTACGCTTAAAGTGGTTACTGTTAACCTTGTAACCCTAACAGATAGTTAATATGAGGGCTTTTATTAATTCTCTTTTTAGGGGGGTTCAACTTTCGGGAATCCCGCCGCGCCAGTCGCTTTACCTTACCGAGGAAGGTAGGTTGAGCGAATGGAAGCCGGTAAGCAGCCCTTTTAGTACGGTTAACGGACTAGTTTATAACCGCGTGAACGGCCATCACTATTTTTCGGCACAAAGCATCGGAGGTATACCCTGGAACAGAAGCAGCTTTGTTTATCGATACGATAAATCCGGTAATCAGATTGTGCAACAGGTACATATACCGAAACATAATGATATTACCGAGGCCTGGGACACTCACCCAGTGCCCGTTACTCATGTATTAGAGGATGGCAATATCTTGGTTACGGTTGAAAAAACGATGGATTCAAACAACAGGAGTAACGGACATAATACCGATATGTTACTTTACAAAACAACGGTTCCGGGTGATTTGTCTACGTTAGCTTATTGGAAAAGCCTACCCGGCTTTTACTGTTATCCAAAAGTTTGGCAAAAGGGGCCGTACATTCATTTTAATTTCAGGGGTACGAGAGGCGGCCTGGACCTTACAAAAACTATCTTAGAAAGCAGCTATGATAGCGGCGTAACATTTACAGATCGTATAATTGTAGATATTCCGATGACCTCTCCGTTGCGCAGGGCTTACACCCGTATGTTGTGGGATGAAAGCAGCGAGGAAATGATATTGCTACTTACTATCCGAAACGATAGTATAGGCATTTATGAAAGTGTTTATGCAATTCGGAGTCATATTTCAGACGGCAAGGTATGGCAAAATTGGGAGGGGACATTTAGTAAAGACGTAAGCACCCAGGGCGCTATTACCTTTGCTGAAATTCAACCCTGTTTAGTCTGGTATAATAACCCGGAGCAATACATAACACTTGCAGAGGGCGGGGCGGCCGCAAACGGCACACTTAAATTGCTCATGAGTCGTAGTATACCCACAGGCGGCGTATTTGATAACAACGCGGAGAGTACGCAAGAAGATTTAAGACTGTTTTTCAATGATGGTAGCGGCTGGAAGTGGAACAGTTTAAAATCGATAATGCCTTCACCGAGCTATGCTCATTACACTTCGCAAGAAAACCTTATATCTTTCGCTTCGCTGCCGGATGCCGATTATATACAGGTGATGGATAAAACAAATTCTCCTGTTTGCCGCCTTTACGAACACAGAAGCACAAATAACTTTCAAAGCTATACCTCTAAATTGATTTGGGAGGGCGTTGGGAGCTATTACCTAGGGCCTAAAACTGCAAACGCAAGAAGCATAAAAGAGCAATTAAGCTTGTTAGTAGATGTTCAGGGGCAGCAAACTCAATTTAATTCCAGTTCAAATCTTTTGGTTTTAGATGCCTAACTAACCCCCATTTTCGCATCCTAAAATATTTTTTCAGTCCTGAAGAGCTTTGTGATCAACACTGACCACAAAGCTCTTTTTGCATGCACGAGATTCTATCTACCAGACTCTGGGCTCTTGAAAGTAAGTACTTCGATGCGATGGCACCCCTGGTGCTTAAGCGTATTGCCAATGGCGGCAATATCGAGGCACTGAAGGCAGAGCACAAGGAGCTGCAGGCAGGGCTCGCTTACGATGATGCCACAGGCCTGATCGTATTTGAGACCGAGCAGGGCAAAGTGTGCATCATCCAGGTGACTGGCGCCATGAGCAAAAACGGGGGCATGTGCTCCTACGGCACCAAGTCTCTTTCCTCTGCAATTGCTAAAGTCAATTCAGCGGATCATATCAAAGGGATCGTGCTCGTGGGTGATACACCAGGTGGAGCCGTCGATGGCCTGCCGGAGTTTGCTGAAGCAATTCGCACCAGCACAAAGCCGATTGTAACATTTATCGACGGTATGCTTTGCAGTGCCGGCTACTGGTTCGGATCCCAATCCAGGTACATCATCGCCAATAAGCTTAACTACGCTACTATCGGATCAATCGGCACGCTCTGCATGCTGGTGGATCAGACGGAATGGCTGAAGAAAGAAGGTCTGAAGGTGACGATCCTCCGCGCTGATCAGAGCAAGGATAAGGCTGTACTGAATCCTTATGAAGAGGCTCCAACCGAAGCAGTGGAGGCTCTGAAAGCAGAGCTGAACCTGATCACGGAAGACTTCATCTCCGCAGTGAAGGCCGGCAGGGGCATCAAACTTAGAACCGGCAAGGAAGATATCTTCACCGGCAAAACCTACTCCAAAGATGAAGCCCTTAAGATGGGCATGATCGACAGCATCGGATCTCTGAATGATGCTGTAACCAAAGTGCTCCAGCTGGCTAAGCAAAAGAGCACCTCCACAATACCCGCAACCACTTCCAAGCAATCAAATATGAAGATTTTCGGAATCTCCTTCGGCAAAGAAGCCGGAGCAGAGCTCACTGATGAGCAAACCTCTGCCCTGCAGGCCGCTGAAGCAAAAGCGAATGCTGCTGAGGCGAAAGTAGCACAACAGGCTACTGAATTAGAATCGCTCAAATCTGCCAAGGCAGCACTGGAGCAGAAGGATCAGGAGCAGGCGAAGACGATCAGCGAACAGGCTGATCAGATCAAGCGCCTGGAGGCAGCTGGTGACTCCACCACTGCCGCAATCAAAGAAGGTGATAACAACACCGGCGCTGGCCAGCAGACTCGCAAGAAGTACAGCTGGGAAGTGAAAGCCGAGAAAAAGGCAGGTAAATAAACTACTACTCTTAAACGCAAATCATGAGCGCTCTGAAAATTGACGAACTCGTTGACGCACTAGGCGATTACAACCGCGAGCACAGGGATGTGCTGATCAGCGAGGCTCTTCTGGATGAAGACTTCCAGAACAATTATGAGGTGATGGATGATGTGACCGACGAGGTTCCCCTTCCCAGCCTTGCCATCACTGACCTGATCAAGCCAGGTAACCCAACCGCCTTCCAGCCTACCAGCAATGCGCTGCAGTTTGGAGCCCGTATTCTGAAGGTTCGCCCTATCAAGGTTGACCTTTTGCTTGTACCCCAGATCATGGAAAAGACCTGGTTGGGCAAGATGAAAAAGTCTTCTGATCATGGTGCAATTCCATTCGAGCAATTCATCATGCAGTACATCTCCAGCAAGATCCGCGAAAACGTGCGTCTGCAGGGCATCTACAAAGGCGTTTACAACGCTGCCGGCACTACGCCTATCGATACCATGACTGGCTGGCTGAAGCTGATCGCTGATGACATCGCTGATGTTGCCAATGGCCAGATCTCTCCGGTAGTTACTGGTGCAGTTACTGCCACTAACATCATCGATTCTGCAGAAGCAGTGTATGATGGACTTGGTGAGGCTTACAAAAACGTGCCTACCGAAATGAAGGTAGCACCTTCACTTTTTGACTGGTATGGCCGCCGCTACCGCTCGCTTTTCAATGGCTCTCCAATCTATACCGGCATCAAGCGTGACCGCGTGCAGCTGGATGGCACCCTTTGCGAGCTGGTACGTGATCCAGGCCTGGCAGGTAGCCAGCGCATGATCTGCACTCCTAAGGAGAACCTGGTATTTGGTGTAGACAGCTTAAGCGACTACAACCTGGACATCCAGAAGGAGAACAGGACTATCAAGATCCTGATCGACTTCAAGGCAGGCGTTGAATTCAAAGAAGTGCACCCACGCGCACTCTCTGTAAACGACCAGGCGTAAGAAAGTGCCCTCCGGGGCTCTTTCTCTTTAGTAAATCAATTGTAAGACTTCACTTAAAAGTTAATTATAGTGAGCAAGAAAAAAGCGGCAGAAGAAGCTAAAAAAGCTGCACTGCCAACTTCAACATTTGAAGCCGGAAAGATCGGTATTTTCCGCTTCAAGCATAATAGATTTCGCGTGCCTGGCTTCAACGAAGGTGCAGTAATTACTGCAGAGGAAGCGCTGAAAGACCAGGAGCTCCTGGCCCACCTGGTAGAGGTGAAAGCTGCCGTAATCGAAAAGGTTGGCGAGGTAGCTGAAGAAGAGGAGGAGGGCTAAGCCATGGCGAATGTCATTAAGCTTAGGGATCTGCGCCATCAGAATGGCCCTATCCCTGGTGGAGTTGTAAAGCTCTATCTGGCAAAAGATGCCGACGTTACCAATATGACGATCACCACGGATCCAACCACTGGTGCAAAGTCTATTGACGTTGACATGACTGTAGGCGGCGATGGGTTCAAAGAATTTGAGTTTGAGCCCGGCACATGCAAGCTTTCGCATCCAACAGTTGGCGAAGATGGCTCCAAGTCATTCGAGCAACTGGTTGACTGGGTGATTGCAGGTGATGATGATCGCCTGGAGCTGTTCAACAACATGATCAATGGCCGTTACATCGCTATTACTGATAGCGCATCAGGTGGACTTCGTGTTGTAGGTACCAAGCGTGCTCCAGCGCTGTTGACCACTGCCACTTACGACAGTGGCGCTGATCAGCCCGAGCGTAACGCTACTACCTTCCAGCTGAAGAGCCGCGCCGGCCATTATAGTATCAAATACACTGGTGCAGTACCAGTAGTAGCTGGTCCGTAATGGCTGGGCTGGAGCAATACCGGCTTAAGGTGACACCGGAGAGCAAATTCATTGTCTCCAGTAAACTCCCGGGCGGTATGGTGCACATCGATCATTTAACGGATGCTTTAGCCGCCCTGCTGATAGGTGACGGCATAAGCCATTACGTTGAGAAGATAAAGGTCGAGCAGCAGACGGAAACGAAGCGAGGGAAGACCAATAAGAAGCCTGCTAGTAAATAGCAGGCTTTTTTGCATCCTAAAAATGGCAATTGCCTCTGTGCATTTTTGGCGTAATGAAGATTACAGTATACACAGACGGCAAAGCCGAAGAGCTTCAAAAAAAGGTAAAGCCCACCATAACCGCTTCATCTATACGTGTGCTGGACCAGCCAGTTGCGGCAATTACCGAAAAGCCTGCAGCTCCAGTGGCAGCTCCTGTCACACCTACCCCACAGGATGCTGAAGAAGCCGATCGGATCAGGGTTAACCAGGGCGAACTCTACCGCCAGAAGTGTAAGCTGGCCAACCAACTGGTTGACCTGGCAGAGACCGGCACCCAGGAGCAACGCAAAGAACTGGTGGATCTGATCCTGTTCAATAAATCCATTTATAACAGCAATGCGATTGCCCTGCAGCACTTCGAAAAGACCGGAGTACTCCCCAGGGAGCCGGAGCCGGAAAAGCCCAAACTTTCCGAGATGGATAAGGTGGAGCTGCTGCAGCGCCGGGGCAACGTCCGTGCTAACATATCAAAAGCCAAAAAACTGGTTGAAAGGCACCAGCACAACCCCTCCAGAGTAGTAATCTATCAAAATAAGCTGGCCAGCCTCCAGGCGGAGCTTTCAGAAATCGAAGAACGCTTAATCCAGGGATAAGATGAGCACTGAAATAGAGAAGTTGGATCGCCTGGACCAGATCCGGGCTCATTTGCTGGATAAAGAACCCCTTTCAGAAAAGCAATCTGAAATGCTCTCCAGGTACCGGGCATGCTTCACCTGGATGAGCGAAAACCAAAGCCCGGCCAGAGCTATTGCCCTGGCTGAAGCCGAATATGGCATTAGCTATGCCCAAGCTGCCAAAATCGTTAGGGATAGCATCCAGCTCTATGGCGATATCCATGATTACAGCAAAGAGGGTCTGAAAAATCTCATGTTTGAGCGTTTTTTAGCCTTTGCAGATCGTGCTGAAGAGGCTGGTGACTTCAGGGCTGCAGAACGTGCCCTGGATAAAGCAGCCAAGATAAAAGACCTCTACAATCCAAAGGTTGCCGCGTTCGATATTTCCGCCCATCTAACTTTCAATATTGCCTATACAGATGATCCGGAGGCTCTGAAGCGCCAGCAGACAATTGATGTATCTTACGATGAAGAATGAGGAAGCCATAAGGGAAGTATACCTAAACCCTAAGCAGCTGGCCTTCATCAAAAGCCCTGCTAAAAATAAGGATATCATTGGTGGCCGTGGATCCGGAAAAACGGGCCTTATCGGAGTACATAATTTTCAAAAGTTTCGGTTCCTACCTGGTGCTCGCAGCGGATTGGCCGCGCTCACTTTCGGGCAGCTGCTTAATAACACACTACCCAGCATGGAGGAGCTCTGGAAGGCACACGGCCTGAAGGAGCACACTGATCATGAGCCGGGGCATTATGTTGTTGGTAAAAGGCCTCCGGAGCACTGGATGAAGTGTAATAATCGCCCTAAAAAATTCGACACCACAATCACCTTCATTAATGGCTATACCATTCAGATGATCAGCGTCGATCGGATCGATACTGTGCGTGGCTTATCCTTGGATGCGCTCGATGTAGATGAAAAAGGATGGGTAAAGCAGGAGGATTATGATAAGGTACTGGCTCCCCTGGTGAGGGCCAATAAATACCGGAGCTATTCCGGCCATTACCTGCATAAAAGCAAGTGTGGTTTCTCTTCTATGCCCTGGCTGGCAAAACAACACTGGATCCTAAGAGCTGAAGAGCTCGCCGTGAAGGATCCTGAAAAATACTTCTACATAGAGGCCACCGCTGAAGATAACATCAAGGTATTGGGCGAAGAATACCTGGAGGAGGCGCGAATGTCCTTACCTAACATCATATTTATGGTTGAATACATGAACATGCGGCCAAAAAGGGTCAGCAATGCCTTTTACCCTGCTTTCGATGATGAAAAGCATTGTGATGCCTTTACCTATACCTACGATAAGAGTGATGCAGGCCTTTGGCTTGCCAAGGATAGTGATGTACAGCGCAATAAGCCCCTTGAATTAAGCTGGGACTTCAACGTTGCCTTTACCTCATTGCTGGTGTGCCAGGAGCATATTTATTCCGGCTACAGAGAATTGAGAGTATGCAATGAGCTGTACATTGAAGAAGCTAAGGGCAACCTGGTGGAAGACCTTTGCTATAAGTTCATCGATGAGTATCGCAACCATCCGAACCGCGACATCTTCATCCATGGCGATAGAAATGGTAACAGTAAGAATGCAGGCAGCAATGAAACGTTTTATGAGCAGATCACCAGGATCCTATCAGCTGCTGGCTTCAATGTATACAACCAGGTGGAGGGCTTAGATGGTGCTCTCAAGAAAAGATACTTCCTGATTAACCGTATCCTGGGGGAGCAGGAGAAAGGCATGCCAAGGGTACGGATCAATCAGAACAAATGCAAATTCCTGCCTATATCAATCCAGATGGCCGGTATGGTTGGTGACTTTCAAAAGGATAAGCGCAGTGAGAAGGGATCTGGTGATCAGAAGAAAGCCACTCACTTGAGCGACTGCTTTGATAACATCCTTTGGAGGAAGTACTCCAATTATATGGGAGTAGAGATTGAACGCTGGGAGGCTGGCGT
Organism: Flammeovirgaceae bacterium 311; assembly: GCA_000597885.1. Lineage (NCBI taxonomy): Bacteria > Pseudomonadati > Bacteroidota > Cytophagia > Cytophagales > Flammeovirgaceae > Flammeovirgaceae bacterium 311. The sequence continues at coordinate 4,895,674 of CP004371.1, forward strand.
TTGCTAATAAAGATGTGCGAGTTCTTTGACGTATGTTGCTGTTACTGACTGCCCAGCCTATAAAGCTGGGCTTTATTTTTTATATTGTAGTCATGGAAAAGCTGGCCATGTTCTTATACTATTTCGTACTTTGCTGGTGTGGCCTGCTCTGCATATCATGGCAGGTTGATCGCATCAAGAAGTATTGGACCCGACATAACAGCCATAGACGGCAAGCCCATGATGGGCGCGATTAGTGTGGATTAGCGCAAAGCGATCAGCCCCGGCAATTCGGCCGGGGCTTTATTTTTCTATTCTAATGAACCTCCAGCAAAGAAATACATCTTCCAGGTAGAGCTTCTCAAATACTACCACACAGTGATCCGGACTTACTACTCCTTTTGGCAGCTCCATTGGTAAGCTGGTTGGAAGGATATCTATAAGGCTTAGCTCAAATATGGGAACATAATACCTATCAGCTTCTACGGCATCCGGATGAGGCAAGCGTGCTCTAGCCTTTGCTACTATCTTCTCTAAACTCATGATCAAATATAATGAAAGGATAGTCAAGGATGTGCAAGGATCATGAAAGGATGAGGCAGCAGCTGCCGGCAGGAGGAGCAGCTGCCATTCATATATCCTCATTTTTCGAAATGGCAATTGCCATTCCCGCTAAAGGGCGCGGACAGCATCGTGCCTAAACGTAAGAATTTTTGTTTATGTGGTTTCGATAAGTCGCCAGACCGTCAGCCACTTATATGCTTTTACCTGCCAAAAACATAATAGTAGATTTTGGCCCTTTTCGCATCCTAAAATTTCCATAGTGCAACTGGCAATTTTGCTGCATGAGCAAAGTAAGCATCGCTGTTGTGCTGGCTGAGATTGATCAGTCTGTTGTCAATGGAAAACCGCGCAAGCACCACGTCAAATACCACAAGACTGATGGATCCCAGGGAGAGTGCGTCGATGCACAGAAGGGGGTAAAGCATGCCTACAAAGGTGAGAAATCTGAGGAGGGCAGCGGCTTCAAACACAACATCAAGCACAGTGGCAACCTCATGCTCTACTCTGAAAGAAAGGGTCATCACTTCGAGGTGAAGATCGATCTGATTTTTGAATTCAACGGGAGCAAGGTATTTCACGCATGAGCGCACAGGTAAACAGGATCGATGAGAACACCTACACTGCTTTTGTGCAGAAGGATGAGGTATTTGCTGTTGAGTTTGTGTCTGGAGAGCCTCCAAAATTTTCTCCGGAACAAGCCTTGGAGAAACCAAAAGGCGTCACCAGGGGCACCGATAAAGAAGGTGCTATCAAGTTTGCTGCCTGGGGATCCGACAACCGCCTGCCTAACCACCTGGTAACACTTCTGCTCAACAACAACCTTGCACCTGGTGTGATGGACACCAAGGATCAGCTCCTGATCGGTGATGATTACGTGTTCTACTACGAGAAGTACGAGAACAATAAGAAGATCAAAGTGCCTTTCGATGATCCGGAACTGGATGACTGGCTGGAGGAGGCAGGCTTTGAGCAGTACATGCGCGAGGCAGTGATTGATTACAACTGGCTTGCCAATGTTTTTGCAAAGCTTTCTTATGGAAATAAAGCAGGTGGCCAGGCTGATAAGATCACGAAAGTAACCCGCCTGCAGGCGCTCGATTGCCGCGCATCGATGATGAACGAGCAAAGCAGGCGCGTCGAATGGTATGGTGTTGCCGACTGGATGGGCAAGCAGAACCAGCAAGTACAGGTGCTGCCTGCTTATAACCCGGATCCAAAGAAGACAAAGCAGCCTCAGGAGTTCGTGATGCATGTTAAAAAGGACATTCCGGGCAATCCATACTATGCTTTACCTCCCTACATAGGTGCTCAGTACTGGATCCGTCACGCGAATAAGATCCCTGTTTGGAAAACCGCCAACATGGACAACTCCGCTAACATTAAATATCATATCCAGGTACCTGAAAAGTACTTCCAGGATATGTATCCATCGCCTGACTACACCAGGGAGGAGCGCGAAGCCAAGCGGAAAGAGATGATTGCCACCATTGCCAGCGTGCTTAGTGGTGCTGATAATGCCGGCAAAACCTTCTACAGTTCTTTTGCTGTCGACGACCAGGGCAGGGAAAGACCAGGCTGGAAGATCGAAGCAATCAAAAACGATATCCAGCATGAGGCCTACAGCAAAGATTTTCAGGATGCAAACAGCGCAATCCTTAGCTCACTGGGGGTAGATCCTGCCCTTAGTGGCGTGCTTTTGCCTGGCGCCATGGGTGCCGGCAGCGGATCCAAGGAGCGTATGGCTTTCGAGGTGGCCATCAAAAAGACCAGGTACGGCCGCAACATCCTGCTTGAGCCCTGGCACCAGGCAATGAAGATCAATAAAACGCACAAGCGCCAGGTCGATGGGCTGCTGCGCCGCGTGTGGATCGGCATCCAGGACACCATCTTTCAGACTTTAGACGCTAACCCTACCGGCAAACAAGATGCTATTTAAAGCCACTTCCGATATCGCGGCGCATGTTGAGATCAATGACAACGCCACCTTTGATTTGCTGGTCCCGAGTGTACAGGCCGCAACCCTGGAGTATATCATTCCAGCCATTTCAGATGAGTTTTACCTTGAGCTGGAGGAAAAATATACAACCGGTGCAGAGCTGGATCCGAAGGAGCAGGAAGTTCTGAAGCGCCTCCAGTCTGCCCTGGCCAATTACATGCTTTGCATCTATGGGCCCAAAGGTATGGTTAGGGTAGGTGATGCCGGCATCGTGGAAACCAACAGCGCCAATACCACACCAACCAGGCAGTGGGTGCTCCGGAGCTGGAAGCGTGCACACATGAAAGCTGGCGATAAAGCCCTGGATTATGCGCTGAAGTACCTGGAGGATAATAAAGAATTTTTCACCACCTGGGCAGAAAGCGAAGCCTATACCGAAAGCAAGGAGCTCATCTTCCGGAATGCTGGCCAGCTGGCCGAGTACATCAACGTAAGCAACAGCCGTCGCACCTTCATGAAGCTGAAACCCTTCATCCGAAGGGCAGAGCGCAGGGTGCTTCGCCAGGTCCTGGGTGATGATCTTTTTCAGGAAGTAAAAGACAACCTGAAGGCAGCGGCACCAGGTGAACAATATACCAAGCTGCTGCAGGAATACATCCGGCCTGCCATGGCTCCGATCGTGCTGCAGATGGGCATCTCTGAAATGAACCTGGAGGTTAGTGAAGACGGCATCCGGATCAAATCAACCAACGACGGACTGGAGCAGGATCAGCCTGCAGGCAGCGATGATAAGAGCGCGCTGTTCCGGAGCCTGGACACCAATGGCGAAGCAGAGCTGGAGGATCTTAAGCAATTCCTGATGAAGGAAATTGATACTTACCCAGCTTTCGAAAGCAGCAAAGTATATATGGACCGCACGTCCGGATCAAAGCCATGGGACTCCAACGGTAAAACCTGGGTAATTGTATGAAGCTACTCCTTATGCTGGGCTTCCTGATGCTATTGCAGGCGGATATGCCCGATTTTCAGATGCATTCCAGCACTATAAATGTGCCGGTACCGGCCGGATCTGCTGACTATAGCACCTGGTACATCATCGGCGCTTTTGGTGTGGCCATCTCAGCCCTGTTCAGCCTGGCCTTATGGCTGCTCCGGGTGATCTTTCGGGAGAAAGAAAAGGCACTGGAGCGCGAGATTGAGCGTGCAAACCGCATGCGGGAGGATCAGAACAGCAATGATACCAGCCTGAAGGAGGTACTCCAGAACATCAACCATACCATGGGCAGCCTCAAAGATGTGATCAATGACCTTAAGAAAACTGATGAGAAGGTGCTCGATGAGCTGGCAGTAGTCAAAGAAAGAATTAGCGAGGGCTTTATAAAAATACAGCGATGAGGAGTGTGAGAGGATATAAAGCAAGAATGCTGGCCATCGTGGCCATCATCTTTACACTGGTGCTGGGGCTGTTCGGCTTCTGCATGTACATGATTTTCTGGCAGCAGACTTACTATTCAGTCAACATCGAGAGCTACCACCGGGACAATGAAACCCTTACGGAAGCCTACGAAAAGGAAAAAACGCTAAGGAGTTTCCTGCAAAATAAGTTGGCTGAAGAAAAGATGACCATGATCCGGGAGCTCCTGGATAAAGACAGCCTGATCAGCCGCCACCGGATCGAGAGGGAAAAACTCCTGCATGAAAAAACGCAAGCACTGCACCAGGTACAAAAGCTCCAGCATGAAAAGGATAGCATTCTTAATATTATTCGCAGTCTTCAGCGCGTGCCTGAGTAGCACTGCCCAGATTGGAAAGGATGATCTGCTGATCAGCCGGCAGCAATACCAGGAGCTGAAGTCTTACCATGGCAAGCACCTGGAGCTGCTTGTGCTCCAGGCCCGCTTCGACTCCTTGATCAGCCGCAACCGGCTACTCACGGCAGAGCTGGGCCTGCTCAAGGAAGGTGCCCGGATCCAGCATAATACGATCGAGCACCTGGAGAGCAGGAACACTGAGCTGCAGCTCAGCAATTATAAGCTAAATACCAGTGTAGATGCGCTCCGGAGCACGGCCAACAAATACCGGTACCGCTATGAGCATGGCCCTCAGTTCAGGGAATACCTAACCTATTCAATCTTGTGGGCAGGCCTGATGAGCGCTGCCTTTTACATGGCCATGACCGACGACCTGAAGCAGGAAGCCCTGATCGTGTCGGGGGTATCGGGCCTGGCCACCATTACCCTTGCCCTTACATTCAATTATCGCACTAAAAAACTAAGCGCACCATGAGACTACTCCTCTTACTCCTATTTACCACCCTGTACATAAGCTGCAGCGTCGGGAAAAAGAACCCAGTGGCCAGCTCCACCGAGCAGGATACTACCTACCAGACCCATACCGAAGTGGTCCAGGCGGAGGATCTGGGCGATCTGGCTCCGGAACCCGGCCATCAAATTGAACTGAAGACGCCAAAGCTGCATGTAAAACTATACCGTGGCTATGATGGCGAGGTAGTGGTAACGCATGAGCAACCTCTAATCAGGCAGAAGACCCGGGAAGTTGAGCTGATACCGGTTAAGATTAAGAATAAAAACCGCACTAAAATCACTGAAACCACTAATAATGACAGCAACAATGAGGTCAAAGTGAAGGATTTCAGCAAGGAAAAAGTAAAGGAGAAACCTAAGATTAAGATCGAAGCGCCTACCATTACCGACAGCCAGAACCGGCATAAGGAAAAGAAAAGCGATCCCTTCTCCCTGCTCCTGATCATGCTGGCCATGGTGGGGGGAACGATCCTTATTCTATGGTTCCGCCATAAGAATGGAATAAGGCGCGGCCAATTCTAATGGACTGGAATAAGCATTTAGCCTCCTAAACATCCGGATGCTTTATCACTACCTTAGCACTCTACGTTTTCATTTTGTTTATTTGAAAGCCTGGCCCTTCTACGGCCGGGCTTTTTTGCATCCTAAAAGTGGCAATTGCCATGTTGCACCTTTGCAACAATGGAACCACTAGAGATCAGATTCGAAGATAAAGTACTGCACACCGTACAGGTGCCAAGATGCTGGGATCATGTAAGCCCAAAGCTGTACAGGAAAATTTTCCCAATCCTCTTTGCCGGCTTCAAACCAAGCCATAAGATCAGGCTTGCCCTGGTGAAACTACTCCTCTTTTCTACTTACAATCCAGTCAAGGCGCTACGCTACTGGTTCTGGATCCGGCAGCTCCCGGGCGAAACTGTCTATGATATCAGCGAGGCCTTTAAATGGATCTGGGATAAGCCGGCTCCTAAAGCATGGTTCAATAGCTTTCGCCTCTGGATCTGGCGCTACCACCTACCAGGTGATCAGCTGGAGAATGCCACCTTCGTGGAATATATCTATGCAGATAACTGCCTGGAGGCAATTGCCGAACACCAGGGCGACATCCGGAAGTGCCAGGCGCTCGATGAGCTGGTGGCCACACTCTGCAGGCCAAGCAAGTGGTTTCTGTTCATCAGGATGCGGATGAGTAATTATGATGGCGATATCAGGCAGCGCTTTAATCCTGCCATCATGAAGCGCCGGGCTAAATTCTTTCGCTGGCTCCCGATCAGGTGGAAGCTCTACGTGCTTAGCTACTTCATTGCCTGTAAAATTTCGATCGTGGAAGATCCTGCTTACAGCTATGTTTTTCCCAAATCGAAGAAAGCGAAAGCTAAGGCCGCTGACCAGGGAGGGGGGAGCCTCACTGAATTGCTCAAAGACCTGGCACACCAGAAGCTTTACGGCTCATACGATGAGACGGCCTACCAGAACCTGCACACCATTCTGACCAACCTGAACTACGACAACCGCAAGGCAGCGGAACAACCTTCAAAATAATGAGACAGGGCAGTTATCAAGAATTCATCAACCTGCTGGAGGAAATTGCCAACAGGCACCCGGATATAAAATTCTTTCACGAGCTGGAGGAAAAAGAAGTAGTGGAAGGCAAGCTCCGGAAGAAGGTTAAATATCCTGCCATGATGGTAGAATACCCGGACCTGGGCTTTGCCGATAACAAGGGCAATACCGATAAACTTTCCCTGACTGGCTTTGCCATCCTGGAGAATGTTCCGGAGGGCAACGATGTGCGGAAGCGGGAGGTGCTGGCCAGAACAGAAGGGATCATGCTCGATGTGATCAGCTACCTCCGGGAGGAGCGTAAAAAGGCCCGCTTTCACGTCGATACAAATGAGTTCAAAGCCAACAAGGTAGGCCCTGAATTTTCCGACAACCTGTACGGATGGCGCCTGGAGCTCCGGCATCGCAGCTGGGTAGACCTGCACTTCAGGCCAGCAGAATGGAATGATTACGATCCTGAAAAATTTAAGTAATGGCGCTATTTCCTCCAACCATAAAACCACCTGTCAGGCGATTCTTAAGCCGGAACCCGATCGTTGTTGAATACATGTCTGGCTACCACCAGGAGCTAAACTTCCGGATGGAATGCGAGCTTGCTGTTTACAACAGTGTTGGCGCATACATGGGCACCCATATCCAAAGAGGTGTGCCTGACAGCGCTGGCCTATTCGGCTTTCACCTGCATAGCATTGCTCATTCCTTTCTTAAGCCGGCGCTGCCAGCTAAAAACGGTATCTCCTGGGGCGATACTGCCATGGTAAACGTCAAGGTTAAAATCAGGGAGTACTGGGGGGAACCTGCTACTTATAAAAGAATAGCGCTAGAGGCCAGCCACTTTGTCTTTTTAGGTGGAGTCGATCCCCGAAAAACATCTACAGACTGGTTTGCCAAAATAAAAGGATACCAGACCTGGGCGCCCAACAATAAGCTGGTGGGACCTGCTCAGGAGGATTACCTGACGCTATTTACCTCCCTGGCTGCCTATAGCACAGTATATCTGCATGCAAAGGTTGTATATGATGATGGCAGCTTTGGTGAATACATGCTGCTGACTGCCAACAATGTGCTTAACACAGTCCTTCATTTCCCTGCAGGCTTTGAGCAGCTGGGGCTGCACCTGAAGCAACCGGCTAAAAGAGCGCTTAGCTACACCCTGTATGCCAGCAATAATGCAGATCCTGCAGCACTGGCAGGCAGAAACGACGAGCGCACTTACCTGCTGGATTACGCGCACTATCCAACTGCCAGAACCTTCCTGTACCTCAACAGCCTGGGCGGGTGGGAAACCCTTCGCTGCACCGGCTCTTTTAAGGAAAACTGGGATGAGGAGCATGAAACTGCCCAGCGCATGGTACCCTACAACCAGACTTCACAGATCAGCCCTTTCTTTTCTTTCAATCATAGTGCCAGGACCAGCATCAAGGGCAACACGGGCCGGCAGCTCTCCAGGACCTGGTACCGGCATCTGAAAGAATTTACGCTTAGCCGGGAGGTGTACGAAATTACGCCTGCAGGCAGAGTTAAGGTGATCCTGAAGCCTGGTAAATACCAGATTGGCGAGGACCGGAACACTGAAATGAGCCTCGATTTTGACTACAGCTACGCCCACGAAACCCATAGCTATACGCCTTAATTATGCTCGATATTCAGATCAAGCCTGAAGGCTACACAGATTACGTAAGCCTGGAGCTTCCGGAGAACTTCAATCTCTCCATGGAGGACAATAACCCCTTGTTTGCCATCGATATCATCGAGGGCACCTACAGCTTTGCTACAAGCCTGCCTGCATCTCCTCATAACACCAGGCTGCTTAATTTTGCCAACGACTGGCACGCATCCACGCCGCCGCCCAGGCAGATACCGGCACGGCTTTTTAAAGATGGTATCCTGCACTCTCCGGGGATCCTGATGCTCCGGGGCTCCGGAGCCAAAGGCTTCCGGATCAACTACCAGAGCAAGATGAGCGGCCTGGGTGATAAGCTTAGCATGAAGCTTACTGAGCTTAACCAGGTGGAGCATGTGTTGCTTAGCCTCAACAACATCTCCTTTCTAAGGGGGCAGGATAAGCAGGGTAATGCCCCTCAGGTTACATACGCTCCTCCGTTGCCGGATGGTAATAGAAAGTGGGTGAGAATCAGATTCACCCGATCCTTAGATATCACTTTTGCATCAAAGGTTAAGATCAATGAAGAGGAATTTGTGCGTGTTGATCTTATACCCATTGAAAATATCATTGATAATATCAATGCCTCTCAAAGCTACAGAGCCTGCTATGAATTCTATCGATATGGCTCCTCTGCTGGTGAGAATGATGGCATGGACCTGTTCATCTGGCAGCTGAACGGAGATCCCTCTGCTCCATTGGAGGTTACATTCGAGGATCCTATCAAAGACCCTACAAGGATCTCCGTGTATGATAGCTATGCCCCTTACTGGAATGCAGCTATTCAGGCCAGCATCGATGCGCTGTATTTCAACAATGCAGAGAGCAACTTTGTATGCCCTACCTTCTATGGGCCCAATCTTTGGACAGGCGTCGATGAGTCGCTGGCCATTAAGCTGGGCAAGCAGGTAAACCGGCCAAAGCTTGCCGGCAACGGCTACGAGCTGGCGCCCATATCGCCGCATTTCAGCACCTACAGCATCGTACCGATGTTCACCCTTAAATACCTGCTGCGGCAAATTGAAAGCACCACCGGCGTCAGGATTATGGTGAACTGGGGCAATATGCCGGGCCTGGAGCAGCTGTTTCTCTTCAACACGCAAACCATTAATTGCTTTGAAAAAGTATATGAGGATTACTGGGTAGGCACCTATCAGCCAGTGATCAAGCCGATTGATCATCTTCCGGACATGTCGGTGAGTGAATTCCTGCTGGAGCTGAAAAAGCTGTTTGCGCTCTCGATCACCTACAGTGTGGAGGATAATGTACTGACCATTGGCGCGATCGATAATGCACTGAAGGGCAAGCCAATTGAAGACTGGACCATTAAGACTGATCCGGACTATGATATTGAGTGGACCGAAAACCCTGGACTCAAGGTAGGTTACAAAACTGATAAGGATGATGTGCTCACGCAGATCGTTAGTGAGGATGGCGTTGTTGTGCAGGAGGGGATCACGACAGAACTGGTGATAGGATCCGGCCAGCAGGACTACAGGAGCATGCTAAGCCCTACGCTTGTTGCCCATCTCAATGGCGCTATGAAGATGCCAAAGACAAGCCTGAAGGGGGGCTGGTTTACTTCTAAGGTAGAGGTAAAGCCAAAGGTATTGCTTTACCATGGCATAAGCGCCAGCACCAGAAATCACCCGTATCCTTTTGCCAGCATTGACAATATCGATAGCAACGGCAATGTGGTGGGATTGCTTAGCCTGGAGCTGGAGGGTGATTACAGCCTCTATAAGCTTTATCTTCGCAGGCACGCTGATATGATGCATGTCGGGCTGCAGATCAGTGGTACCCTGTATCTTAGCCTTCCGGATCTGCTCAACTGGGAGTACAATAATGTGTACCGGATTAACCAGCGAAACTTCCTGATCCGGAAGCTTAGCTATAACCTGAACCGCAGTGAAACGATCATTGCAAAAGCTGAGATTGTCTCCGCTTACTGATCAGTCTTTGTTTATGCTGAAGAACTCTACAACATCCATTATGACTGCGATCAGTAAAACGTAACCTAATTTTTCGAAAAGGTTCTTTACCATCTCCTCCTTTTCAGGTGTTATTTCAGTGGTTTCTAGAATGGCCGCTCCAATAAAGAGCAGGCCAATAAAAATTACTGTCCTCATAACGCTTAATCGTTTACTTGATCCTGGGAGAAAATTTGTTTGTAAGGATAGAAAACCAGCAACACCAGGTGATGCAGCAAGCTTAGCCATGCCATCTTTGGGCAGCTGGTATTGAATAGCCAGACATGAATGAGTACCAGCAGCACATTTCCGATCAGGAAGGGCACCAGGTGCAAGAGTTTCTTTTTCATACGATCCTGGTGCAACCTGCATTGATAAGTTTTTTGCTTGCATTGGCCATGTTCAATGCCTGAAAGTAGATACAGTGTTCTTTGATTACTACTTTGCTGCGCATAGTTGGCTTTTCCGGATTCTTAGCAGAGAAATCTGCTACATGAACTTTCTCCTCTGTAAAAGCGGCCTTGTTCAGCTCCCCTGTTAACTTGTTGTATTCGAATAGCGTCAGACCAGGTCTTTTTCTGGTAGTGCCCAGGAGCTCGACAACTTTTTTTTCCTGCTGCTCTATGGCAACAGGATCTGCTTTACAGCTTTTTGTCTGTATCATTTGTGGAAGTGGTATTGGATATTCTGGCCCCTCACTGGCTTGGTAGTAGGCTTAGGCAGGGCTATGATCAGGAACTCCTGGGGAGCATCCGGTACCGGTTCATCTGCACTCATCAGCCTCCCGGTAAGTTGGGTGATGGCGGCCAGGTGATGCGATGGCTGCTGTGCAACCAGCTCCAGATTACCCAGCAGCATGAGAATTTCTTTATAGGTTGATTTTACGAGTATCATATTCCCCACTTTCCGGTTAGGTGTGCGTTGTAATAGCGCCGCAGATTGTCGCGGCCATAATCGTCTTCTGAAAGGTCGTAGCGCTCGTAAAAAGCATCGATGGCTTTTACAATATCTCCGTGCTTCTCATAGGTAGCTTTCAGCCACATGCAGAAAGACTGCTTGAAGAACTGGTCCAGGAACTGGCTTATCATCTCCAGCTTCCACTCCTCCACACATGCGTTTTTTACAAAAGATGAGTCTAAAATGAAGGCTAGGCTTTGCTTAGGTATGCGCTGAGGCTTAAATTGTGAAAGATCACTGGTGAGGCCCATGGCCATGATATTGCCAAGCAAGTGCCTCCGGTTTACTTTGATAGCGGTACCCTCACGGTGATCTACCACCCGATGAGCAAACTCATGGATGAGGTACTTCTTAACAGCTTCCGAAACCGGCACATGCACTACTATCATTGCAGATATTTGCGTGAATCTTGAGCCAAATTAGCATGTAAGAAAAAGGTAAAATAGTAGCATTTGGACACCGTGGGGAACAGTGCTTTTTAGTGGGGGAAAGTGCGTTTTTGTTGCCTATCGTGGGTTTTGGTGGGGCATGAAATAAAAGCCACCTGCACATAGTATTTATTTTATATCAGCATATTATATTCTGACAGTCAGGAATTATCTCAACAACACCTTTTGTAAGAAATGACCACAATACGCAAAAGCGAGCTTGCCAACGCACTTGGTATCAGCACAGAAGAATTGCGCCGTACCTGTAAGAAAATAGGCTTTTCCTCTGGCAACAGAAAGAACCTCTGGCCCTCTGAAGTAAGACGGATCAAGGAGGGAATCGAACTTAGTGTAGCCAAACCGTAAGGGCAAATTCGCATCCTAGTTTAGCCCTCCTGGTGCTGCCAAATTGCCTATTATGGCAGCAACTAGGGTTGATAAAGTACAAGTTGAAGTTGAAATAGGCGGAGAAAAGGTCAAAAACACGATTGGCGACCTTGAGAAAGCCTATAAACAGCTGAACCGTGAGCGCAAGCACATGACCGTTGGTACCGAAGAGTATATTCGAAAAACGGAAGCGCTTAAGGATGTAAAGTCAAGACTTAAGGAAGTTGGCAATGAGGTGAATGGCATCGACGATGCCAATAAAGGGGCACTTCAAAGCTTCCTGCAGTTAACCGGCATGGATGGGAAAGTGGCAGCACTTTCCTCCACTATCAAAGGTACTGGAGGCAATGTATTAAGCATGGCCAAAAGCTTTACCACATTGAGGGGAGCCATCATCGGCACTGGTTTTGGTGCGCTCATTATTCTGCTGGGCTCCCTGATCAGCTATTTTACTACCACCCAGGAAGGCATCGATAGAGTTACTGCCGTGACCCGGCCGCTTACTGCTATTTTTGAACGCCTCAAAGGCGTAGTGCAGGAGTTGGGAGGCAAGACATTCAAAGGCCTGGCCACTGCAGTCAAAGAGCCGCAGAAAGCGCTCGATGGGCTCGTCAGTTTTATCAAGGACCAGGTGATGGCGCGATTTGAGGCTATTGGCCTTGCCGGCAGAGCCATCATGAAGATCATCAAAGGTGATTGGGAGGATGGCCTTAAAGACCTGGGCAATGCCGGGATCCAGTATACGACGGGTATGCGCGATGGCATCGATAAGATCAGCAATGCCGCAAAAGAAACCAGCAAATGGGTTAAGGAGGGTGTAGATGCCGGCGCTAAGCTGGATAAGCTGCAGAAAGAAATTGAGCGCGACGAGATCAATGCCAAAAAGCGCAGGCAGGAGCTTATGCTACTTGCCAAACAGCAGAATTTTATAGTTGAAGACGAGACGAAAAGCTTTAATGAGCGCCGTGAGGCTGCACAAAAAGCACTAGCTGCCCAGGAACAAATGGACCTGATCAACCTCAATCTGATGGATAAGAAGATTGAGAAGATCAAGCTGGAGCAGAGCCTGAACGACACCAGCCGCGAAAATGAAATGGAGCTGGCAGAGCTGGAGGCAGAGCGTGCGGAGAAGGCTGCAGCTATCGTCGAAATGCGTACCACTACGCGCAACAAGCTTAACCAGCTTAATAAGGCTGAATCTGCCGAAACCAAAAAGCACATCGATGAGGAGGCCAAGCTCCGGGAGGATATGCGCAAGCGGGAGCTGGAGGCAGAGCAGGCCCTGCAGGAGCTCCGGATTGCCCTGATGGCCGATGGCCTGCCAAAGCTGGAGGCACAGCTCAACCTGGAATACGATCGCAAGCTTGCTGCACTCCAGGGCAATGAAGCACAGATCACAGAGCAGAGGCTGCTCCTGGAGCAGGAACGCCAGCTCAGGCTGGAAGCCGTGCAGGATGAGTGGGCGGAAAAGGAAAAAGTTAAGCAGCAGGAGCGCTGGGCCAAGCGCATGGAGGAAAACAAGCTGGCAGAAGAAATGGAGCTGCTGGAGCTTGAAGAAAAGTATGCGCGTGCGATCGAAAGTGAGCAGGCTTATGAGGATGCCAAATTTGAGGTGCAACGTGAGGCTTTGCTGCAGCGCCTGGAGATGCAGGCAGAACTGCATGGTACCGAAAGCATCGAATACCAGCGTGTGCTTACAGAGCTGGCCAGGATGGATAAGGCTCATCTGGATCAGAAGCTCGACCAGGAGAAAAAGCACCAGGAGCACCTGGGAAAACTTAGGGAAGCTGGCCACAAAGGGGCAGTAGATATGCTGCAGCTGGGCATTGAGCTGCTTAGCCAGGACGAAGATTCCCGTAAAAAACATGCTAAGAAAATTAAGGCTCTGGCCATTGCTCAGATAGGCATCAACCTGCTCGATGAGGTGCAGGGTATCTGGAAGAATGCGAACCAGCTGCCGCCCTACATTGGTATTCCGCTGGGTATTATACAAACAGGCCTGGCTGTTGCCCGTGGAGGTGCTGCGATCGGCAAGGTTAATTCTACGAAATACGCGAAGGGTGGTATATTGGGAGGATCCAGGCACTCCCAGGGCGGCAATCCTGTGATCGACAGCAGAACAGGCGAAGTGATCGCAGAGCTGGAGGCCGGAGAGCCTCACATGATTTTAAGCCGAAACACCTACGCCAACAACCGTGGCATTGTAGATATGCTGCTTTACAACAGCCAGTACCGCCAGGGTGCTCCAATCTTCGAATCCGGAGGTGTGCTCAATCCATACAAGGCAGCTGCCAGTGCTGCCGCCAGTGGAGGCTCCCAGATGAACCCTGCAGCAGGGGCGCCTGCTCCGGATCCGTACATGCCTATGATCCTGGCAGAGCTGCAGCGACTCAATGCGATTACCAGCGCCTGGCCTACTGTGGTAAAGGCTGCTGTCTATCTCAACGAGCTGGAGGCTGCCCAGGATGAGAAAGCCCAAGTGATCTCTGATGCCCAGGTGAAATAAAAAAAGCCCGGGCTTATCCGGGCTTTAGTTATGCTATTTCTTTACGTTTTTCTATGTCTTTACCCCTGGTCACTAAAACATCCAAAGGTATGTTAAGCCCCTTCCAAAGATTGTATACCTGATCAAGGGTAAAATATCTCTTGCGGTTCAGAATCTCTGACACTCGGGATTTAGGGCCAATATACTCTACAAGATCCTTTGGCTTAAGCCCCCTTTGTTCCATTACAAATTTTAAATATTCAATAGGGTCGGGGTCGGGTACAGGATAATGCACTTCTTCATATTTCTGTACTAGCGTGGTAAGCGCATCTAGAACATAGTATTCATCTGTGCCTTGTTGTGGATTTTTCTCTAATAATGAGTCGATTTTTTCCAGCGTTTTTTGGTAATCTTCTTCAGATATTATGGGTGTGATTACAATTTCCATCATAAAAAGGGGATTGAAGGGTACGGGAATTCAAAAGATACGGGATGTAAAAAACTCCATGGACTTGTAATTACTTGGAAGTTTATATCGTTTCAGGATCTATCTTATCATATTCGGCATGTGTACCAAACCATCTTAGATACACCGTTTGATTTGCAACCAATACTATAGCTATCAGCCGGTAATCATTTCCTTTTATTTTAAAGATCACCCGGTTGTTACCTAGAACTTTAACCTGATAGTAATCCCGGAGCTGATTTAAATTGTCAATATGCAGCTTTTTAATGTCCGCTCTCCAGGCAAGTAATTGTTGTTCAGCATTCACATGTTGCCTACACCATTCCAGCAGCAGGCTATTCTTAATTATATTCATTGGCAAAGAGGATGAGAGTTAAATCATGTTGCCAAGTTACATTATATGTAACACATCAAAAAGAAAAAAGTTACAAAATATGTAACTTATATTGGGGTAAGAGCAAGTTTATCATAAATGATCCACAACTTATATAGCTTGCTTTTCAAAATCTTGCTCTTATCAAAACTAAAAAAGCAGGGCTAATGCCTTGCTTTACTTTTACTTAGGGTGAAAAAAATAAGCTATATGCTTTGCCCACATTCCAGATAATCTAACACAAATCAGAAAATAAGAGCGTATGATCAGGAACGTTCATTGCTGACCTCCTTCCAGATCCTGGGGTCCCTTGCCTGTGAGCTCACAATAAGCCACCGGGAAAGCACCGTATTTGCGGCCGCGCACCATTTTGAAGTCATGATTTACGCCTTCGACGATATCTCTAAGCTCATTTTTTTGGCCTTTTACTCTAAACTCCCAGCCGATTGATTCTTCAAAAAGATCCAGCAGCTGCTTCTCTATGGCTTCTTTGTAGTTGTTAGGATTATGTTGCATTTGTCGGGTTTTACTTTACATTTTTGTCAACTAAAATGTGCTTTTGTAATTGATCAGATAACCAATATCACAGGCATGTTTGTCCACCTGGTCAATCAGTACCTGGGCTTCGGATCCGGGCGGTAATGGCGTGTGTGCCATCACTGTCCAGAGACTAAGTAGCTCCGGTATGCTTAGGCTAAAGCTCATTTCAAGTTTGCCCTGGCAGGTACATTTCATGATCTTCATGTACATAAGCTGCTGTACCTCCTGGATGTGAGCAAGGATCAGGAAGCGGGGCAAAGGGATATAGACTTCTTCAATCTTCCGGGCATACTGGCTGCCCTCAATCAGGAGGCACAGATCCATGAAAGATTTAGTGCTTGAGCTGATTTTGACCTGCTGACGTAACTTGGAGGGTAGCATCATACTTCTTTTCCTTTCTCATTATAGCGCCGTAATTCTTCGCCGGTATTATCCGGCGTGTTGCGGTAGATGATCACGCGCTTGTATTTGCCTAGGTACTGATCCACCACGCGCTTTTTAAGGCCTGCCAGTCCTGGCTGATGGTTCAGATCATTGATGGCCTTAGGCCGATCTAAGCTGTAAAAGGTGCTCACAGATCTACCGTCCATCTCTTCGATCCAGTAGACCAGGGCTTTGGTGAGTGCTTTGTTTTTGAAACTGCTTTTCATACATTTACTTCTGCATTTTGTGTAATAGCTTCCCAGTTGGTGAGACGCCTGGGAGCTAAGAGCCGGAGGCGAAAGCCCCCGGCTTTTTTATTTAGCTAAAAGGTTCTTTTCCCCAATCCTTATAAATGATAGAGTTGGTGCAATGGCCACAACAACAGGAATAGACTTCTTTTTCAGCTAATAGGATGGTTGAAGGGGAATGATAAAAGACCTGGTTGCATCTATCGCACCTGAACTGGCCATAATCAGCTCGTAAACTGGTTTGCATGAAGTGTACCTGGTATCGGTGCTTATTCAGAAACTCCTGGCGCTTTTCTTCTTTCCTTTCCAGCCTGCACTTGTATTCAGTACTGGCCATTTCCCTTTTTACCCACCGTCTTATATTCGGATCACTATCATACCTATCTCTGATCCGCCAGCAGAGACTGACGCATCGCCTATGAGCCTCGGAGTAAAGCCATTTTTTATCATAGAGGTCTGACTTTTCTGCATATGTTTCTGCTTCCTCTGCCAGTTCGGAGAAGCGCCTTTCCTTATGCTGGAAGTTTTCTAAAAGCTTGATTGTATTATATCGCTTATCACGATATTCAATAGCTAAGCTGCTCATGGCTGCACCTCCCTCTTTTTGCGCTTAATTGCAGATTCCAAAAGCTTTACTACTGTTTTGCGGGGCGTATCCTTGCTGTTCTCATCTTTCATCGCTGCTTCCAGTTTGTCGATAGACCAGCCTGATCCTTTAAGGGTTGTGCGAATATCATCTACACTACCCATCTGATTTGGTAACCAATCGTTTTTCATGCTGCTACCTCCATTCCCATTACTGCCAGTAGGTTTTTGATTTCCCTGGTTAGCCGATAGATCTCATTTACTTTTTCGGTTCGTTTTTTTGTAGACATGAGTGGATCGCTGCTGATCTCTTTGCGAAGCCTGGCTATGCTTGCGTTGTGCGACTCCAGGAGAGATAACTGAAGATCGGATTCCAAAAGGGGCATTTTGTTAATAGCTGTTTGCATTTTGTAATAGGGTTTAGAACATATTGATCTGCTTACTTTCAAATTCCTGGATCATCTTATCCAGCTTGGCTTCTGCAGCTTTTGAGGCTTTCAGGGCTGATTTATCTCCATTGAAAAACTGCTTCTGGAGTTTGCGCATATTCTTGGCATGCGCTACAAATACATCTAGTTTGAGGGACTCTGGCATTTTGTTGATGGGTTTTGATTAATCAATGTTCTTAGGTGCTTTGGAATAGCCGGCGTAGAAGCCAGGATTTTGAGCAACGAAGCCTTTGAACTGCTCCAGCATCTCCGAATTGCCATAGGAGGAAATGTATTGGCAGTGATCAGCGTAGAGCTGGTGGAGGGTCGGCTTGTATTTGTTGCCTTTGTATCCCTTGGTGAGGGTTCCCTTCCGGAATTTGTCAGCCTCGGCATAGACCCTGGCCATGATCCGGGAGCGTTCTTTGTTCTGGTACCAGACCACGGTCCGGTGGAAACTGCCCTGCATGTCCTGGTCTCCGAAATACTTATCCGGATCCAGGATGGAAAAGCCCGGGTGGCTCATGAGGTAGTTGTGCGCCATATCGATGCGCTGCTTGCATTGCTTCAGGTACTGGCGGTAATCGTTGTGGGTGCCAGAGCGGGGGAAGCCGCCAAAAACGTTGTTCCAGATGAAATTCTTGATCACCTTCTCATCCAGGGGAATAAATTTTTTGTAGGGGTAAAGCCGCTGTTTGGAGTAAAGCCAGAAATCTTCCACCATGCTGATGCCAAACTGTCGCCAGTGCTGCCGCTCGGCCAGCTCCTCGGCCGTCGCCGCCGCGCCGCCGCCGCCCGCGCAATTTTTTTTCATTTTTTGTGGCACTCCAGGGGAGGGTTGGGGTTGCATCTGACCCAAATTCCCTTCACCTTTCCTCGTGGTCCTGCAAGGTACGGAGGTACGGTCCTGTGCCGATGCCTGGCCAGCTGCCGGCTGCTCTGGTTCTGCTGATGTTTCCTGGCCAGGCTCAGGCACTCCGTCGAAGACACCTTTATTCACAGGCCCAATTTTCTTTTCTGGGTCTTGAAGTTCAGGACCTAAGGGGCGTAAATTTTTCGTTTCGGTACTTTCCGAAGACGGGAAAGGGGCTAAAATTGCATTATTCGAAGGCATATTTTCGGGGCTTTCGGCTGCAGCTTCTTCTCTCCACAGCTTTTGCACGAAGTCTTTTAGGAATAGGGTAGGGTTTAGCCAGATCCGGAGGCCAAATGCTCCATGGTTCTCTTCTGCTGTGATGATACCGGCCTGCACCAGGGCGCGGCGGTGGTTCTGGATGGTTTTGTCGGTAACGCCCAGGCAGGTGGCCAGGGAGGGTGTGTAAGTGCGGAAGGGAGGGAGATCAGTGACCTTTATGCGGTCAAGCCTGTTAAGCTCGGATAGTTGCTTGATGTACAGCCGGAGAATAAACTCAATCGTTCTGCCGAGGCCATTCCTGATAATTTTAGCATCTGCAGGTAAAACCTCTCCATCTGCCTTCGCTTCTCGTATACGCTCATTGTGGTTGGCGATATACTCCATTAGGTTTTTGTATCCGGTGGTCCAGGGGGTGTAAATGGTTGCCCCGCCATCGTCCTGAATACTTGTTTCTAGTACCGCATTTTGCATAGATTCCTATAATTCCTGATCGTTCAGTAACTCAGATACCGTCTCCTTACAGATTGTGAGCAAGCGACGGTATCTGTTTATTTTGCGCTGCTGCTCCTTCATTTCCTCCAGGTGCTGCTCGATAAGGGCAATGGCCTCCAGCTCCTGCTCCGCCTGGCTGTAGCCAACCGCTATTTCAGATTCGCACTGCATGCGTCTGGCAGCAAGCCAGGCATGCATACGCTGCTCTGCAAATACTTTGTTGGCAATACTCATAAGGCCTTTTCGCTATCTCTACATGATATCCCTTCTCCTGCATCTTGCTGGCCAGCTCCTTCAGCTGCCAGCTCTGGAGGCTGTGAAGAGTGTACAAAAGAGTCTGTTGTTCCATGGCCTTTGCATTTTGATTTGTAGCGGGGGTGGGACTCGAACCACACGACCTCCAGATTATGAGCCTGGCGAGCTACCTACTGCTCTACCCCGCGATGTCGCCCGCTACTTTCCCGGGCTGGTCAGGTTTTCACCGTTCCTGTGCTCTTTGTAGTGGTATCGCTCCACCTGGTTACCCTCCAGGGCAAAGAGTTTACTTTCTTTTTGGACCGCCTGCATACTGACCAAGGCTCTTACTGGCATGCTGCTGCTGGGCGGCATTCCGCAGTACTGTATTTCTCCTGGTCGTTTGCTTGCGCTCATTAAAATGATTCTCTTGGGCCTGCTCCCGGAGCCTCTCCAACTCTGAGTGGTAGATCATCCACTTGCCGCCGGTGGTTGGTTGCGTTGCCTTAAGGATCCCCTCGAGGCAATAATGTTGCACGGCGCTTTTGCTAAGCCCTGTGAGCTTGGCAAACTCCGGAATGGTGTAGAACTGCTTGGTGCTTACCTCATCGGCAATACGCTGGAGCAGGGTGTAGAACTGGCCAAGCATCTTGTCCTGTTCCTGCACCTTAAGGCGTAGTTGCTGCAATTCGGTATGGAGCAATTCTGCGTTCATTCTTTAGTCCTGGATTTTCAACTGTGTGCCAGCCTCGTCAAACAGGCGCATATCTATCTTATGAATAGACTTTAGCCATGCCTGAAGTCTTAGCTGTTCAGAAACAGTCATCTCCTGATTGCCTTTGTTTTCCACTAACTGAAAGAACCTTTTGCGGGTCATATCCAGCTTTTCCAGTAAAGCATCGGTAGGAGATAGCTTTTCAAAGCCCCACTGGGTAAAAATCTTTTGAAGCCTGTTTTCCATTTTTTGGCCTGATAATTGTTTGAAGAGTTCTAAATCTGGTTTCCCTTCCCTGATTTATTAATATACTTCTCAAAACAAGAAAAAGTTTCTTACATAAACAAGAATAAGACGCTTGTTTTGTGCTAAAAACTTATGAAGTCTTGTGTCTAAGCAGTCTAATTTTACCTAAAATGAGAAGGGAAGTATGGACATAGCCGAAATTCTAAGAAGATTACGACTAGAACATAACTACACGCAGGAGAAACTTGGTGATGTCTTAGGAGTAGAATATTCAACCTATGGTAAGTATGAGAAAGGAGCAAGCAAGCTTCGCTTAGATCAAGCGAAGATCTTAGCTGACTTTTATCGTATGTCCTTAGATGATTTCTACAACTATGGAGAAAAAAAGGATTCTGCTCAAAAACAGTCTGTTCCAATACTTGAGGAAGACATTGAGTTGTATCTCCGCAAGAGGCGTAGACAAGCCGTTAGCTTAACTATTGAGCTGGATGGTACTAGCGAAACCGTCAATCACTACCTGAAGCTCATAGAAGATCTGAATAAACTAGTTGCAGCTAGGGGGTAAATATGGGCGGAGTTAAATTTTATCATCCTCCTAAAATGGTTCGCAAGGGATTGTCCATAGACAATTTCAAAAAGCTTTTGAAAGGGTATAAATGCCCAAATAATTGTGATGGTGTTACTGATTTTTGGTTGCGACCAGATGGAAAGTACTCTTTTCTTCCCTGCTGTGTGGAAGCATATTTGGAAATAGATCAGATTTGTGGAAACCAGATGTTCTTCGAAGAACACGGGCACTATCCCATTGATCAAAAACCTATAATGCGCAAAAGCTAAGTTCTATGGACAAAAATTATACTAAGGAAGAATACGAGCAGAAGATTCAAGAGGCCAAAGAAGAAGCCCGTATGTGGCAAGATAAATGTATTCATGTCCTGGAGAAGAGTATTGCGCTTCAAGAAGCGATGCTGGCTGAAAAAGAAAGACCACAGCAACAGGATCATAAAGATGAAAGATAAAGACTCCCAACTCCGCTCCCTGGCCATCCACAACCTCCAGCTCTCCCTGGAGAACAACACCCTTCTCCGGAAAATCTACGCTGCCCATCAATAAAATAGTATACCATGCAGTTAACCCCTAATGATATGATTGTCGTTCAGAATATCCTAGCGACACTTAGATTTCCTCAGAGGGGTAGAGTTAGCGCTGGGTGTTTTTTCATGAGAGCTGACTTTTTATGGATTGATGAAAACAAATATCAGCATCAAGACGAGGAGTACAGGCATTATAAGCGACTGCTCGACTATTTAGTAAGAAAGGGAATTCTCGATAAAGGTAAAACAATGCCGATAGAAGGTGAAACCTATGTTTTATCTGAGCTGGGAATAGAGATTGAGGATTCTCATGGTGGTTTTCAGCAATATCTTATTTATGAGGCTGCCATTGAAAAGAAGAATGAGGCAAAGGAGGAGTTGGAAGCAGAAGCCTTGAGATCAGGCATATCAAACAATCAGTTTACATTTTACATCTCCTGGATTGGCCTAGTTGTGGCTGCTTTTGGGGCTGTTCATACAGCAACCAATAGTCTGGTATTGGCAATTGCAGTGGGGGTGGTTACTGCACTAGCTGTATTTATTGGACATAAATACAGTGCAAGCAAAGCTATGAAGATGACTAGCAAAACAACCTGGATAATCCGGAGCATGTTGACCCCTCTGTGGGTTTGAAAAAAGAGCTGGTAAAACAGGAGATTGCCTAAAGTAATTTCTGACATTCCGGCGTAAGCTGACCCCCTGCTACTAGATGAAGTTGTTCCGGATTCCGGAGCATATTGACCCCTTCATTGAGTAGTTAAAGCAGGTTTTGGTTCCTTGTGATCTGTATCACCAAAGCAGAGACGATGGCAGGAAAACCAAAGCCCATGAGCCAGATCAAACAACTGCTGCTCCTGCATCAAAAAGGAAAAGCAAAGAAGTACATCGCCCGCAGCCTGGGCATCAGCAAAAACACAGTCAAGGCATATCTTTCCAAGCTCTCGCTGATGGAGTGTTCGGTAGAAGATCTTCTAGTGCTAGAAGATCCGCTGCTGGAAGCCAGATTCCATGCGGGTAATCCTGCCTATAAAGAAGACAGATTCCTGCATCTGAAAAGCAGGTTGGATTACTTTTCAAGAGAGCTAAAACGAGAGGGAGTAAATAAGCTCCTGCTCTGGCAGGAGTATAAGCAGGATTATCCCAAAGGCTACAGCTATACCCAGTTTTGCTTTCATTTATCTCAACAGCTGGTTGCACGCAGGCCTTCCATGGTGCTGGAGCATAAACCGTCAGAGAAGCTTTTCATTGATTTTGCCGGTAAAAAACTCTTCTATGTGGACCGGGAGACAGGAGAAGTGATTTACTGCCAGGTGTTTGTCGCCTGTCTTCCCTACTCGGACTACAGCTTTGCCATGGCTGTCAGGAGTCAAAGTATAATAGACTTCCTCTATGCCCTTGACTGCTGTTTGCAGGAGTTGGGAGGTGTGCCACAGGTACTGGTGCCGGATAATCTAAAGGCTGCTGTAGTAAAAACCAGCCGCTATGAACCTGACATCAACAGAGCTTTAGAGGACTTTGCCAACCACTACAGCACCACTGTTATTCCGGCACGAGCCGGTAAGCCAAAGGACAAAGCACTGGTAGAAAATCAGGTAAAGCTTATCTACAGCCGGGTGTATGCTAAGCTGCGTAACCAGCAGTTCTTTGATCTGGTCTCGCTAAATGTTGCCATCAAAGAGAAGGTGCGGGAGCATAACCAGACACGCATGCAACAGAAGCCTTATTGCCGGGAGGAAAGATTCTTGGCCAAGGAAAAACACCTGCTGGGCCCACTGCCAGATACTGCCTTTGAGCTCAAGCAGTACCGGGAGCTGAAGGTGGCCCAGAATAACCACATCTATCTCTCTGAAGATAAGCACTACTACAGTGTTCCCTACACCTACATCGGCACCAGAGTAAAGGTGATCTACACCCGCTCTATGGTCTATGTCTATGGCCAAGGCAAGCAGATTGCTGTTCATGAACGCAAGCAGCGTATGGGGGCCTACAGTACCCACAGGGAACACCTCTGCTCACATCATCGCCACTACCTGGAACGAAGCCCGCAGTATTACCTACAGAAGGCTAAGGAGAGCTCTGATGAGCTGCACCAGCTGCTGGAGCTGGTATTCCAGCAAGACCGATATCCAGAGCAACTCTACCGCAGCTGTGATGGCTTAATGCGACTGCAGCGCAACTCGGATGCTGCCGCCTTTGCCAGGGCCTGCCAGATGGCTATAGCATACCAGAGCTACTCCTACAAGTTTGTCCGCAACCTGCTGGAAAATAAAATGGTGGAGCTGCAGCTGGAATCTGCTAAGGAACAAGCCCTACCCCCTCACAAGAATATCCGGGGCAAAGAATACTTCAAACAAGCCTAACCCAATAACAAAGATGAACCCAATCGAAACACAACTCAATTCCTTGCGCCTCTACGGTATGAGCCGCCATTGGCAGGGCCTCTTGGAGACCAGGAGAAGCCATGAGCTCACTCTTACTGAAGGCCTGCAACTACTACTGCAGGCAGAAGATGATTACCGCTCTGATAAACGTTTTGAACGCCTGCAGAAGAATGCCCGCTTCCGTTATCAAGCATCCATAGAAGAACTGAACCTGGAGGCATCCAGAGGCCTGGACAAAGGCCTGATCAGCAGCCTGGCTACAGGAGAGTATCTCTCTAAAGGAGAGTCAGTGCTTATCAGCGGCGCAACTGGATGCGGCAAAAGCTTCCTGGCTTCTGCACTGGGACATCAGGCCTGCGCCCAAGGATACAGAGTAGCCTATTACAACGTGCAGAAACTGCTGCTTAGAAGTAAAATGTCCAGGCTGGACGGTACCATCTATAAGTTCATGGAGAAGCTCTCCAAAACAGATCTGCTGATCCTGGATGACTTTGGTCTTACCCACCTGGAGCAACAGCAGCGACTAGACCTGATGGAAATAATCGAAGACAGGCATGGAAAAGCTTCCACTGTTATTGCCAGTCAGCTGCCGGTGGCCAGTTGGTATGATGTCATCGGAGAAGATACCATTGCAGATGCGATTCTGGACCGCCTGGTTCATGGCTCCTACAGAATCGAGCTGAAAGGTGAGAGTTTAAGAAAAAAACGGTAACATTGTCAGTCCATCGTCCTCTGTAAACCTCTACCTGCTAGAGGGGGTCAATATCACCGAAACAGGGGGTCAGCATTACCGAAATATCCACAACCAAAACCACGGGAAACAATCGCTAACATTTAATAAATACTTTTATGGCAAATTCTGAAGATAGTTTCGAGTCCTACATGAACGATCCTTATAAAAAAAGCCAAAAAGGTGAGCCCAATCCTCACCAATCAATGCAAGATTTCCTGAATAAAGAAGATGAGCGCAAACAAAAGGAAGAGGCCCAAAAGAAAACTATAGCTATCCAAGGCCTTCAGCTTGCACTCGAGAATAAGCTCCTGCTCCAGCGAATCTACGCCGAACAGTTGGGCAAAGATGTGGAGGAGATGCAGGAGACCTTCGATGAAATAACCAAGGCAGCCTATAATCAGGCCCGGGAGCTGCTGGGGCTGCAATCATAAAATTAAAGTGCTATGGACAATAATGAAACCTTGCTGAATATCGCTGAGCAGTTAGAGATATACGAGCGGTTGCTGAATGAAAATTATTTTGAAAATAATAATAAGGTAATAGACATCCATGAGGCCGTGGTGACCATGATTGGGTATTTGAGACGCTATGATGGAGCTGCCGGCAATATGGAAAAAGTAAATGCTGACTCCAGCCTTGAGAATTTACTTAAATACATCCGTAAAGTTAGAGAAAGCGGGAATGATGAAGATTTCGATTATGGGTGGTACCAGGTACACCTGGCGGCGCCTATCAGTGATGTGAAAACATTTCTAAGCGCGGTAGCAGGACAATGATGATCTCAGGCAGGAAGGTGATGGGGTTCAAATAATAATTAGATGCACCTAACTTTTCTCTTCAAACATCTTAATTTGATAAGCTACACCATACTCTGTATGAAGCTTTATTCTGAACTCATACCAGGTTGAGCAAGTTTTCATAAGTGCGATGGCTTCATCTCTATATTGAATTACTCTTGCTTGCCCTTCTTCATTCAGGAATTGAAAATGTTTGTATAATCTAAGCCCTATAGGAGAGGCAGGATTCAATACTTGCAAAGCCCGTAATACCTCTTTTGTGAACCTGCCATAAATGATTTCATTTATCCAGACAGCAACAATCGGAGGTTTAATGTAATCATTAGGATTTAGATCCTTCCAAGCATTCAAACGATATATCTCACTGAAGAAGGCTGAACTGTTAGGGAACTTGGGTGAATATGGCTGCCGCTGAGCAGTGAGCAGTTCATTTATTTGGCTAATAGATATTTTGACCCCACTATGTAGCTCAATCGTTTCTTCTTCTCTTTTCTTTTTCCTGAGACGGGCTTCTTCTGCGAAGTTTTCTGTTCGCTGAATAAGTAAATCAGAAAGATATAGCCTCTCTTGTTCGGCCTCTTTACTTATTTCTACCCTTTTCTTGGTCTCTTTAGCTGGAGAGCTGCCTGGGAGTAGATCTTCTAATTTCTCGTTGCCTTGTTCATTTTCTTTTTTCATTGTATTCAATTGTAGGCCTCTGCCTTATGTTTGGTTGTTATTTTTTCGATTGGATCTTCATCCTGCCAATCGGTCTTAATGGAAATTACACTTTTGTTAACATCAGGACTATGCTTTCTGGCCAGTGCCCAGCCTCTGTTATTTTTTTGGTCCCATGCATTGAATACATAAATAATGCTTGGATGCACATGATTATCGGAGGCATAATTCTTCACAAACGACTCATCATAGATATAAGGTCGTATATTTTTTGTTTTCTCAGTTGAGAACAAATACTCCCGTGCAAATTTGTCTGCCTCAGCTTCTCTTTCTCGTACTGATAATTGTTCGTTAGAGTCGTCTGTTAAATGATACTTATTCACTTTAATTTCTTCCCAGTCAAAAAGAACATGGTATAATTCATGAATTAACGCAAACCATAAAGTAGCATAGAAGCCCAAGTAATTGGTTAAAACGATACAAGGCTTATTCTTATGATTAAAGGTCGCGCCTCTCAATTGCAGTTTTTGTAGGGGGGGTTGAAATATTACTGTTATACCAACCCTATAAAGTATCTTTATGACTTCTACTAAGCCCTTCTCTTCATTCAAGGTGTGCCAGCGAATCCTCGGAAAAACCTTAATTAGCTGCTCTCTATTATACTCGTAAGGGTTGTCTATCTCTTTAAGGTATGCCTGAGCTGCTTTGATCCAAAACGCACGTGTATTATCGTTTTTCTGTTTGAATAAGCCTGAGCTAAAGGCTACGTCGATATTTGGTTTACGATATTCAAAAATTGATCTTAGTCCTAGGCGGGACAGAATTCTTGCTTCAATATGGGCAAAATCTGTAATATTCTTTATAAGACCGGCTTTCCTCAACACTGCCAAGTCAAAATTCTCTTTTATGAAATTTATTTTGTCAGGTGTTATATTGTTGATCGGAAAGTTTTCTTCAACAGTCTCTAGGTATAACTTTACCAAATCTTCCTTAGGAATCTGTAAGAAGTTAGCAATTTTGATAAGGCTGGTAATATCAACAACTTTTTGAGTGCCGCTTAATATTCCCTTTGCACTACGAGACTGTATTCCTATAATATCATAAGCAGATGTCGGAGTTAATTTAAGCTCATGTATCTTTCTGTCAAAAAGCTCTTTAAGTGTTTGCTTTTCAGGTTGAACAATACCATTCAATAAGGCGTCTATATCTCTATATTTATCACTCATGCTCGCACGTCACAAAAATAATGTATCGTTACATCGGTAAAAATAATGCACTTCTAGCGCATTACAAAATGTTTTACAAGAAAAAATGTAAGCTTACATTGGCAAATTTTCGCAACTGTATTTTTGATTTGCTGCGGCATAAGACACATAGACGTAAGTAACCAGTTGATCTTACAATAATGGGTTTTCTATAAGGCCTTAGCTGTTGTTTGTAAATCTATTCGTACAATCGGTATATAAAAAACACTTCTAGATTAGGGATGATTTATCAAAGTATTTGTCCTATATCTGTCCTATATATAATTAACTAATTGATTTACAGGACCATCGAAGGTTCTTGAGGGGGTGGTGCTCGCAAGGGCATGGAAGTTCGAGTCTTCTCATGCGCACACTTAAAAGGCCTTTTTCTTCGGAAAGAGGCCTTTTCTTATTTAACATTAATAGCGCATTTGGCGCGTAGTAGCTATTAATGTCCTATAAATTGGGCCCTATGTAGGCCCCAAGATCTATGTCTGCAACAGTCCAGATCTACTGCCAAAAGGATAAGGTAAGAAAGGATGGCACCTCGCCAATTTACTTCAGGCTAAGGCATAACAGCAGTGATATAAAAATTGCTACCAGAAAATATGTTGAGGCGAAGCTGTTCGATAATGGTAAGGGAACGGTAAAGAAGGGTGGCAACAATGCCACAAAGCTTAACACCTGGCTTAGTTTAGAAAAGGCCAAGCTGGAGAAGATTATCCTCGATATCGAAAATGATGATCGCCCACTAAGCCTAGAGCTCATCAGAAGAGAATATGAGGCTGGAGGCAGCAGGAGCTTTATCGACTTTTGCCGGGAGGAGATCAAAAATTCAAAAGGCATCCTGGCCAGCAGTACCCTGCAGGAGAATGGTTACTGCATCAATAATCTGGAGAAGTTTGCGCCAGGTGTTACATTCGATCAGGTTGATTACATTTCCTTCATGAAGCTGTAGACGTAGATCGTGAATCTTTAGCATGACTGATCGGTACAATAGTCCCAAGGGCCATGGCATAGTAGCCAAGGAAAGGGTCCCAGCCATCCAGCTTTTTGTAATGAGCAAACATAAAAAGAAATGGCCCAGTGAATGTGATCCCTGCCAGCCTTAGGAAATAAGCACGCTTCTTCTTTTTCCCTAAGTACAGGGTCAGGAGAAGGAAATGGCTGTAAAACACATACAAAACTGTCAGGATAACTGCTACAGTTAAGGTAGGCCAATAGGTATTATCCTGACTTAGTTGTAAAGCTTTCAGCAGGCTAAACAATGTCCAGAGAATGATGTGGATCAGCGTGAAAACCTTTTTAATTCGATTCATAAAATAAAGATATCTCTTCCTGCCATTCCCCCATAACCTACTCGGCAGTAGCCTTACATCGATCTGCGAAATGGGCATTTAGTCCTGCCAGTGGTCTGGCGGAAGCAAAACAGCCACTGGTCGATTACTTTGCACCAACCGCATAACTCTTTTTGCTTTCCCTTCCAGCAGCTGTTCTTTTACTCCAGAAACAAGCAAAAAGCTTTTCATAATTCTTCGCTTACACTAGTAATATGCTCAAAAACAGTAGGTATGGAAAATCAACCCTTTAGCCTCTCCATTCGCAATATATCTAAAACTTACCCAGGCGGACGTTCCGCCAACGGAGTAAAAGCCTTTAGTAACATCAACCTCACTATTCCTGCAGGTATGTACGGCCTGCTGGGCTCTAATGGTGCCGGCAAATCTACCCTTATGCATACGCTGGCAACGCTGCAGGAGCCCGATGCGGGCAGCATAAACCTGGGAGTGCTCGATGTGCTGAATCAGAAGGAGGAGGTACGCCAGACGCATGGCTATCTGCCGCAGGAACCTACTGCAAGTCTGGACCCTGCCGAGCGGGTACGTTTCCTGAATCTGCTCAGTGAATTGAGTGAGAATAGCCTGGTGATTCTCTCCACCCACATTGTAGAAGATGTAGCAGAGCTATGCACCAACATTGCTAATATCAATGAGGGAAAGATATTACTTGAGGCCAAGCCGCTGCAGGCAACTGCTGCCCTGAAGGGCAAGATCTGGCGGAAGCTGATTGATAAGAATTCCATAAATCAACTGGAGCAAGAGCATAAAGTTATTTCTGCCAAATTGCTCAGTGGCCGCACCCTGGTGCATGTATATAATCCCGAAAATCCAGGTGGTGGTTTCGAGCCAGTAGAACCCGACCTGGAAGACGTATACTTCAGCACCATGACGGGCCACTACATACCCACTCACCAGGAGACTAAAACAGAGGAGGCAACCATATGATCCTTCAGAAGATCTTCCGCTATGAGTTCGTAGAACATAATCAATTTTCAAAGGCTTCCCGGTTTAGATACAGTGCTTTGGCAGTGATTTGCATGCTTTTATCAAGTTCAGTTCTTGGGCAGAATTCCTATAGTGAAAAAAGCTTTTTTCAATCACGTAGTTTTGGTCAATATTTTCTTGCAGACCATTATGCACCATTTGTAAAAGTTGGGATTGGTACCACAATTGGTTTGGCAGAATATGATTTGGGGAATAGGGGGGAATCAATTTGGTTTGCAGAGCCAACGGTGGGAGCACAAATTCCCTTATATTCCTATGAGGGTCCAATAAGTGGTTTTGCTCTTTCCATTCCTGTTTCCTTTTCTGTATGGTTTGATTTCGCTGAACCCAGAACTGCCCCTATTTTAAACACCGATTATAGGTTTGCTCTTTTGGAATTAAACTATTACCGAAATATTAATAATTCATTCATAAGAAACTGGGGGATAAGGGTAATCCCCTTTTTTCATGAAAGTACACACCTAGGAGATGAAATTACACTATATAGGGTAAAACATTCAATTCCAACAACAAGAATTAATGTTTCCTACGAAAGCTTTGAATTAGCAGTTCTTATAAATGACCCTTATTTAGAAAAAGTAAGTAACCACTCCTTCCGGGTGGGAGCAAAATTTTTATACAGACCAGAAAAGGGATACTACACCACAGATAGCTTAGAAGTTTTATCTGATGTAGAATTACAACCATCCAAAAGATGGATCGAGCCATATTTTCAGTATCAATTTCAAAATCCGAACGGGTGGCTCTCGAACGATAAAATGATGTTTGTTTTTTCTGCTGATCTTAGTTTAAGAGTCAGGTTTGGTTACCCAGTTTATTCTACTGACCAATCAGGAAACACAAGTAAGATTGACGAGGGTAAAGAAGAATATAAACCTTCTATTAATACTCTATTCGGGTGGAAATTGTTAAATTCAAAAAAAGAGGTTTCAGATTTGGGTGTTTTTCTTAAACTATATTATGGAATAAACCCACATGGACAATTCAGAAACATCCCTTTTTACCCATGGTTTGGACTTACTTTAATCTATGAACTTTAAGCAATGACCTTCCGATTGGCCTGCCTCTCTTAATCCTTTTCCTGTAGACTTTACCCAGTGTGAGAGTACCTGCCTGTTACTACAAACCTGTACTCGGTCAAGCTTTTCAATGAGTCAACTGAACCATTATATGATGCTTCTATATATCCCAGCCCTTTCATATCTAAACTGTCTGATATTTTTTGTTGAACCTCAAAAAATCCTTTTCCAAATCTATTTTCAATTTCTTCAAATATTAGATTATCAGAGAAATTTTATCTCTGGTCTTATTAAATCGTAAGAAGTCACTACATATTGAGTTTAAACAAAAAAAACGGCCCATAACAAGACATAAAATAGAGCAGCGGCTCATGTGGTAGCGGCAACTCCTGCTCTTTATGCAACTGGGTTTCGGATTGATAGTGAATCTCTTTAAAGCGCTGCCCTATTTTATACTTATCCTTATGCGCTATTATTCAATAATGGATAAAAACAGTAAGGAAAATAATATAAAATTATTTTATAAGGAAAAGAATTTCATCAGCAGAAAATTGTTTCGGAAAGGCAATGGCCGGGGCACCAAAATTCTAACCGCACCCACACTGTAAAAAAGGCCTTTTTCAATTCAACATTTATTTTACTGGCTTATAGCTTGATGTAATTCATGACAGCTTAGCAATTTGCTGCTACTGACGCTTACTACAATGTGGTTGGCAGGTATTTCATAGTTGATTAAGGTTGTAGTAAATGCATGTTCCATCCATTAGCTGCTCTTAAAAAGAGTTTTCTTTCATGAAAACGGTTCTTTTTAAACTCCATGAATTCTATTCGTGTAGGTGTTATAGAAAATCCCCCCAATTAGCTGGTCGTATAATCACCTTACCCTGAAGTTGGAATTCTTTTTCTTTATACTTCTCATTTAAAAATTCCAGGTCCTCCATTACTTTTCCCTGTTCGCTCACACATGATACAATTTGGGATTCACGCGACCTTTCACTGAAGTATTTATCTGCTTCAAAATCAGCTATCTCAACTACGTTCCCCTGGCATCTTACCTGCCTTTCTGAATTAGCCCACCAAAAAGTTAATGCGACTTTGGGATATTGTTGGATTTCAATCCCTTTTTTTGAATTGACAGGGCCTGTGACAATAAATGCATCATTTTTGACTTCCTTCAATGAGACAAATCTTGCGTTAGGATAGCCGTCTAGCCCAATAGTAGACAGGCAACATGCTGAAGGTATGCTAACCGCACTTTGTAGCAGCTCTTTACCATACCAATCCTGAAATAAAAGAAAAGGATTCAATGGGGTCGTACTTGGATTCAAAGTTTAACTGATTCTATCAATAATAAAGCTACTTTCCTGTTTCCGGAATCCCACTTTGGGGTAATATTCCATTGCAGACGGCACTGAGAGTAAAAGCACCATTGACTGTTCCCCAACCTTTTCTTTTGTCAGTTCGATTAACTTTTTTCCTATTCCCTTTCCTTTATACTCATGCCTTACTGCCAAATCGGCCAGGTAACAGCTCCAACACCAGTCAGTGATAGAACGGGAGACGCCAACTAGCAATTCGCCATCCCAGGCGGTATAAATGAGGTTGGAGTTAGCATACATCTGCCTTATCCTTTCAGGATCATCTGTCGGTCGCGGAAGCCCTGAATTGACATAAAGCTCAATTATCTTCTCTGATGCAGGAATATCGTCTGATTTATAAAGTATTTCCATAGGAACATTTTCTTCATTAAATAGATACTAATGCTATCAACGTTTCAGTATTTTTTCCTCGCCACCAGCTCTTTCAACCTCTTCGAGATCTCTCTTAGCATTACTAATCGTAAACTTCTCACCTTTGCTGAAGCGGTACTGTAGGTTAAGTCCTATGCTTTAGTTGC
Source organism: Flammeovirgaceae bacterium 311 (assembly GCA_000597885.1). Lineage (NCBI taxonomy): Bacteria > Pseudomonadati > Bacteroidota > Cytophagia > Cytophagales > Flammeovirgaceae > Flammeovirgaceae bacterium 311. The sequence continues at coordinate 4,927,982 of CP004371.1, forward strand.
TTCCAGTTCTTCATAATTCTTAACGGTGCGGTTAGCATAGCGCTTAGGTTTTGAGAATCACCACATTGTTGCGGTTGAATATAGTTGTTTTTCGCTACGGAATCCTTCACGAATGGAAATGGGTATAGGGAGTAGTTCACTCACCATAGTTTATTCTTACTGTAGGCCTTTGAGCATCTTGTAAAAGGCATCAGCATAGGTATCACTGATAGGTATTATCCGGTCTGATATTTTGATCCTCCCTTTTTCAATACTGTCTATTTTATCTATAGCGACTAAATAGGAACGATGTACTCGAGCGAATTTACTCCTTGGCAGCAGCTCCTCTAACTTAGCGAAGTTCAGCAGCGACATAATTTTTTCCTTTGGCGTGTGAATCCGCAAATAGTCTTTCATCCCCTCCACAAAAAGAATCTCCCGGATTGGTAGTTTCTGAATGACATGACCAACCTTCAGGAAGATATACTCAGCTTCGCTAGTAGTATCTGACTGGACTTCTTTCTGCTCTGGCTGTTGCTGTGGCTGCTGTCTGTTACTTTGCTCCTGGTAGAGGCGTAAAACACTTTTATAGAAGCGCTCGAAAGAAAAGGGCTTTAGCAGGTAATCCTTTACTTCCAGCTCAAATGCTTTCAGGGCATACTGATCGTAGGCGGTTGTCAGGATAATGAGGGGCTTTGGATTCAGCATAGGGATAAAGCTTAGCCCATCCAGATCAGGCATGTTAATATCCAGGAAGAGCAGATCCGGCTTATCTGCTTCTATTTGCGCTGCTGCTTCCAACGGGCTTACAAAACTGCCTTTCAATTCAAGAAAAGATACCTTCGTAATATATTCCTCCAGTATCACATGGGCAAGATGCTCGTCATCAATGATATAGCAGGTTATCTTTTCTTTCATGTGGCTGTAACTGATGATCGTAAAGCTGAAGAGTAACTGTATAGATTTTGCCTGTAGAATCTATCTCCATGCTATGTTTGCCCGGATACAACAAAGCCAGCCTTTTACGGATATTCGGCAACCCAATGCCCCCGGGTTCGACCAGCGCAGTACCCTGCTTTGTCACGATGGGATTTTGTATACGGAAGGTAAGTGTATTTTCTGATACCACCACACTGACTTTTATATCACCTGGCTCCAACCGGGCTGGGCTGTGTTTATAAGCATTTTCCAGAAAGTGGATAAACAACAGCGGGGCTATGTAACAGCTAGCGATGTCGCCCGCTATTTCCAGCGCTACTACCGGCCCTGCATTATACCGAAGCTGCTGCAAACTCATATAATCCTGTAGATAGTCCATCTCCCTTGAAAGCGGCACTGTAGGCGCATTCGATTCATAGATCATGTAGCGCATCAGGGAAGACAATCGAAGGACGGCTTCCGAAGCAGTATCCGTTTTTTTGTATACAAGTGTGTGAATATTACTCAGCGTATTAAACAAAAAATGCGGGTTAATCTGCGACTTTAGGTAATACAGCTCTGCCTGTACAGCCTGTTTCTCCAGCTGCTCTTTCCTGATGGTATTAAGCACCAGATTTTCTGTGATTCTGGCCAGCCAGCTCAGGAAGATGAAGGGAATTATAAGTGAGAACAGGGAGATAAAATAGTATTCATTTATCAGGTCAAAAGTATCCAGCCTTTTGTAATGTAAAAGGATATATAGAATAGGGCCAGTCAGTGCAATTCCTGCCAGCCTAAGGAAATAAGCACGCTTCTTATTTTTCCCTAAGTACCTGGTCAGGAGAAGGAAATGGCTATAAAACACATACAATGCTGTCAGCATAACTGCCACGGTTAAGTGAAGCCATTGGGCAGTATCCTGACTTAGTTGTAAAGCTAACAGCAGGCTGAACAGGATCCAGAGAATAGTGTGGATCAGCGTAAAAACCTTTTTAATTCGATTCATAAAACAAAGATATCTCTTCCTTCCATTACGCCATACTCTACTCGGCAGTAGCCTTGCATCGATCTGCGAAATGGGCAATTAGTCCTGCCAGTGGTCTGGCGGAAGCAAAACGGCACTGGTCGAATATTTTGCACCAACCGCATAACTCTTTTTGCATTCAGTACCCACAGTTGTTCCTTTACTACAGAAATAAGCGAAAAAGCTTTTCATACTGCTTCGCTTACGCTGCTAATACGCTAAAAAAAAATTAGTTATGGAAAATCACCCCTTTAGTCTCTCCATTAGAAATATCACCAAAACCTACTCCAATGGAGTAAAAGCCCTTAGTAACATCAACCTTACTATCCCCAAAGGTATGTACGGCTTACTGGGGCCTAATGGTGCTGGTAAATCCACCCTCATGCGCACGCTGGCTACACTACAAGAACCGGATGCGGGCAGCATACACCTGGGAGCACTCGATGTGCTGAACCAGAAGGAAGAGGTGCGCCAGACGCTGGGCTACCTGCCGCAGGAGTTTGGCGTTTATCCGAAAGTAAGCGCCGAGAAGCTGCTCGACTACTTTGCTGTACTTAAAGGTATCACCAGCCGTGCATCGCGCAAAGAAGTGGTAGAAAGCCTGCTAAGGCAAACCAACCTCTGGGACAAGCGCAAGCAACAACTGGGCGGCTATTCGGGTGGTATGAAGCAGCGCTTTGGTGTGGCCGTGGCGCTGCTGGGTAATCCAAAGCTACTCATTGTAGACGAACCGACAGCCTGTCTGGACCCTGCCGAGCGGGTACGTTTCCTGAATCTGCTCAGTGAGCTGGGTGAAAACAGCGTGGTGATTCTCTCCACCCACATAGTTGAAGATGTATCGGAGCTGTGTACAAACATGGCTATTATCAATAAGGGAAAAATACTGCTGGAGGCCCAGCCGCTACAGGCTGTTGCATCCCTGAAGGGCAGGATCTGGCGCAAGCTGGTAGATAAGAGTGCCTTAAACCAAATGGAGCAGGAGCATAAAGTTATTTCTGCCAAGCTCCTCAGTGGCCGCAATATGGTGCATGTATACAGCCAAGAAAATCCGGGTGGTGGTTTCGAGCCGATAGAACCAGACCTGGAAGATGTGTACTTCAGCACCTTGACGGGCCACTACACGCCCGCACAACAGGAGACTAAAAAAGAGGAGATAAACGCATGATACTTCAGAAGATATTTCGCTATGAGTTCGCCTATCTGATAGGGCGCATCTCTACCTGGCTCTATTTAGTAGTCCTGCTCGCATTTCCAATTGGAATCAAGCTGCTTGTTTCAACTGGCGATGGTGTATACCCAAACAATACATTACATATAACAGCTATGACCGTAATTGGCGGCCTTATATGGCTTGTAATGGGCGCGTCTGTATCTGGTGAAGCAGCAGCGCGGGACGTGCAGATGCGAATACATCCACTAGTATACACTACTCCGGTTAAAAAGCTTAACTACTTGGGCGGACGATTTCTTGCTGCACTTTCAGTAAATTCATTAATTATACTTGCTTTGCCGATAGGTGTACTGCTTTCCTTTTACTTGCCATGGTCAGACATTCTGCCTGGTAGTGATCAGGAGGAATTACTGCCTTTCAGGCCATTTGCTTCTCTAAATGTCTACTTCTTAATTGCCTTACCGACTGTTTTTGTAGCAACAGCGCTACAATTCACCTTTGCAGCGCTTAGCCGCAAGGTGATGACAAGTTATAGTGCAAGCCTGCTATTAGCCGTTTTTGCTCAGATTATGGCTGTGGCGGTGGCAAAGCTATTCGGGTACTGGGACCTTGTAAAATTACTGGATCCGGTAGGTATTGTCGGTATTGTAAGCAGCGAACTGGGCACATGGACAGTAACAGAGAAAAATACGCGACTGATTACGCTGGAAGGAATGTTTCTTTGGAATCGCATATTTTGGCTAGGTGTTGCCGCAGGTTTGTTATTGCTTACCTACATGCGCTTCAGTTTTACGAATCCAGTATCAAACAGCTGGGGGAGTCGCTTTAAATGGCGACCAAAAGCTAAAGTTAAGACTCCTGCTGATGCCACAAATTTCAAAGCAACCGCCATTTCTGTTCCACAGGTTCAGCGAAGCTTCGGCCCTGATACTTATTTCCAGCAGATGTTTACCATTGCATGGGCATCTTTTGGAAAGATAGCCAAACACCCTCTGGGCCTTACGCCGGTGGGTGCCATTGCCCTGTTATCATCGCTGTTTAGCGATAGCATCATAAGTGAGTTTGGGATTCCGCTGCTCCCAACTACCCAGCAGGTATTAGCTTACCTGAGCGCTCCTGTAAATAGTATCAGTTCACCATGGGTAGTATTTCCGCTACTCATTATGTTCTTTGTTGGCGAGCTTGTATGGCACGAGCGAGATACAGGCATAAGTGATATTGCTGATGCAACTCCGGTACCTGATTGGGTATTCTTAACTGGTAAGTTTCTGGGATTAGGCTTTATCATCATAGCATGGATGACATTACTCATGACCGGAGGTATATTGATGCAACTGAACATGGGCTACGATAAACCTGAGATAGGCCTGTACCTGCAGACACTCTTTGGAATTCAGCTCATAAACTACCTGCTCTTTGCCTTGCTTGCCCTTGTGATACACGTTGTAGTAAATCAAAAATATATAGGTTACCTGGTGGTGCTTTTAGTTTTCTGCTTTATTGCCTTTCATTCAACCTTCAAGGTCGAGCACAGTATGCTCATTTTTGGAAAAGACCCTGGCTGGTGGTACACCGATATGCGTGGCTTCGGAACTACACTTGGGCCCTGGCTGTGGTTTAAAGCATACTGGATAGCCTGGGCTTTGCTGTTGGCAGTGGCAGCGAGATTACTTTGGACACGGGGAAGAGGACAAAGTTTAAAATACCGGCTGAAGGTAGCTCAGCGCCGTTTCACAAGATCTACAAGCTGGCTTGCCATACTTGGTGCAGTGCTTCTCCTGACGCTGGGCAGCTTTATCTTTTATAATACAAATGTACTGAACGAGTACCTGACCAGCGCCGAAGTCTATGAGCGCATGGCTGAATATGAAAAGCGCTACGGCCAGTACAGAAACACCCCTCAACCCCAGCTAACAGCTACAAAGTTGAATGTTGAGCTTTATCCCGACCGACAGGAAGTTGAGATCCGTGCAGCCTATACACTTGTGAATAAAGAAACAGAAGCAATAGACTCTATACATATCGGGAGTGTGTCGGGCATAGCACCAGCTGAATTAAGCTTCGATCGACCAGCTACCAGCGTGCTGATAGACAAAGAACTCAGCCACCACATTTATGCACTGGAGCAACCACTACGGCCGGGAGATTCACTACAATTGAACTTTGTAGTACACTATCAAGCGCGTGGTTTCCAGCATAGTGGCACAAAACCATTGGTGGTGGAGAAGGGAACTAACTTCACAAATTTCGACCTGCTCCCTAATATTGGCTACCAAAGCTACAGGGAAATCAAGGATGCGGCCTTAAGAAAAAAGCATAATCTACTCGCGCGCCCTGAGACACCTTCTTTATATGATCGTGAGGCACGCAAAAAAGCGTTAATTACAGATCAGACCACCTTAGAAGCCATTATAGGTACTACAAAGGATGAAGTAGCCGTTGCGCCGGGTAATTTGCACCAAAGCTGGACAGAAGGCAACCGCCACTACTTCCACTACAAAACAGATGCTCCCATTGGGGCCGAGTATACCATTCTATCAGGGGATTATGCGGTGAAGGAGAGCAAGTGGAATGGGGTGGCGATCAGGATTTACTACTATCCAGACCATGCCCAAAATATAGACAGAATGCACAGGAGCGTACATGCTTCGCTGGAGTATTTTACAGAGCAGTTTGGTCCTTACCCCTATGGGCACTTTACCTTAGTAGAGCGCGCTGGTCCCGGAGGTGGAGCATCTGCGGATGGCAGCATCGTCTATTATGGAGAACAGTATGCCCTTATGAATCCCGATGACAGCCCGACTGGTTTTGACCTTCCGTATTATATCATGGCGCATGAAGTAGGGCACCAGTGGTGGGGAATGGCCAGATTAACACCAGCCAGGGTCGAAGGAGCCGGTGTATTGATTGAGGGTCTTGCTGTATATTCTGGTATGCAGGTGCTGGAAAAAAGCTATGGCGAAAAGCAATTGCGGCAATACATAGACTTTCTGCATTCCTCCTATGCAATACCACGCTCACTGGCATCAGCTTCCTTGCTTCAGGCAAATGAGCAATTTTTATACTATCGTAAGGGTGGCATCGCCATGTATGCCCTGAGTAAGTATATAGGGAAAGACAAGGTCAATGCTGCGCTTAGGCAACTGCTCCAGAAACAAGCATCGGGAGAGCAGCCATTGCCCACTACCCTTGATCTCTATCAGGAGCTACAAAATGTTACTCCTGACTCATTAGATTACCTGCTACAGGACCTGTTTGTGGAGAATATGTATTGGCGCCTCAAAACAAAGCAATTTGAGGCAGAGCAAACCAAAGCAAGAGACTGGGAGGTAACGCTGAAGGTAGAGGCACAAAAGGTGGTGGTAGACAGTACAGGTTCTGAAAAAGATGTGCCGATGAATGATTGGCTGGAAGTCGGAATTTATGAGGAAGGCAAGGGTTTAGACGAGCCACTCTACCTCAAGATGCACCGCATCCGGTCTGGTGAGCAGACAATAAATGTAACAGTGCCGCGAAAGCCTGAACGTGGAGGTATTGATCCTAACCACCTGATGATTGACCTGAGACTTGACGATAATATGATGCAAGTAGACGGAGAATGAGGTCAAATTTAAAACATGCAATTTAATAAAATAAACTGAACATCGAGGAAAAATAAGTTCGCCTCACAAACACATTTCCTATCAGCCTCCAAGGTATGTCATATTATAACTATTACAGGCTTATAAGAGAGTTGAGAGCATTTTCACGGTTATCTGCAAACATTAGCAGACAGCATATTCACTTTTGTAATTATTTAGGCATTATTTAGTCTTATATAGAACAAACAACTACTGACAATGAATATCAAGCCAGCTTTTCTCAAAAAACACTCAAGAATGCTTTGTGTAATATTGTAAGCTCCCCTGAAAATTGGGCCAGTTAAAAGTTGATTTTTCAATTTACAATTTCTTCTAATAAATCAGCAGGTGCTCTGAAGTTCAGCGCCTGGTGAGGCCGGTGGTGATTGTAGCGGTCCGCCGCCGCGGTCCAGTCGCCATTCTTCTGCTTTTTCTCGCACTTCTGATAAGGTTCTGAACACATAGGCATTTAGAAGTTCTCTTCTGATGCTGCCATTGCATCGCTCCACATAAGCGTTCTGCATGGGTTTACCTGACAGAATGAATACCAGACGGATCTTATTCTCTCTGCACCAGCATTCTAGCTTATAAGAGATAAATTCAGGCCCGTTATCCACTCTGATCATTTCCGGCAATCCTCTGAACTCCTTTAGGTACTCTAGTACCCGAATAAGGCGCAGAGCAGGAATTGACAGATCAGCTTCCATAGTGAGGATCTCCCTGCGGTCCGCCGCTGCGGTTATAGTCGTCGACGATGTTCAAGAGTCTAAAGGTTCTTCCATCCCAGAGGCTATCAAACAGCGCGGCTGGGGCAGCCCCGCTGCCGCATAAAGTCTATCGACCAAACCTGATTGATTTTCTCTGGTTGAAACAGTGCCTGCTTTACCCTGGCAGGTAGTCTTTTCTTGTGCCTTCTTCTGATGTTGAGCCGAAGCTCGCTATAGACCCTGTAACCCGCTTATGATTCCAGCTGTGACCCTTCTTGCGTAGCCTGTAGTAGCACTGCCAAAAGCCAATGGAGGGATGTTTTTCAACCAGGCTCTTTAGCTGTTCAATGATAAGAGTATCATCTTTTTGCTTGGGCTGGTACTGATAGCTGCTTCCGGGCAGGCTCACTGCCGTACAGGCCTGACAATGACTTACTCCATGCTCCTCTACCATAAATCCCACTATCGCCTTTTTCTCATCAGGCCGGGGGCGCCCCCGCCTTAGAGCTTTTTTTCTACTGCATCCTTTAGGGCATGGTGTACCAGCGAGAGTTCTGCAAACATGCGCTTAAGGCGGGCATTCTCCTCCGCTCCGGCGGCCCGGTTCGAGCTCCTTCATCCTTTTGAGCTCTTTTACCTCCAGGCCTCCATAGCGCTGGCGCCAGCGGTCCGCCGCCGCGGTTGTAGAAGGCAGCAGTGGTGATACCTAGCTCCCGGCAGAGATCCTGAGCATTGCGCCCGTTCTCATGCTCCTTGATGGCCTTGATGATTTGTGTCTCGGCGGCCGGCGCCCGGTAAATTTTGTCTTTTTCATTCCATTTAAAGCCGCCGGGGCCCGGTTAGTAGTTTTTCTAACTTTTAAATGGCCGAACTTCGGGTAAGCCTACACACCGACTTCTGTTCCTTATGGCATATTCAGTACTTAATTAAAAATAAAGGCCACTACTTTAATAGTGCTTTCCCTTATTTAAGCTTTCTATTAAAATCTTAAATAGCGCTCTTGCTTATTTAAATTTTTGGCTAAAGTTTTAAATAGCGTATCAGTCTGTTTAAATTTCAAGCCAGATCTTTAAATAGATCACACTAAGAAAGAGTTTAAATCAGGTCAATACATAAAGCAGGGTTCTTACAAAAGTTTTCAGCCAAACCCTATCGATCGCTCCTGGATGATGAGTGATATGGAGGTGATGCAACTGCTGGCAAAGGCAGATCGGGAACTTGGCCGATTGGATATGTATTCAGAGTACATCCCTAACATTGAGCTGTTTATAAGTATGCACGTACTAAAGGAAGCCACCCAGAGCAGCAAGATTGAAGGAACGCAAACGAATATGGAAGAGGCTTTGCTTGATAGGGAGGATGTTCCGCTGGATAAACGCGATGATTGGGAAGAGGTGCAGAATTACATTCAAGCCATGGAGCATGCTATGGGTGCTCTGGAAAAGCTTCCGTTTTCCTCCCGGCTTATCCGTGAAACACATAAAACTCTGATGCAGGGGGTGCGGGGGGAACACAAACAGCCAGGGGAATTCCGCACCAGCCAAAACTGGATCGGTGGAGCTAGTATCAACGATGCAGTGTTTGTTCCGCCGGTACATACCTCAATTCCTGAGCTTATGGGCGATATAGAGAAATTTGCCCATAACGAAGAGCTGTATTTTCCGGAATTGCTCAAGATAGTCCTCATTCATTATCAGTTTGAAACTATTCACCCTTTCCTTGATGGCAATGGACGAGTAGGCCGCCTGATGATCACACTTTATCTGGTAAGTAAAGGTATATTGAAAAAGCCCATCCTCTACCTTTCTGATTTCCTGGAGCGAAACCGCAAGTACTACTACGATATTCTGATGCACATTCGTGAGGCAAATGATTTGAGTAGGTGGTTTAAGTTCTTTCTGCAGGGCATCATTGAAACAGCACAAAAGGGGATTAGTACCTTTGATGGAATATTAAGACTGCAAAAGGAAGTCGATAATAAGATTCAGAGTCTCGGCAGTAGGGCAGTGAATGCACAAAAGGTTCTGGAATACTTGTTTCAGCGGCCAGTGTTGAATGCGGAAAATGTAAGGAAGGTAACTGGCCTTTCCATGCCCTCTGCCTATAACCTCATCAAAGAACTGGAGGCTCAGGAAATTCTAAGAGAAATCACAGGTGGGCAGCGAAGTAGGGTGTATGAGTTTAGTGATTATCTCAACCTGTTCCGTTCCTAAAAAGAGAGCTAAGGTTCATATCAATCTTGTTCCGGAAAGGTACGTGCATAAAAATTTGTTCCAGTTAAAAGCCAGATGACTAGGCCCTATATAGGCTTTATATATGATTAATAGTCTGTGATTCAGGATATATGAATAATCTTGAGGGGGTGGTGCTCGCAAGGGCATGGAAGTTCGAGTCTTCTCATGCGCACTAAAAGAAAAGTGGCCAAACCCGATCATCGGGTTTGGCCACTTTTCTTTTATGGAATTAGTTTACTTGTAAACTGTTTGCAGGTATTCTCGAACTGTAGTAGGCTTTCTGCCTAATAGTCTTTCTAAATCATTGCTTGTTCTAGAGAATGTTCCCTGTTTAAAGGCTTCTCCCCATTCTACCGACATTGTTATTATATCAGTAGGAACGCCAACGCTGGTAAGTGCTTCTGTATAGGCTTCAGCAGTTGGGTTTGCATACTGAATCTTAGTGCCAAATATTTCGCTTAGCATGTTTGCAATGTCTCCGAAAGATACACTTTCAGTATTGCTAAATACATACTCCTTATTTTGCAGATCCTCGGTTGCTAAAACAGCAGCCGTTGCTTCGGCCATGTTTTCCCTTGTTGCAAAAGCGACTTTTCCTTCACCTGCTGGGAAGAACACACCTGTGTTGGCAACCTGATCCCCTAAAAACAAAGGTATCATGTCTGCATAGATGTTGTTTCGAAAAAAGGTGTAGACCATGCCCGATGATTTTATAATCTGTTCCGTATGGAGATGCGTTTCCATTACCAGCGTAATGGGTGATGCTTCAGCATTATCATCTTTCCTGTCGATACTGGTATAGTAAACATGGTTAATACCTGCCTCTACGGCTGCTTTAACGACATTCTCATGCTGCTTTCCACGCTTCGCCAAATCGTTGCCAGAAACAAGAAGTAGTTGTTTTATGCCTTTGAAAGCTTTTGTGAGTGAACTGTAATCATCGTAGTCACCTACTTTGATTGTTATGCCTTTCGCTTTTAGTGCTTCTGCTTTTGCTTCATCTCTTACCAATGCGCTAATGTTGCTGGCAGATACCCCTTTCTGAAGTAGAAATTTTATAACTGCTTTACCAAAGTGCCCTGTTGCGCCTGTTACTAAAATCATACACTTGTTATTTCGGTTTATGAAAATTTTCTAAGGTAAAAATTATTACATATACTATACATTATATAGTCATAGCTAAGTCAGCCTTTTATGAAGAGCCTTCTGGAAACTAAATCTTGTCCGATTGAATTTGTTTAAGCCATCAATGACACGCTGAATGTTATCAACCGATAATGTAAAGTGCCAATCATTGGCACGTTACTGTTTGGGAAAAAGCTTTTCATGGAAATGGAGCGCAGCATCTTTAAAATAACGCCCCGCATGCTGTCAAAGGAGTTAAAGGAGCTAGAACTGAATGGTATCGTAAAGCGAACTGTCTCCAACACCACACCAGTTATAGTAGCGTATGGGCTTACTGATTCAGGCATAACCATGGGGGTGTTTTCAACAACGAATAGAGGGGCTCAATGGGGAATGGGATCCGGAAAGAGTCCTGGCCACTACTGCCGCTTCGTTTACCATTTCCGGAGTACTGCTGGGTATGCTGGTATATAAACGCTGGCTGATCCTGCCGGGCGTGGTTGCTCCTTTTCTGCTGCAACACAGCCTGCAGGGTTGGTGCCCGCCGCTGTCCGTGTTCAGAGCGTCTTAGTTTAGAACCAGAAAAGAAATAGACCGGGAAAAATATGCCCTGAAAGTACTGAAAGAAGATTTTGATGGCTTGTCTGCAAATCCAAGCCCGCAGGAAATACATACGGCCTTCTAAGCGCCTGCCCGAACAAGAAAAAAAATCTAATGAGGAAGCTTTTTTCTTAACAGTCCATAGGTAAAAGTACCTAAAAGTGCACTGGCCAGTACCACCAGAATCACACTAAAGCCCCCACCGATCAGGGTGTACATGGGACCGGGGCAGGCGCCTGTCATGGCCCAGCCCAACCCAAAAAGTGTTCCGCCAATCAGGTAACGGGGTATGCTCATTTTTTTGGGCGTAAAGGTAATGGGCGTACCGTCAGTTGATTTAAGCTTGTACTTTTTGATCAGGGCTACCCCAATCACACCCAATAGCACGGCAGAACCAATAATGCCGTACATATGAAAAGCATCGAAGCGGAACATTTCATAGATCCGGTACCAGGAGATGGCCTGGGATTTGGTCATCACTATGCCAAAGAAGATGCCTATTAATCCAAAACGTATATAGCGCATTTTACTGAGTATCTTTTAAAGTTGTAAAATAAAGGGTAGGAACAGGTAGGTCATTAGCAGGCCTCCAGTGAAGAAGCCAATCACCGCAATCAGGGAGGGCAGTTGCAGATCGCTTAAGCCGCTAATGGCATGACCAGAGGTACAGCCACCGGCATAGCGTGTGCCAAAGCCTACCAGGAATCCGCCCACCACCAGCAGGATAAAGCCACGCAGGGTGAACAGACTCTCCCAGCTGAAGAGCTCTCTGGGCAGATAACCATCGCCCGGATTTGCGATCCCCAACTCCTGCAGCTTTTGCACGGTGTTCTGTGCCAGCGGAATCGGGTCAGGCTGCTGCAGCCAGGTAGCGGCAATAAAGCCACCAACGATCATGCCACCTACAAACACCAGGTTCCAAACCTGGCTCTTCCAGTCAAAGTCGAAGAAGTCGCTTACTTTACCGGCACCGCCAATGGCACAGGTGGTGCGCAGGGTACTCGACACCCCAAAGTTCTTACCAAAGAAGAGCAGTAAAAACATGGTTAAGGCGATCAGGGGCCCTGCTACAAACCAGGGCCAGGGTTGACTTAAGAATTCTAACATGGTATAATGGGTAGTTTATTTTTCTTGTAAAACGTTAATAGGTTAGTACCGGGTAAAATACATAATTTACCAGTGCAGAAGAAATGGATTTCTGGCGGCCTTCTGGTCATCCTGATCCCCCTTACCCTTACCATACAGGTGGCGGCAGAAAGCAGTGGCCCGCTGTTCAGGAACATTTTCATCCACATATGTTTGATCTGCAGGCACAGGGATATATCACTGTAGAACTGTAATTTCGGAGGAACTTAATGGCATTTCATGGCCTTACCAAAATTTAATGACGATGAGTAAAGATAAATTTTCAATCAAAAAGATACCCGGCTGGGTAATCATGCTGGCCGTTTTCGGGATTTTGTATATCACCGGCCTGCATACCGAAGCCATAGGCCAGGTACAGCGACTGCTGCTGGCTACCGGCATTAGACAGGCCGAGGTGCCCGAAGCTGGCGAAAGTAAAGCCTTAGCTGCTGCATCTGCCGAAGTAGCTGGAAGGGGTTTTCAAATGGTAGACCTGGAGGGCAATACCGTAGCCTTCGAAAGCCTGGAGGGCAAGGTGGTTTTCCTGAACATCTGGGCCACCTGGTGTCCGCCCTGTGTGGCCGAGATGCCCAACATCCAGAGCCTCTACGAAAAGGTAGGCTCCGACAAAATTGCCTTCGTCATGCTTTCGGTAGACGAAGGAGGCATGGGCAAGGTAAAGAAGTTCATCGCCCGCAAGGGATTTACCTTCCCGGTCTATATGCCGGCCGGCCCGCTGCCACAGGAGTTTTACTCTCAGGCAATCCCCACTACCTTTATCCTTTCTCCGGAAGGAAAGATTGTAGCCCGGCAGGAAGGCATGGCCGAATACGACACCCGGGAGGTGCGGGATTTTCTGCAAAGCATGGTGAAATGAAGAAAGCATCTGTAATAAGAGAGTTGGCAGGGGCATATCCTACCAACTCATTACTATTTTAAGTGGATTTTCATGAACATAAATTATAAAGAATACCTACCTTCCTTTCAACACTAATCCTTATTAGCTTCCTTACCTTTGTTGGCTGCCAGCGTGCTTCTGTGCAGGAATAAACCGCTATTACCGATAAAGCGGGGGTGGAAATCATTATTATTCTGCATACGGCCGATATTCTCGGACAGCTCCTGGCGCACCAGGAATTCTTCATCGAAGACGGTGAATTCAAGTTTAAGGAGCATGGGGGTATGACCCACATCCAAACCAATAAATAAAAGAAATCAGATGCCAAATGCCCGGTTTCTTATTTGCATTAATGTTTATAATAGGGGGTAAATGAGATGTCCTGCAGCGTAGCGGGACTACTTGCTGATAGTGATTGAAGGAAATAATCTTTTATTAACAGCCAAAACCAATTACTTTTATCGTTGTTGAGTATTATCACTAAAAAGCATACTAAAAATAGATGGGAGTTACAAAGTCAGACTTATTTGACGAGCGAATAAATAGTTTGGCCACAGTTGCCAAGGTAATCGGACATCCGGCCAGGGTGGCCATATTGGAGTATTTGCTGGAGAATAAGACCTGCATTTGCAACGACCTTGTGGAAGAATTACCGCTCTCTCAATCGACAATCACCCAGCACCTGCGGGAGTTAAAGCAGGTAGGACTGATCAAAGGCGAAATAGAAGGGCCCAGGGTAAACTACTGCATCGATGAAGAAGCCTGGAATGATGCACGAATTGCATTTTCCAACTTTTTTGCCAGGTACGTTTCCAAAAAAGACTGCTGCTAAGCTTCTTTCCGTGATACAGGAAAAATGACCAGACCTCCTGCACCTATGTCAGGAGGCTCCGGGATGTGCCGCTGTACAGCAAATGTGCAGCAAGGGAGGTTGCCGTTGCCAGTGTCACTCTAAGCACTATTTCTGCAACACCCTTATTTTTCTGTAGCGGTACTCCAGTTATCTGTACGAAAGGGAACAGCCGGTAAGCCTTCCTTATTGATCAGGTTACCATCTGGATTATCGGCCCAGGCATAGCGTACCGCAACAGGTTCTTTAACTTTATCAGAGCTAACGATTACTTTATCTCCATCAATTACTGCATTTGCCCAGTAAAACTGTTGGTCGCTTCCGGCAATGGCAAAGCCTTTTAGCGGGCCACCGCCTCTTATAGCCAATCCCGATCCTGTTTCTGAAAACTGAATCTTTACCTGATCTCCTTCTGATTTAAAATCCTTGTACAATGGACCGTATGACTGCACAGGCTTCTTGTATACCATGTTCTTAGCCAGGAGGGCTAGTCTTCTGCCAACCTCCTGCTTGTTTTTTGGGTGGATGTCGTTAGCTTCACCAATGTCAATAATACTGGCCATGCCAGTATTTGGCTGCGCCAGCGCCATGGTCTGGGCTTCACGCAGGGCAGCCCAATCGCTTTCGGAGGGGTAAGGTTTAGATTCCAGATAGTTGGCAAGCTGCACATATAAAAATGGCAGGTACCCCTGCTTCCACCTGATGCGCCAGTCGCTGATTAACATAGGAAACAAGGTGCGGTAGTCGTGGGCAGCAGATACGTTGTCTTCCCCCTGGTACCAGATAAATCCCTTTATTCCATAGGATGCAATTGGGTTGATCATGGCATTGTAAAGATAGGTTGGGTACCTGTGGTAATTATTTATAACAGGAATTGCCGGTTCAAGGTCTTTCATGTACTTCCAGGAGCCTGCCAGGCTTATTCTGGAGGTGCCATCGGTAACATACATTTCCCCGGCAGGAGGATTAAAACCTCCGCCTCCCCACAGAAATGCCATACGAACGGCTATCACATTTTTCCCCTTATTTACTAATCTGGCCGGAACGCTGTATTGGTGGGTTGGGCTGGCATTCCAAACAGTTTTGGCGATCTCTTTGCCGTTAATGTATAAGGTATAATTCATCTCGGGATGACCCAGGTGGATGCTTAAGTCTTTGCCGCTCATAGTTGCGGGAACGTTAATCGTTTTACGCATCCAGACCATACCTTCGTAAGCAGGCATATTCATGTCTTTGAGGGTAACGGGCATTGTAGCTTCCGGCCATTTGGCATCGTTATAGCTTGTACTGGAGATGGTTTTATGGGTGTTGTTTTGAGGGTTGTACACAATCTCCCAGAAGCGTACTAAGTCCATGCTGTCCTTAACGAAATGATCTGCCGTAACAGAATCATTTTGAAGAATCCTGTCGCGCGTGATTGGAGATGATAGCAACTGCTCGCGACTGGTCCATGCTTCAACAGGTGTGCCGCCCCAGGTAGCCTGCAAAATGCCTATGGGTACGTTCAATTCTGCGTGCAAATCCCTGGCAAAGAAATAGGCCACCGCCGAAGCTGTTTTTACAGTAACCGAATCAAGGGCTTTCCAGGAGCCACCAGCAACATCGATCTGCGGATCGGTTTCCTTATCATGAGGCACATTGAAAAAACGGATGTAAGGGTAATCTGCATTTTTTATCTCTCTTGCTGCATGCATGGATTGCTGTACCTGCCACTCCATATTAGACTGACCTGATGCCAGCCATACATCACCAATAAGTACGTCTTTGAAGACGACAGCCTGCCGGGATTGATTTCCTTCATAAACCTTCATGAGGTGCGGACCTCCTGCCTGCAGATTTGGCATATGCAGCAACCATTTACCATCTTGTCCGGCAACTGTTTTGATGCTGTATCCTCCCAGTTCAACGGTAACCTGCGCCGCCGGAGTAGCAGTTCCCCATACGGGAATGTCCAAGCCTCTTTGCAGCACCATGTTATCGCTAAATACTTTTGGTAGTTGTACCTGCCCATAAACCAGCGAATGGGCAGCAATTAACATGAGCGTAATCACTGCTATTACTGGTGATTGTGGCAGGCATAGCCCCCTGATATTGGTTTTTACGTTATTCATTTCACTGATAAACAAAACAGAAAAATCCTGGAAGTGCTGAAGTATCCACAAGTTATAAACTTTTATTACAGACAAATGCTGCCTTTCTGTAGGCAGAAGCGCAAACAAATATAGGATGCATCAGGTCTATTCATTACTGGAAAATATATTTAGCACGATAACCATAAGATAAAATGAATACAAGCCTGTCGCCGGTACAAAAAATAAGAAAAAGGTCCAGTAGTGCTGCTGAAAACAGGCGTAGCATTGGCCTGTTAAGCGCTGTTGGTCTGCTTGATTTTGTACCTATTTCTCTTTACCAGCTGGGTGTAATCCGCCACCTGCCCGATTTGCCAGGCAAGATCTTTGATTCGGACTATGTCAATGCCTCTAAAGAAGCCAGGATTGCAGGACTGCCAGATGGGCCGGTAAGCCTGCTGATGTATGCGGCGAACATGGTGCTGGTGGGCGGGGCGCTTAAAGAGAAGAAAAAACGAAATGTATTTGATTATCTCATTGCCGGAAACGCCCTGGGACAGGCAGCTGGTGGTGCTTATTATCTTTATATAATGGCGGCCAAAGAAAAGAAGATTTGCCCTTATTGTGTGGCAGGTGCGCTGATCAACTTTGCTACCCTGGTGCCGGTTTACAGACTGTTTAGCCGCAAGAACAAGGATTGAGATTCACCATGATGATTCCTGAGCAATAGAATCAAATATGATTTGTAATTCTACAAGAACATGAGCTTCGCTTCTATCAGTTTTTAGAGCCAGGAAAAGACAGGGATTACCTTATGGCACAATTATGGGATACCAAAAAGCGGGCAAATTTAGAATTTTCTAAATTTGCCCGCTTTTTTACTGCTATAGCTTAAAGCCTTTCCCTTCACGAAAAAGTAAATCAGGAAAGTGGATTATTCACCAGCTGGTTTTGGTCCTTTGTATTTATTCCAGGATTTATCTAATACTATTTTTATGAGCACCTTCGAAAGGCCTACACCAAGTCCTACGGCTGCTCCCCAAAGGAAAGCTTCCTTCCATATTACACCCGGGTCGTTTGGGTTTTCAGGGGGTGAGTCTTTATAAATAGTCTCCCAGCCTTTTTTTAATAATGTTCGGGTACCAACTGCCACCCCAATGGTGGTTAATTTATCAAGAGCCTTATATTGTGTTTTTCTGGATATGTTTAATATGCTCATTATGAAATCTTATCAATTAAAAAATATTGCTTCCTGCTTAAGAATACGGATGGGTTTCGCAAGAGTTTAGCACAAGTAGCGGTCATTTAAATAATTATGTCTTAAAAAATCATCATACTCCTCATCTGGAAAATCTTCTTTTTTCAAGATAGTTACACAGTTGCTGTAGTAAAAATATAAAACAGTAACCCTGATGTGTTCTTTCAGGAAATAAGAGTTTATTTCTGAATATTCGGTCACCACCCCTGGCGGCCAGTTACACCCGATGTATACCTGCAGAATTTATTACTCTAAGCCTTCCCTGGAAATTATCTGCAGCTTTGTAATGGCAGCTTCATCAGCCATAATCCTGTGTTTTATTTTCTCTCTTGAAAAGAGTTTTGTCACAATTCTTGCCTCGTACAATGTCGTGTTCTATATCGGGTATTTAAGGAGCGATAGGGTCTGGCGGAGTTGGGAATAGTGCCAGCCAACAGAGTATTGTTGTGGCAGCTATCTTTGAAAAATGCCAAATTGATTACACTATTGCCTAAGGGGTATTGGCTGCCCGCGAACAAC
Organism: Flammeovirgaceae bacterium 311; assembly: GCA_000597885.1. Taxonomy (NCBI): domain Bacteria; kingdom Pseudomonadati; phylum Bacteroidota; class Cytophagia; order Cytophagales; family Flammeovirgaceae; species Flammeovirgaceae bacterium 311. The sequence continues at coordinate 4,946,079 of CP004371.1, forward strand.
CAAAAGACAAAAAAAGTCTGATTCTTTTACAGAGGCATGCCTGTGTGCGTACAACAGCAGCCAGTGGAAAAATCGGAATTGCTTCTACTTATCCGCTTTAAATACCTTCAGTGTGGTTATTGTGATGTAACCTTCTCCTTAATTCAATAGTATAAAGCTCTTGAAATACGATGCTGATCAATGCCTGTACGCCATACTATGGTTTAACTATTTTCAGCAAGGGTGTTTTATATTTAAGAAAAAGTGCTACTTTTAACGTCTATATGAGCGTTGCAATAAAAAGCATACCTACTCCGCCCTGAATTAAGCTTCTCTTGAATGGCTGCTGCTGATTTCTTCTATCAGTAGTACAATCTCTATACCCTATATTTTATTGTACCAACTAGCTTTAGGTCCGTCAGGTCCGTTAACAGCTGGTGATTGATACAGATCTCTAATCTGGAGAATTCTCCGGAGTATTGTTCTATATCTGTTTTATGGGCCTACTCTGCCTACATCATAAATTATATATGAAGCCAAAGCAATTGCTCTACAGTGTGCAGAATTTCTTTATGGATTTGCTGGATTTGAAGAAAGCACCAGACCATGATACGATTGAAGTAGAGAACGACCCGGAAGAGAATGATCACTTCCAGTCTATTTTTATCATTGTCTTACTTTATGCCCTGCTGTTGATATCCGGATTCTTTAGCTAAATACAGGGTGGTTTTGGCTAAACACAAACAGAATCATTTCAGAAGGAGAACTGCAGCCAGCCAGCACCAGGCTTATATTTTTTCATTTTTTCAGCCATGTTAACTTATTTAAAAGCTGTTTTACCTGCTCCGGCAACCTACATTGATTCCTCCTATGCTGCTGGCAAAACCAGTGTAGTGGCTTACAGACTGATGTGGCTGCTCCTTGGAATCGGTATTTTTTTAAGGCTATTCCATTTTGTTGATAACAGGTCGCTCTGGAATGATGAGGTGTACCTAGCCACCAGCCTGATCCGGATGGATTTTTGGGAGCTGGCCACTTCCCCGCTGTATTTTCAGCAGAAGGCGCCCCTTGGATTTCTGTGGCTGGTAAGACTTTCGGTAGTAATATTCGGCAAAGCTGAAATGGCACTAAGACTAGTACCCCTGCTGAGTGGTGTCCTCTCCTTATTTCTCTTTTTGCCGGTAACACGCTACTTTCTGAAACCACTAGGAGCAGTGCTGGCCATGGGTATCCTGGCACTGGCACCGGTGCTGATCTATCATACCGTAGAGATTAAGCAGTACAGTACCGAGTTGCTGGCTACTATGTTATCACTCTACCTGTATACCCGCTACGGCAACAGCTTTGATCTAAAATCGCTCTTCTTGTGGGGGGTGTGGGGGGCTGTAATCTTTTGGTTTTCCTTTTCGGCTGTTTTTGTTCTGGGTGGTATTGCAGCCGGTCTGGGGCTTTACTACCTGCTACAAAAAGACTGGCACAGGCTGTTTTACTCCCTGATCCCATTCTCTCTCTGGCTTTTAAGTTTCGGGCTGGTTTTTTACCTGTTCATCTACAATCAGCCAGAGGGCGACTGGCTGGTGGAGTGGTTCAGAGGCCGGGGAGGCTTTCTGCCGCACAATGCTTCAGTGGCAGAAGTCGGTAGCTGGCTGTTCAATGCATTGTATGCATTTCTGGAGTATCCCCTAAGTGTATTGTGGAGCGCGTATCAGATTCAGTCCCTCCAAAACCCGGTGCTGAGATTTATTCTTAAGATGGCGCCCCTGTTCTTTATATGCTGGGGGGTAGGTTATGCTGTTTATGCCCGGAATGATAAAAAGAATTTTCTGGTATTGCTGCTGCCCTTTGTGCTTACGCTGCTGGCTGCTATGCTGGAAATGTATCCTTTTTTCGAAAGACTACTTGTTTTTCTGGCCCCGATCCCCATTATACTGATAGCAAAGGGTTGTCAGAGGCTCACCCGTTCCCTGCCTGCTGCGGTTGGCCGCCTGCGCTATATACTACCCCTGCTCTTGCTCCTGTGGCCCCTTTATCGCTCAACTGTGCAGATGATCAATACGGATGCTTTCGCAGATGGTAAGAAATCGTACTACCGGGAGGGCTTTCTGTATGTGAAAGAAAATATGCAGGAGGGAGACCTGCTGTACGTGTACTGGAATCTGGCGCATGTGTACAGCTACTACAAAGAGGCATACCAGCTGGAGCTGGAAGCAGAGCTATTGCCTGATGTGCGAAGTGTATCAGGCAATGCTACCGAATATCTCAATCGCCTCAGACCCTATTATGCAGAAGCAGCCGGTAACAGCAGGGTTTGGTTTGTAACCGATCCTTACATGGACATGCAGATTGGCGACCATAGAGATGATTACCCCTGGTACATAGGGGTAGAAGATGTAAAAAGCGGCAGGCTCCTGCAGCAGGATTTCGCTGCCATGGGGGAGGAGGTAGATGCTTTTCGCAGAATAGATATCATCGTCTCCCTCTTTGATCTTTCTGATTAGCGCTGTTACCAGGCCTGTATCCAGTTAGCCTTTTTACTACGGTGCTTTCTGATCTGTACAATCAATAGTCGGTACTTTCAAACGTGGTTTTTTACTAAGAGCCTGTTTAATTCAGGTAGATAATAATTTATAACCCGCTTCCGGCACCCGAACCTAAACTACAAACTAACTATTCCTACATCTATTCTAATTTTCTATGAATCATACGAATGCCAAAGCGCCTCATCGGGTTAAGTCAGGTCTTTTCTCTCATGTAAAAACTGATTTGCCTGCCGGCCTTGTTGTTTTTCTCATTGCACTCCCCTTATGCCTGGGTATATCACTAGCCTCTGGCGCACCCTTGTTCTCCGGTATTATTGCTGGTGTTGTGGGTGGTATAGTGGTAGGATTGGTAAGCGGTTCCCAGATTAATGTGAGCGGTCCTGCTGCCAGTGTTGCCCTGATCGTATTCACAGCTATTCAGTCTTTCGGCTCTTTTCAGATAGTCCTTAGCGCTACAATCATTGCCGGTATCATTCAGATATTATTAGGATTTTTAAGAGCGGGTACGGTTGCCTACTTTTTTCCATCTTCCATGATCAAGGGAATTCTGGCCTCCATCGGTCTGATCCTGATCATCAACCAGCTGCCACACGCATTTGGGTACAAAGGCCTGGCCGGCTTTAGCGACGCCGAGAGCGGAACGTTTTTTTCAGGCCTGTTCTCAATATTTGACTCGATCAACCTGGGGGCTACTATTATTACGCTTACTTCACTGGCAATTATGATTTTCTGGGACCGGCCTGCCATGAAAGTAAAATATTTATTGGTAAGGCGTGTGCCGGGAGCCCTGGTAGCAGTATTGGTAAGCATTGGGCTGTACCTGCTCTTCAATACTTATTTTCCTGCCCTTGCGCTGGAAGAGAGCCACCTGGTACAGCTGCCGGTATCAGGGGGTATCATGGAGTTTTTCTCCTTTTTTTCCTTTCCTGATTTTTCGCAACTAGCCAATCCGGAGCTTTACACTGTAGCGTTAAGTATTGCTTTTATCGCCAGTCTTGAATCTTTGCTTAGTACGGAAGCCGGCGATAAGCTGGATCCTTACAAAAGAAAGACATCAACCAACCGCGAGCTTAAAGCACAGGGAGTTGGCAATATAGTGGCAGGCTTTATTGGCGGCTTACCTGTTACAGCAGTGATTGTGCGCACCTCGGCCAATGTATCTTCCGGAGGCCGAACCCCTCTTGCCACCATTACCCACGGTACACTCATGCTGATTTGTGTGATGGCCATACCCGGAATTTTAAACCTGATCCCGCTGGCCTCCTTATCTGCCGTGCTATTCGTGGTCGGATACAAACTCACCTCTTTTCCGCTGTATACACAAATGTACCGGGCAGGCATGCGGCAATTCCTTCCTTTTATCATTACGGTAATAGCAGTGATGTTCACAGACCTGATAACTGGTATCATAATCGGAGGCGCCGTGGCAGTATTTTCTATTTTACGCGATAACTACAAAACACCATATTTCTTCGATAGGGAGGAACATCAGAAAGGAGAAAAGATCAGGCTAACCTTATCAGAAGAAGTTACTTTTCTGAACAAGGCCAGCATGATGCTTACGCTGGATCACCTGCCTGAAAATTCAGAAGTAGTGGTAGATGCAAGCCGTTCCATCCACATTGATGATGATGTGCTGGAGATCATTGAGGAGTTCAGGCAAACAGCCGATTATAAGAACATCAGGTTTGAAACAATAGGGCTGGGAAAACATACAAGAGCTGCCCAGCATGTCAGACCTTAAGCAACAGGCCGTGTATCTGCAATCAGCGTAAGAATTTCTGCCTTAAGGAATTGACAGCAATCTGTGGAAGCCGGTAGCTGATTATTTTAGGGGCAAAGCGCTTTTGCCTGCCTGGCCTGGCCTAGTGCCGGAATTTGTTCAGCAGTAAAGAACAGCACAAAAAGGCTACCCCTACAGTGCCTAATGCAGACCTGCTCCATATTCTTTACCTTACCATCCTCTGAAAGCTTAATCTCTTGCGCCGGTAAAGTACCGAAACCTTTCCGCGAGCGCTGTAACAATCCGGCAGCCTGCTGGGCTGGCGGGCTTTCAGCTACTCATGTTTCAACAACATTACTGCAGCACCTGCCTTTGACTGCAGCTGTGTACAACAACATTTGCAATGCTTAAACTTAAGATGCTCTCTGCTTTACTGCTGATGTGTATAGGGGTGGATGGGTTTGCTGCGGATAGTATAAGATTTGGTAATACCGCCTATATCAGCCTTTCGGTTGGCGAACGTACGAACTATCTGGGCAAAACCATTGAGGTGCTTGCACTGGATAACTCCCGGAGTCTGATCAGGGTAGGGGATGAACAGGAATGGCTGGAGGTGGCAAAACGTTCGCTGCCACATACTATTGGTGGATTGCGCATTTTTGTGTCTGATCAGATCAATATTAAAAATCTGACCACAGACACTCCCAAGCATAACCTTTTAGACAAAGATGTTCTGCTCTGTATTTCAGATCCGGCCAAACCTCTTTTAGACCCCGCAGCGTTTGTTTTTCCAATCAGTAAGCGCGATGGATACAGTTGGAAAATGGAGGAAAACAGCCATATGTTCGCTTATCTGGGACTTGCCAGATGGATAGCTCCGGATTATTTCCGCTCGCACGAAGGGATTGATCTGAACATGCACGAAGCCAGGGGAAAAAAAATACATCCACTGGTTGCCATAGAAGCAGCCACTGTTGTATTGGTGGCCGACTCTGCGGTTACCAAAAGCTATGATGGCTGTATTATTTTAAAAAGCGATACACAGGAAAATATTTATTATGTCTATAAACACACCAATCCTGAAACGCACCGGGTAAGGGTAGGCCAAAAGGTGAAAAAAGGAGAAACATTGTCTTACATATGGGGCGACAATGTATGGGGGCACTTACACTTTGCCATTGTGTACCGCACAGATACCCCCGGCTATGCAGACAGGTACACTAATTTGTTAAACTTTTTCCCACAGTTATACGAACTCCACTTTGGTACGTTAGCGCCCGTTCAAAATGTTAGAACAGAAGGCTATTTTACTTTTGGCCACCGCAAAGAGGTTTGTAAGAACTTCAAAAGGATAGATGCTTATCATGAAGTGATCGGCTATGGCTGGAAACTCGGAGAATGGAATCTTGCCCGGAAGGTGGAAGATGCTGAATCTGAACTGGGCGGAAATGCCCGTCTTAAAAAGGTATTACATGCGGGAACAAAGGCAGAAAGTGAAAATCAGGAATCATTCTACGACTTTGAAGTAGCTGTTGAAAACGGCTATTATATAGTCAGTGCAACTGTTGGAGACCTGTTTTCACCCTCCAGTCAAAAAGTATTTTTTGAGGGCACCGAAGCCGGTTTATTTGAAATGAAGAAGGGCACTTTCCAAAAAACAAATGATTTTAGTGTACGGGTTACCGATAACAGGTTAACCATCCGGCTAGAGCTTCCGGATCATAGCAAATACGGCGGCATTAAAGATCTTACTTTTAAAAAAGTTGAGAAATAGCGCTGGTATTGTCTGCCTCACTGGCTGGATACTGGAACATGAATTATACTAAGTTAGCGGGCGGGGAAGATTTTAAGGAAGGGCCAAACGGAAACACCAAGCTCGTAGATCTGCTCCTAAGGCGGATGGTACTACTGCAAAGTCCTTCAAGAGGTGCTGCCAGGCACCTGTCAAGCAGTGTATCCAGTTCCATAAGAAAAGGTGATAAAAATTCCTGTAGACCAGATGAAAGAAAACTGTAAAGTTCAAAAACGTCTGCCCCACTTCTAAAGTTATTATGGTGGTATAACATAAAAACCTCCTGTCTTTAGGTGAAAAAATGATTTCTTCATCCCTAAAACAGGAGGCTTTTTCTTTTCTATCCCACCATTCCTATAATCCGGGATGAATGGTGTATTACCAATGGACTGATTTTCAGCTTAGCCGGCCATTGCCAGCTGCTTCTTCTTCGTATCCAGTTGTGCGTTCACAATGGTTTTCCATTTCTCAATGAGCTGAAGTTCTCCATTCAGGGCCAGGTAATCTTCCTTGCTGAAAAAATCCAGCGTTTTTTCAGCTGCCTTGGGGTTACGGTAGCTGAAGGCCAGCGCCAGGCGATCGATTACTTCGTCTTCATTCTGCATTTTTTTGAGGTTGATCAGGGAGCACTTTTCCACCTCAGATAGGTTAATAAGAACCTGCTGTACATTATCGCCCCGCTTCTTGTAGTAAAACAGTTTGTTTGCACCTGCATCCAAACCAATGGCACAGAAGTGGCTCCAGACCTCATGTTGTGTAATCTTTACCTGGTGTTGACTGGCCAGGTTCATGAATTCTGCTATAAACTTGTTTCTTTTTGCTTTTTGAGCAAAGTGAAAATATAATACGGGCACAATACATAATGCCACTAATCCTAATCCTATAAGGGAAGTTGTTAAATCCATCATTGTTTTTGTTGTTAATTTTAAAGCGTACGAAACCCCTCAAGACAGACCCGGATGGCCTGATTAAAGAATGATGAGGGAATCATTCGAAGAACTGAGCCGGGCTCAGCAGAAATCAACAAATGGTGGATTTACAGGAAGTAGTGGAAGGGGAAAATAAGAACACTAACGCTTAAACCGGGGCAGATCTTCTTTGAGCGCAAGAGGTACTGCTGCGCAATACCGCGAATCATGATCTCAACAGAAGATAGAGCGCCGAAAGAATTTTCGGGATGAATTTTAGAAGCAGGTAACGGAAGGCTGATGAGCGTGCTTACAACATGCTCGCTTTGCTGCTGAATACCATACACATCACCAAGCCCTTTATCAGATATGCTTGAAGATGGAATAACATGGGCAGCGGCATCATCATCTGTAGGGATGAATAGTGCATCACCATCCGCTGCATTCTCCTGAAATACCGATATAAGCAGGGCCTCATGCCGATCCAGTCCTATGCTAACACATGATAGCATAAGAGCAAAAAGGATTGTACTGAACCTTGCGAAGCTGCTCATAATACAAATCTACAAGTTTTGTAAACGCTTAGTTCTAAGTGCGCTGAAAATATTTTTAGAGCTGTTTTAAGGTGGTTTTAGTCTTGTGCAAAAGCAAGTTGAAAATTGCACTTTTTATAGTATTGTCCATGATGGTCAAGGTCTGCTGCCGGAGTTAGCTTGTTTCAGCAGCAGCCCCTGTATAGGAAACGTTGAGCATGGGAGCTGCAATTACGCATGGAACAGGTCAACATCATTCTTTTTTACTGCTTCTTTCTGCTGTTGCTGCACCTTCAAGCCCTTTATTGAAGGCCCTGATAAATGCATGACGCAGTACATTCATTACCGTGGTGGATATGTCTGTATCCGGCTGGTTCACATCACCCTGAATAGGAATTCTGGTAGCTACCTGATCCCTGGGCTGATTTTCTGCTGCTTCTACAAACAGGCCTGCGATAGCCTCCCAGGCGGCCCTGAAAAATCCATCCTCTTTTTTGTCCTCCTTCCAGTTAAGTACTTTCACCTCTTCAAAAAAGGGTTTCATGTATCCCTCAAGCCGGCCATCCATCAGCTTTAGTTCGCTGAACATATCCAGGCGTCCTCTTTCCACATCAAATTTGGCGTAGGCCTCAATAAAATCGTTGATGCTGGTAAGGTCTATGCCTGTCAGCTTCAGGTTCAGATCAAAATCAGGCATTTCCTTTAGCACATTTATCCGCATATCGCCTACCAGTTTTCCGCCGCCTATGGAGGTGCCTGTTACATGCACGGTAGAGGGAAGCGTTTCTCCGCTCTCCTCTACATTGGCCAGGTTATGTGCCAGCAGGTACATCTGGTCTATGTGGAGGGTTACATCCGGAGAGGGGGTGTAATCCAGGTAAGCAAGCCTGCCCTCCCGGATCTCCAGCCGGTTTATGGTCATGGGCATCAGGCTTTTTACCACCTCCGTCCAGTGCTCTCTTTCCGACTGCTCCAGTGCCTGCTGGCTTTCGGGAGCTGTTTTGATGTTAAGCTCGGGCCTAAGGAGGTTCACATTGCCTACTATCTTTCCTTTAAGCAGGGAGCGCCACTCTATGGACAGATAGATTTCATAGATCTGTAAAAAGGGATTTTTAGAATTACTTTCCTCTTCCTCAAGCAGAAGGCCTTCTATTCTATAAGCACCCCGGTACAGGGACAGGTCTACATCATTCACATGCCCGTTATAGCCAGGCAGGTCGTTGAGCGTTTTATTTACATAGCGCTCCAGTATAACAGGCAGCGCTATTCTAATCAGGATCAGCAGTACTATAACAGCAGCAGCGATCTTATATCTTTTATGCTTTACCATAGCCGTAATAGAGTACTATTTACCTCAATGGCATACGCAAATCATTATTTTCAGTTTGCTGCTTTGTAGGATATAGTTGCTGTAACCCCTTAAATTTCAATGGTTATGGGAGTCTATCAATCTCTCCCAGGCCGGCTTTCTGTGAATGGCCCTAGATAGGATTGGGCAAAAATGCTGCTGAATGACCTTACTGCTCAGGTCTCTTAGGGTCTATGATCTGCTGAATTGGGCTAAGGCTATTTCTAGTGTAAGTGCCTGTACGAAGGTTAAACTTTTTTTAGTATCCTGCTTATGTACAGCTTAGTATAGTGTTTGTTTTTCTACAGCAGTGCTGATTTCCTGCTGGTAAATAACTGGCAGCTATAGGGCAGGGTTCGGCGAAGTTGCCAGATCTGTTTTATGATACAGTATTTGAAGCATCATAGAAAGAATCAAAAGGCGTAATTGGTTACTCCGCCATCAATAAATAAGTTCTGCCCCGTAATATAGCCTGCTCCCTCGGAGCAGAACATGACCACTGGTGCAATTAGCTCGTGGAGCTGCCCAAGTCTGCGCATGGGAGTTCGTTTCTCCAGCAGGTTTCGGAACTGATCGTTATCCAGTGCCCTGGCATTCAGGGAGGTTTTAAAGAACCAGGGACTGATGGCGTTAACAGTAACTCCTTTAGTGGCCCATTCGTTGGCCAGCTGGCGGGTGAGCTGCACCACACCTGCTTTACTGGGTCCGTAGGGTGTGCCGGAGGAGAGGCTAAGCCTGGAGGCAACAGAAGCTACATTGATGATGCGGCCCCACTGCTGTTCAATCATGTGCTTACCCACTGCTTTCGATACCAGGAATACAGATTTTAAATTTACATCCATTACCTGGTCCCAATCCTGTTCTGAAAGGTTTAAAGCTGTTTCGCGTACGCTGGAGCCAGCATTGTTGATCAGGATATCGATATGCCCAAATTGCTGAAGCGCCTGATCCACCCCCTGCTGTATGGAGCTGCTGCTGGTAACATCGCACACAACCGCCAGGGTATTGCGGCCGGTGGCCTTTGCTATTTCTCCGGCAGCTTTCTCTACCTCTGCGCCCGTTCTGGCAGCCAGCACTACATCAGCACCCGCATGGGCAAGGCCCTCTGCCAGTGCTCTTCCAATTCCTCTGCCGGCACCGGTAACCAGGGCCACTTTTCCGCTTAGGTCAAAATTAGCTTTATACATGCTGTACTGCCTGTTTGCTGGGTTTTCATATAGTTCTATGTGCTAACCCTGGCAAAGGGGAATGGTTTTTCCCTGCCTGAAAAACTAAAGCGGGCTGTTTTGCTTACTACCTAAGGCTGCTGTTGTGTGCTGTACAGCAATAATCCTGCAGGTGGATATAGGGCTGTGGTAGCTGCTTTAGGGGCTGTGGAGCAAAGAAAACAGTTTAGCACAAAGCAAGTTTGAACCTTAGTTGGTGCAAACATCGGATCCTGCTCCACACTCCCTGGCACTTTCTAATAATAAAGCGGCTTTGCCTGCTAACAATGACGAATAAAGTAAAAAAACATATGTATTGGATAGGAGGCTTGCTCATTCTCACCCTGGTGATACCTAACACAACAAATTTTAAAGAAAGAAATGCTTTTTCAGACAGCAGAAGACTGGAGGTTGCACAGGAGCTGTATAGGGCTGATCAGCTTGGTGATTCCGTTACCGTGGTGCCCGGGCCTTACTACGACAGAGGAAAATTTTTCACCTTTTTTCTGGGCGAAAAGCAGCGTGAATTGTGGAGAACGCCGGTAACAGTGCCTGTTTTTAGTTATGAAAAGACAATGGGCGGCTTAGAGCCTTATGAATTTGGGGGAGGAAACCAGACCATCTCCATGCGGTTGGAAGACGATGAGGATAGAAAATGGGCGCTCCGTACGGTAAATAAAGATCAGATCGAGGCTTTGCCAAAGCTTTTAAGGCCTACTTTTCTGCGCTTTATGTTCCGGGATCAGGTAGCAGCCATGAATCCTTACGGGCCCCTGGTGGTGTCTGTGCTGGCAGAGGCAATAGATATCCATCACACCAATCCAAGAATGTTCCTGGTGCCCTACAACGAGCAACTCGGGGAATTCAATGAGCGCATGGCAGGCAGACTGGCGTATCTGGAGGAGCACCTGAACAGCTCCTGGAAGAAGAGTGAGCGGTTTGGCAAACCAAAAGATATTGTAAATACTGAAGAAATGATGGAGATGCAGCAGGAAAAAACCATCCCGCTTGATACACTGCTGTATTTGAAGTCACGCCTGTTCGATATGCTGATCAGCGACTGGGACCGCCACGAAGGGCAATGGGAGTGGGCGCTGATTAAACAGGGTGACCAGGAAATCTTTGAGCCAATTCCGAAAGACAGAGATATTGCCTTTTATGTATTCAATGAAGGGATCCTGAGTAGGATCACACTGCTCTTCAATAATAAGTTCCAGTCTTTCCGCGAGGATTATGGCAAAGTATCCGGGCTGGTGAAACAATCTGAAGATCAGGATAAAAGAATATTGGCACCGGTGCCACAGGTAGCCTTTACATCGGCAGCGCGCGAGATACAGCAAAAACTAACACCTGCAGTTATTCATGAAGCCTTTAGCAAGTATCCGGAGGATGTATACGACAAGGTAGGCCCCAGGCATGAAGAGATCTTAAAAGTCAGACTGGAGAAGCTGCCAGATACAGCCCTCCGCTATTACGAGTTGTTGCAGAAATAACCTGCACTACAGCCGGGCACCATAAGAGCGCGCATAGCCCACGTTAATCTATCCTTAAAAAGCCCTAACCCTCATCCCCAGAAGGAAAAGAGGTAGGGCTGCTCCTGCCTGTAGCGCGGATTTGGAACGTGACAGGGCAAAACCATTTTGAAATTCAGCCTAAATAATTACTTTAGGGGCGTAAAGGCAATGGTGTCTGCCTCAAACCGCCTGTAGTATTGTCAGGATGATGGCGCCTGCTCATCGATCATGCCCTGCGTGATCCAACTGACAAGCTATACCCATGAAGAAAAAACTACGGTACTACTTTCGTACAATAGAGCAGCTTCCTGCGCTGGTGTTTACCTTAAAATGGTTGCTCATTGCCTGCCTGCTGGGGGTAGCGGTTGGGTCTGCCTCTGCTTTCTTTTTGCTAAGCCTGCACTGGGTTACCGACTACCGGGAGGAAAATCTGTGGATAGTTTCGCTCCTGCCGCTGGCCGGCCTCCTGATAGGCCTGTCTTACCACTATCTGGGGCAAAATGTAGTAAAAGGCAATAATCAGATCATCGATGAAATCCTGATTCCTCAAAATGTAATCAGTATCCGCATGACGCCCCTGGTGCTCTTTGGTACACTTATTACCCACCTGTTTGGAGGCTCGGCTGGCCGTGAGGGTACTGCTGTGCAAATGGGGAGCTCTATTGCAGATCAGCTAACAAGGCTGTTCGGCTTCCATACCCGCGACCGAAAAATTCTGCTGATCATGGGCATTAGTGCCGGCTTTGCCTCTGTGTTTGGCACACCTCTGGCAGGAGCTGTCTTTGCCATGGAGGTGCTGGTTTTGGGCAGAATACGCTACGATGCCATCCTGCCAAGCTTTTTAGCGGCCCTGCTGGCCGATTATGTATGCCAGGTGGTGTGGAGAGTGGGGCATACCCATTACCAGATACCACTGGTACCTGCCATGACACCCCAAAACCTGCTGTGGGCAGTTTTTGCCGGTATCTTGTTCGGACTTGCCGGAATGCTGTTTGCCAGGGCCACACATTTCTGGGGCATTTTCTTTAAAAACTGGATTGGCTGGGCACCCCTGCGGCCATTTGTGGGAGGGGTTGTTATAGCCCTTTCGGTATTTCTGCTGGGCACCACCAAATACATTGGCCTGGGCGTGCCTACCATTGTAGATGCCTTTGAACAGGTGCTGCCTGTTTATGATTTTGCAGCAAAAATTCTGTACACCTCTTTTACCCTTGGCGCCGGCTTTAAGGGTGGAGAAGTAACTCCCCTGTTTTTTACCGGTGCAACACTGGGCAATGCTTTATCCTCTTTTATTCCCCTGCCCATTGCGCTGCTGGCAGGCATGGGCTTTGTGGGTGTTTTTTCAGGTGCTACCAATACCCCGCTGGCCTGTACTTTTATGGGAATTGAGCTTTTTGGGATTGAACCCGGATTATTTGTGGCAGTTGCCTGCGTTACCGCCTATCTGTTTTCCGGCCATTCCGGTATTTATGGATCGCAGGTGGTGGGTACGCCCAAACACCTGCTCTTTGGGCTGGAAAAAGGAAAAACCCTGTTTGAAATTGATCAGATCAGAAAGAAAAAGGCTTAAGAAGCTTTATTTGCCCTGTTTTCGGTGCTTTAGAGCTTGTTTAAATTTTGCTTTAACACTCGAATATCTTCGTGGTAATGATGAATCTATTTTATTGAGGCATATGGTAGTATGTTGAGAGAAAATAGATTTACCAGAACCCTGTAGTGGTGATTTTCAGGGCAAAGGGTAAAGTTTAAACATGCGCTTAGGCTGCCTGCCTGTTATAAAATCGCTGCATGAGCAAACGGAGCAAAAGTCCGGTGGCCAGCAGGCTGATGCCCGCCAGGATGGTTTTTAACTGAAGGAAAGCCGCCATGGCCAGGCAGAAGACCAGGCCGGCAACGGGAATCCAGTCGGCATAAAGCTTTTGTGCTTTGGGCATGCGCAGGGCAGCCAGGTTGGTAATGCTGTAATAGAGCAGAATGGTAAAAGAGGCAGCCGACACAATAAACTCCAGGGTGCCAAATAAGCTAAGCAGGATAATAATCCCCCCGCTCAGGATTATGCCCGGGTGAGGTACCTGGTGCCTGGGGTGCACCCGCTCCAGAAAGGGGGGTAGATCGCGCCTGCGGGCCATGGCAAACATCATGCGGCTGATGCCCAGTAGCTGGCTTAGCAGTACTCCAAACATGGCCGTGGTGGCTCCTATGCCAATCAGGAGGATTACTCCTGGCAGGGTGAACGCTTTTGCCGCCTCACCCAGGGGAGAGCTGCTGCTGCTCAATGTTGCTGCACCCACACCACCTACGGCTACCAGCGCTACTGCAGCGTACAGCACTACCGACGAAACCAGCGTAATAATAACCGCTCTGGGAATAGTTTTTCGGGGTTCGCGCACTTCTTCGCCCAGCGTAGCAATACGGGCATAGCCGGTAAAGGCAAAGAAGAGCAGTGCCGATGCCCGGGCAATACCCTGCCAGCCTTCGGGAGCAAAGGGCCTGAGCCTGGCACTATCAAAATGGGGTATACCGGCCATAATAAAGTATAGCAGTGCACAGAGCGTAATACCTACAATGAGCAGGTTGAGTTTTCCGGCTTTTTTGATGCCGTAATAGTTGGCCAGCACCAGGAAGAGTGCTGCACACACTGCGGCCAGTTTGGGGTTGATGCCGGGTGCAAGCGCAGCCAGGTAGGTGCCAAACCCTATGGCCACCACACCGCCTGCCGATAGTTTGCTGGCCAGAAACATCCAGCCGGCGCTAAAGCCCAGCCAGGGATTCAGCACCTGATAGCCGTATTCGTAGGTGCCGCCGGATTGTGGATAGGTAGCCGCCAACTGCGCAGAGCTTAAACCATTACAGCTTGCGGCAATACCGGCAATGAGCAAGCCGATCAGGAAGGCCGGACCGGCAACCCCGGCAGCTACGCCCGTTACTACAAAAATGCCTGCACCTATTACCGCCCCCAGCCCCACACCAACGGCGTCTACCAGGCCCAGTTCACGCTTCAACGTTTCAGGCACCATGCCTTTGTCTTTCTTAATCATCTATGCGTGTTGTTTTGCAGGGCCGCATCGGCCGACCATCTTCCGCCCCCCTTTATCAGTAGATAAATGCTGCCCAGCAGCATAGACCAGTCTGTTCTGCTACCATGCATCATAGGCCAGAAGCCTTCATTTGCCAGCACCTCTGCTTTTGTGGTGGCAATCGCCACCAGCATAATAATAATCAGAGGGATGGCGGCAAGTCTTGTCAGGAGGCCCAGCAGAATCAGCAGACCACACAGCACCTCAAAGCTGCCTACAAAGTAGCCCAGAAACTCTGGCTCTGGCAGGCCGATTTTTTCAAAACGACCTGCTCCTCTTGTGTCAGGAAAAAGAAATTTCTGAATACCCTCTGATAAAAATACTGCCCCTACCATCAGGCGTATGAGTATAGTGGTGGGGGCATGGTCTGTTCTTATTATCTTATTCATGCTTTACCAGGCGTTGTGTTGTAGTGCATAAACCGGTGCCGGGGTGTAGGCCGGGGCAAGATAACAGGAAATTAATCACTATTTGCTTTCCACTTTTTTTAAGAGCTTAACCATAAAGCGTAGCAATTGTGCAGCACCGATCTGTAAACCGCTACTGATCATAAGCTGCTGGTACGTATTAACAGAAGCTCCCCTGCATGCTGACAGGAAGCTTCTGTTTTATCACAAAGTTGATCTGAGGGCAGTAAATCTGCCTGTTTCAATCATCCTTCTGCCAGGGTATTCCGTACATAGTTTTAAAACTCCTCCTATCAGATAATCAGGTGCTTAGCACCCTGTAGCCGTACTGGAGGTAATTTATTCTATGAGCAGTCTTTGTTCAGTTGCAAGAACTTTAGTGTCCGGAGATGTTTACTACAATAGATTCTGCCATCTGCCCTTATTCTACCACCATAATTTTAAGATCTAACCCCAGCCTTACATGAGATATATAGTTCTTTTTCTGTTCTTCTCCTTCAATATTTTTCAGGCGTATGCCCAGGGTTTCGATATCTATGGTACCGTACAAAGTGCCAGGGATAACACTACCTTGCCGGGCGCTACTGTAATTTTGCAGCATCCTGTAGATTCTACTACTATTACAGGTGTGGTAACAGACATGGAGGGCCAGTTCAGGTTAGAAGATATTAAACCGGGCTCTTATATTTTAAATGTTCAGTTTATGGGATTCAGGCCCCTGCTAAGGGCAATAGAATTCGATCAGGACCAGGAAAAGGATCTGAATCTTGGTACCCTGTCGTTGCGGGAAGAAGAAACCAGGCTGGAGGAGGTGGTGATTGTGGGCAAAAGCCTGCTGGGAGAGCAGAAAGGTGATACAACCAGTTTCAATGCCGGTTCCTTTAAAACCTTGCAGGATGCCAGCGGGCAGGACCTGGTGGAAAAAATGCCGGGCATCAGCCTGCAGGACGGTAACATACAGGCACAGGGCGAAAATGTAGTGCGGATTCTGGTAGATGGCAAACCTTTTTTTGGAACCGATGTAAAGGCAGCTTTGCAGAACCTGCCGGCAGAGGTGATTGCCAGTGTGGAGATCTTCGACAGGAAGAGTGATAAGGCACTGCTAAGCGGTTTTGATGATGGTGAGCGTGAAAAAACAATCAACATCATCACCAAACCCAACCGCCGAAAAGGGCAGTTTGGCAAAGCCTCGGTAGGCTATGGAACCGACGAGCGCTACCTGCTGGGTGCCAGCGTAAATATCTTTAATGAAGACAGAAGGCTTACCATTACCGCTTTGAGCAACAACATTAATGCGCTGGATTATTCTGCAGACCCAAACAGCCAGGGAGAGACCAGAACCCAGGATGGTATAATCTCTACCAATACCGTGGGCCTCAACTTTAGCGACGACTGGGGCGAAAAGGTAGAGATCAGTGCAAGCTACCTCTATAGCCAGCGGGAAAACAGAGGCATTAGCTCCCTCATCAGAAATTATGTGCTCTCTGCAGATTCGGGCCAGGTGTATACTGAAAACAGTACCAACATCAGGAAAAACATGGATCACAGGTTCGATATGCGCTTTGAATATAATTTGGACAGCAATAACAGAATACTGATACGTCCCAACATATCCCTGAAAAATGATGAAAACAACAGGTTCTTCCTGGGGCGTACCGTCACGGACTACGGTCCGCTAAACCAGACAGAAAACACAGCTACCTCCGATAACCTCGACTATGATTTTAATAACCGCATGTACTACAGCCATCGGTTCAGGAAAAAGGGCAGGAGTCTTACCCTTGGCCTGAGAACAGGCTATCATACCAATACAGACAGGGCCAGGCGGCTGGCCAATAATATTTTCTATAGAGAGGAAAATGGTACAGAAATTCTGAACCAGCGCACAACACGGGAAAGAACAGGCCTGTCCTGGGAAGCCGATGCCTCCTATACTGAACCAGTAGGGCGCAGGGGGCAGATGGAACTAGAATATGAAATTGGCAACAGGATCAACGATTCAGATAAACGGACCTATAGCCTGTATGAAGACGAGGTGGAACCCTACAACGAATATAGCGTGCTGGATACTATTTTGAGCAATACCTTTAAAAGTGAATACCTTACACAGGAGGTAGAACTTGGTTATCAGTACACCACAGAAAAAATGCGGTTTCAGGTAGAAGCAGAGTACCAGCAGGCCGATCTGGAGAACCAGCAGCAGTTTCCACGGCCAACGGACATGCAGCGTACCTTCAACAGCTTTTTGCCAACCGTTCGCTTCGATTATAAATTTTCAGAATCCAAAAATTTTGAATTTGACTACGATACCTGGACCCGGGAGCCCTCCATTGGCCAGCTGCAGGATGTAATTGATAACTCCAATCCCCTTCACCTTAGAACCGGTAATCCAAATCTGAACCAGTCTTATCACAACCGGATCAGGATCCGCTACAGGGGCCGCAATCCTGAAACGGAGCAAACCTTGTTTGTGTATGCAGCAAGCTCCATTATCAGGAATAATATTGCCAACAGCACTCTTATTGCAGAGGATCCCATAGTCTTAAGCCGCGATGTTGTGGTAGCAAGAGGCTCCCAGCTTACACGCCCGGTAAATGTAAATGGTTACTGGGATTTTCGTTCCTACGTCAGCTGGGGGAGGCCTGTTGAGCTAATCAGCTCCAATGTTGGTGTAAATGCATCAGTCAACTATACCCAGCGGCCGGGTGTGACCAATAATACAGTCAACTTTAATAATTCCACCAACTACAGGATAGGCTTATCCTTAAGCAGTAACATCAGTGAGCAGATAGATTTTAATATTTTTACCAGGGCTGCCTATAATGTGGTAGAAAATTCTTTACGCCCTGCCTTAAGCAATGATTATTTTAACCAGACCACCCGCCTTAGCTTTGACTGGATCTTCTGGGAAGGTTTTATTTATCGGCTCGATCTCAACCATCAGCTGAATACAGGACTTGCAGAATCACTTGACAATAGTTTCTTACTCATGAACATGAGCCTGGGCAAAAAGATACTGCCGCAGGAGCGGGGAGAAATAAGCCTACATGTGTATGATCTGTTGGCGCAAAACAATAACATCAGGCGGAATATCACCGAATTGTATGTGGAGGATGTTCAGTCTAACGTGCTGCAGCGCTACTTTATGCTCACCTTTACCTACAACCTCAGGCACTTCAGCAAGGGTACTGATATAAATGATTATGAAGAACTGCACCAGGATTAGGAGTAGCCAGATCTGCAGGGGAGACAGCCAAAAACAAAAAGAACGCCTGTTTTAGGCGTTCTTTCCAAAATCTTTTATTAATTCCAACAGCGGAACAGCAGATCTGTTATCTGGATGGATTGCTAAAGCCGGGAAAAAAATGCTTACTTAATTGGATGCTTCTGTCTGATTTAAAGCTTTGTACAGCATCACAATATCAGTAGGCTGAATATCGTCAATGGATTTATCTACACAAAATATTCCTGCCTGGGGTAACAGGTTCATGATACAGATGATCGACTTGGTTTTGCTGGTGCCGTTGTCGGTGCTGTAGCTGTATTCTCCTACAAAAATTTCAGAGGGGTTTTGTAAAAATGCACTTACCCAATTGCGTACTTGACAGCATTTTTCGGTATTGCAGGAATGGGATGTCTGATTATTCTCCATATGCCTAATTCTTAATGTTCCCAGGTAAAGTTTTCAATATATTTTAGTAGTTAGTTCTCGTATATTCAATAAAGCGGCAACGCTGCTGCAAGAATTATAGTTTCATGTCATTACCAATATCTGCTACACCTGTTACGATTGTTACCGGATTTTTAGGGTCTGGTAAAACCACCCTTATCAATGAGTTAACAGCAAAAATGCCCCAAAAAAAGTTCGCTGTTATTGAAAATGAATTTGGTGAAACAGGCATCGATAAAGAGCTGCTGATTGGCAACGACGGAGGCGTATTTGAAATAAATGGTGGCTGTATTTGCTGTACCGTTAGCGGAGAACTGATCTCCTGGCTGCTTAACCTTAACAAGCAAGCCCCGGCCTTCGATCACCTCATTATAGAAACAACGGGGGTTGCCGAACCGCTCTCTATTGCCGAGCCATTTCTGTCGCACCCCCTCATTGCACAAAAGTACCGGCTCGATGCCATCATCTGCCTGCTGGATAGCGAGCTGGTGGCAGAACAGCTCAGGCAGGAAGAAGTGGTTGCCAGGCAGATCAGCGCAGCGGATCTTATTCTCTTCAATAAAACCGGCAGTGTTACTGCAGAATTTCTTGCAGCGCTGGAGGTTAAGATCCGCCAGATAAATCCTTTTGCACAGATCCTCCATACACAATATGCTAAAGTTGGCGGCCATGACCTCACCAATTTGAAGGCCTTTAACCCTGAATCGCTGGAAAAGCGGCAACTGGAGGTAAGCCACCACCACCATCACCTGCACGATAACATCACTTCTTACAGCATTTGCTTCACAGAAAGCCTGGATTACGGAAAATTTTACCAATGGGCCAGCCAGCTCATGACGTTCCAGAACAGCAGGATATACCGGATAAAGGGAATCCTGAACTTTAATGGCAGGCCGGTAAAAGTTATTTTTCAGAGTGTGAAGAACAAGTTTGTAATGACAGATGGAAATCCATGGCCGGAGGGCCCACAGTCGCCGCCAAGGGAAAGCAGGCTGGTGTTTATTGGCAGGGAGCTGAAAAAAGAAATATTACTGAAACATCTGAAGCGGTGCTTTGCTAAGGGTTGAGACTGATCTCTGCTTTTATCTGGGAATCTCCGGCAAAGCCCTCTTGTACAGGACAGGGGTAGAGCAGAGGTTAAGAAAAGCATGAATCAAGCCTGTATGAGCGTTTGTTTTTGAGAGGATTGTGCAAAAAAATTACGTCATGGCTAAAACAGATCAATTAAATTAAGGATCGCTTTATATTTGGGAAAGTTTTACAAGATGAAATTACTAAGGCTACTCTCCATTTACTGTGTGCTGGCTGTTATGATCAGCTGCAACTCTTCACAGAACGACAGCCCGCCTGAACCACACCTTGAGCTGGGGCAGCGCATTACCTTTGTAGGGGCCAATCCAAACACGGTATACTTAGTAGCAGGCTACCGTGATGAACTGGAAGATAAAACCGTTGCCGACTGGAACAAACAAGCCTATATTGTATTTACTTTTTTTGATGAACAGGGCGATTACGTGCAGGGAGTTGTACACAAGAATGCAATTTTAAAACAATAAAGATGTTAGTTTTAAAGGCCGGATCCTGCTGAAGGTCCGGTCTTTAGTTTTTAGCTTAGAGGAGAATATGAGCATTAATACCGAATTACTGGCAAGAATTTGCAAAGAACCCGGCGCGCCTGGCTATGAAGGGCGTATACGCCGGCTGGTGCTGGCCGAAATAGAAGGCCTGGCCGACGAGGTGCGGGTTGACAACATGGGGAATATCATTGCCCTGAAAAAAGGGGTGAACAACCCCGAAGGCAAAAAAGTGATGGTAGCCGCACACATCGATGAAATAGGCTTTGTGGTAACCCATATAGATGATAACGGCTTTGTGCGTTTTCATACGCTTGGTGGCTTCGACCCTAAAACCTTAACGGCGCAGCGGGTAATCATTCATGGAAAAAAAGACCTGCTGGGCGTAATGGGCACCAAACCTATTCACGTGCTTTCGCAGGAAGAGCGCCAGAAGCTGCCCAAAACCACCGAATACTTTATAGACCTGGGGCTGCCCAAAGACGAGGTTGTAAAATGGGTGCGCGTGGGCGATCCCATTACGCGTGAGCGTGAAATGGTGGAAGTGGGAGATTGCGTAAACAGCAAATCAATCGATAACCGGGTATCGGTATTTATTCTGATAGAAGCCATGCGCAGACTCAAGAACCCGCCATACGATGTATATGCTGCCTTTACCGTGCAGGAAGAGGTAGGCCTGAGGGGTGCCAACGTAGCGGCGCACCAGATCGATCCTGATTTTGGCCTGGGCCTGGATACGACCATTGCCTTTGATGTACCCGGTGCACCCGCTCATGAAAAAATAACCGAACTGGGCAAAGGCGCTGCCATCAAGATAATGGATGGATCAGCAATTTGTGATCCGCGAATGGTAGAGTTTTTGCAGACCACTGCCGAAAAAAGCAATATTAAATGGCAGCCCGAGATCCTGACTGCCGGAGGTACCGATACCGCCGGCTTGCAGCGCATGGGCAAGCGTGGCTCTATTGCGGGTGCTATTTCTGTACCTACCCGCCACCTGCACCAGGTGATTGAAATGGCTCATAAAGAAGATATTGCCGCCTGCATTGATTTACTGCACGCTGCTTTAGGCACCTTCGATAAATATAACTGGGCACACGCCTAGTGGAGTGTACTTAACAGAGCTGCCAGTGGTAATATACCATGGCCTGATACCAGCCCAAAAGCTAAGATAAAGCCCCGAACTACAGGAAACCCTGCAGTTCGGGGCAACATGTAAGCGCTATTTTTCGAATACATAGGTATACCTTTCCAAATAAGAAATGAATACCATATATAGAAAAATAGCTTTTTTAATAGTAATAGTGCTCGCGCTCGCGTTACCGGGCAGAGCACAGCAAGCCGGGCTGTACATCAGCGGGGCTATTCTGGATGCAGACAGCCTGACACCCCTGGCGGGTGCCACAGTAAAGAACACCAGCAGCCTGGATGCCATGCAGGCCGATGAGGACGGATTTTTTAACATCAGGGTGCGCCCCGGCGATACACTGCTGATCCAGCATATGACCTACCAGCCCATGCATTACCTGGTGCCAGTTACCCTCACGGAATCGCAATATGCGCTGGTGCAGTTGTTACAAAGGGAAAACATGCCCCAGACTGCTGCCTCAAGGCCATTTCCTACCCAGCAACAGTTCGATGAAACATTTCTGCGAATGGATCAGCCAAACCTGGTGAACCGTACCAACCAGCTGGATCAGAACCTGGAGCGCGTTACCAACGATCCTACCAGGATGCAGAAGTATATAGATGATCACATGCGCTATCAGCAGCTGTATGTACTACCGGAAAAAGGGGTACGCAACGACCTGATCAACCCCGACCGCTGGAGAAATTTTATTCATGACTGGCGCGAAGGCCGCTTTACGCAGGAAGGCATGGAAAAGCTTGAAGGGTTTCCTGCCAGGGTAAAGGATTTTGATGATCAGTAACAGCTGGCAGTGCTTAACGATCAACCTAAAACATAGAGTATTTTCAGGCACCAGCTAACATGCAATTTGGCAGCTGGTGTTTTTTCTGTGCAGGAACCGTTATTGCGGCACAAGCAGAGCATGACTGAGCAGCAAACAAGGTCAGTATCGGGACCGATTGATTAAGAGGAAGAGTAGCCAGCTGCCTGGCAGATGGGTTAACCAGCATCACAACAGCCCAATTACCTTAAAAAGATTTGCCGGGATGAAAAAAAAGGATTGATTAGGGGCTGCAGGACCGGCTTACCGGTGGTGTAAATTTTTAGCAGCAATAGTCTGGTACTCAGCAAAAGGAGAGGCTACTAAAGCCTGTTGCTATAGCCAAAGCGTCCGTCATGTTCTTCCAGAGAAGGAGCATCTTTCATGAACAGAATCCAGAAAAGGTAACGGCCTGTATAAAAAGCGATACCCAGAATCAAGGCAAGGAGAATGAGTTGAGCAGCAATCATAGTCGGGAGATTTGGTTGGTTTTCTTTTACGTCTGGTGTTCTAAAAGAGTTTCACGTCTCATGAAATCTTACATGCAATATTAGCAGATATTTTTGTAATATATCCATGCAAGGGTTGAAAATATTTTTATAGTTCAGCTGTTAATACAGTTGCCGAATAATAAAGTAACCCCTTAAAATGGCCTCCAAATTGAAATAGTGGATACTGAATTTGGATTATCAAAGGATTGGCGCTACTTCTGCTCTCTACTTCACAGCCTTTTATCAGTTAGTTATCATCTTAGATTAAAGCAGTACTTGAAGATAATTCAAACGTTTATTCGTGTAAAAATTTTGAGAACTTACTCTATGCTGCAAGGGCTGCTTAATCCTGCGGCCTGTGTAAAAATGTCTGAAAAGGCGGGTAATTTTAGGAAAAGCTTTTACTTTGAAGTAGAACCATTCGTCTATATGAAGAAGATATTACTGCTGATTTTTTCTTGTACTACAGTCATGAGCCTGCAGGCGCAGCAGCCGCTGCAGCCCTCCAGACCAAGTACAACACAAGACCTGCACCAGGCCTGGCAACAAAAAAAGAGCCTGCAGGAAGCCTCTATTCTGGAAGATTATCCCCTGCGCAGCATTGGTCCAGTGGTGCAGGGTGCCCGGATCACCGATCTGGCCGTTAGTCGCAATCCAAAGCTGTTTTACGTAGCATATGCCTCTGGCGGCGTTTTCAAAACTAAAAATGCCGGAATTACCTTTGAGCCTGTATTTGATAATCTCGGTGCTCTTGGCATTGGCGATATGACCCTGGCACCCTCTGATGACAAGATATTATATGTGGGCACCGGCGAAAAAAACAGCAGCCGCAGCAGCTATGCGGGTGCCGGTGTATATAAAAGTACCGATGCCGGTAAAAGCTGGCAGCACCTGGGGCTGGAAGGCACTCAGCACATCAGCCGCATACTCGTGCACCCCAGCCAGCCAGAAGTAGTATGGGTGGCTGCCATTGGTGCGTTATACACCAATAATGCCGAACGGGGTGTCTACAAGAGCACTGATGGTGGCAGCAGCTGGACCAAAACTCTCTACATCAACGACAGCACGGGTATCATAGACCTGGAGATGGATGCTAAAAACCCGCAGGTGCTCTATGCCGCCGCCTGGGAGCGTACCCGCCTGAGCTGGAATTTTAAGGGCAGCGGGCCTGGCAGTGCCATCTACAAAAGTACTGATGGCGGTACTACCTGGCAAAAGCTGCAGGAGGGGCTTCCGCAGGGGCAGGGCGTTGGCCGTATTGGCTTAAGTGTGGCCAGCCAGAACTCCGGCACTGTATACGCCCTGCTCGATAACCTGGAAGAAACCCGACAGGAAAAAAAGCCTGAGAAAGGAAAATTAACCACTGCCTCCTTTGTAAACATGAGCCGGGATCAGTTTCTGAAACTGCCCAATGAGCAGCTGCAGGAGTTTCTGAAAGAAAACAGGTTTCCTGAAAAATATACACCCGAGCGGGTAAAGCAGGAGGTAAGAGAAGGAAAGTACCAGCCCCGGGCCCTTGCCGAATACCTGGGCGACCCCAACGAAGCCCTCTTCAATACCAGCGTTAGCGGAGCCGAAGTGTACCGCTCCGACGATGCGGGGCAAAGCTGGAAAAAGCAGAACAACTATCCGCTGGAGGGCGTGTACTACACCTATGGCTACTATTTTGGCGAAATACGTACCGCTCCCGATAATGACGATAAGCTGTACATCCTCGGAGTTCCCCTGCTAAGCAGCAACGATGGTGGGCAGAGCTGGTACCGTGTAGATACCACCGGAGATGTGCACGTAGACCACCAGACCCTCTGGATCAATCCACTGGATTCGGAGCACCTCATGCTGGGCAACGATGGCGGCCTGTACATCAGCTACGATGGCGGCACCAACTGGCGGCATGTCAATAATATGTCGACCGGGCAATTTTATACTGTGGCGGTAGATATGGAAACCCCCTACAATGTATATGGCGGTCTGCAGGATAACGGGGTGCTTAAGGGCAGTAGCAAATCTATCCCTAATCAGACAGAAGACTGGCAGCACCTGATGGGCGGCGATGGTATGTTTGTACAGGTAGATCCCCGCAACAGCAACCTGGTGTATACCGGCTACCAGTTTGGTAATTACTTCAGGCTACTGCTGAATGAGGACAAACAAACCTATATTACTCCAAGTGCAGACATTGGCGAAGACCGCCTGCGCTTTAACTGGCGGGCACCACTCATCATGAGCAGCCACAATTCAGACATTATTTATATCGGAGCACAAAAGGTGTACCGTAGCCTGAACAGGGGTGAAAGCTGGGATGCCATCAGCCCCGATCTTACCAAAAACCTGCCCCAGGGCAATGTTCCCTTCAGTACCATTGTAAGCATCAGTGAAAGCCCGCTGCGTTTTGGCCTCCTGTATGTGGGTACCGACGATGGCAATATTCAGCTCTCGCGCAATGGTGGCGGCAGCTGGGAAAAAATAAATAATAATCTGCCTGATAATCTCTGGATCAGCAGCCTGCAGGCCTCCCGCCACCAGGAGGGACGGGTGTATGCCACCCTCACCGGTTACCGCTTCGATGATTTCCGGGCCTACCTCTACCGCTCCGACGATTACGGCAAAACCTGGCAGTCTATAAAAGGCAATCTGCCGGAAGAGGCCGTTAATATTGTGATAGAAGATCCCATTCAGCCCCAACTGCTCTATGCCGGAACCGACCACGGCGCCTACATCAGCCTGGATGGTGGAAGCAGCTGGGATCCCATCAACGAGCTGCCCAATGTAGCTACTTACGACATGATCGTGCATCCGCGCGAAAATGAGCTGGTGCTGGCCACCCACGGCCGTAGTGTGTACATCATGGATGTAAAGCCGCTGCAGAAACTGGCCAAAGGCAGCCCTGATCAGGTACTGCTGGAGGGCGAGCCTACTGTAAGACACTCCGAAAAGTGGGGTCAGCGTACCTATCCCTATCTGCCGGTAAACGAGCCAAAAACCAGCCTGCTCTATTACCTGCCAGGCCAGGGCCCTGCACAGCTGGAAGTGCTGAATAAGGAGGGTGGTATTGTATATACCACCAGCATCAGTGGCAACAAAGGTTTTGGCCAATGGGGCTGGAACCTGAAGATGAACCGCAACGGCCAGCAGGGGCGTAAAAACAAAGCAGCAGAGGGTGGTTACCTACAGAATGGAGAATACACCGTTCGCCTTAGCCAGGGAGGCCGCAAAGCAGAAACTAAACTAACAGTAAAGTAACCATCTACTATATTAGTAGATGAACCAAAGCGGAGCCCCTGACAGGCTCCGCTTTTTTTTTTGCGATCCGCGAGCCTGCCCTGCTTAGCAGGTACTACTAAGCCTGTAGGGTTCCGGAATCCTTGGTATCAGGATAATAGCCGGTTTTACAGAGAAAGATGCTGCATTTTTAGCCTGGTTTCAACCCTTTTTTGCCCCAAAACGGCTGTAGAAAAATAACTGCCGGCAGGCCTGATGCAGATTGTTAAGCTAATAGTTAAAATTTGTGCTATAAAACACTAAATGTTAGCAAGTTATGGGGGCCTTACATGTAACCTAACAGGGCTTTAGAGAGTATATGTAGCGGAACCATAGACATACGTCAGCATATATACATATGAAAATAAAGAGTTTACTAATATATAGTCTGGTTATTGGAAGTTTTGCAGCCTGCAGTGTGCAGGAGAACGACAAGAAGAAAAATGATCTGGATGATTTTGAAATGGAAACAGTACAGTATGAGGCAGCAACTACCTCTGATACTGTAATGGAAACTGAGCAAATGGTGGAAAGGCACTTTGTACGTATGCCAGATACTCCGCAGGGTTATCGGGCACAAGCCTTACTGGAGGTAGTAATGGCAGAGGATGAAGAGCAGATCCTGCCATTTGTTTTCGAGCACTACGACCCTGATTTTATTGATCAGGTGCCACAGAGTGATCACCAGAGGTTACTCCGGCACCTGCAGGGGCAGATACAGGCTGCTGAAGTTGATTCTTTTGAAAACCTGGATAATACCTATCGTATTGGCATTATTAGCTCCCTGAATAATCAGGAGTACCTGATCGATATATACTTCGAGCCTGAGGCACCTTATAAAATTTCAGGCATACGTGTACTGTAGTTGATTATATTACATCTAATAAAAAGGCAGGGAAATCCCCTGCCTTTTTTGTTTCTGAATTTTTCCCCTCATTTCGCTGATGTACTGGTTTCCAGAGAAATTGTGCTGGTCTGCAGGCTTTAGCGGGGCATCTGTTTAATTTCTTTGGTTCCGGCTGCAGGAAGGAAGGTTGTTTAGCCGTCCGGTAATCATGCGTTTACCGCTTAAATCTTTCATTCGCTGTTAATACTTAATATAAAATTCATGAAACAACTACTGATTCGTTTGCTGCTCCTGGCAGGTCTAAGTGCCTGTAGTGGAGAAAGTGGCCATGCGCCTCTTGAACCGGCAACAGCTGAGTACACAACCGTGGGGGCTGATAGTCTGGCACAGGAGCATCCAGGAGCAGAAGCCGGGATTTCTCCTGATGTGCAGCGCCATGTACATGAAATCGATAGCTTATTGGAAGGAATTTAAGGCATCATGAAAAATTATATCATCACAGGAGGTTTGGCTTTATCACTATTGCTGGTGCAAGGTGGCGGGCTGTGGGCGCAGGCTCCCGGACAGGAGAAAAAGGAGCAGCAGGACGATAAGCTTAAGGAAAAGAAGCAAAAGGAGAAACCTGCAAACACACAGATCAAAGCAGGTCGGGAGGTAAATGAGCCGCAAAAGGAAGAAAAAGAAAATCTTAATGCCCCACAACAGGATAAAGTTCTGAAAGATGAACGCAAAGAAGCCAAAGAAGAGCTGAAGGAAGAGCGCAAAGAAGCTAAAGCCGCTATCCGGGAAGAGCACAAGCCCGATAAGCAGGAAAAGGAGCGATCCGGTAATGGCAATGCTTTCGGAAAAAACAAAGGCGATCTGGAAGGGCGTGACTTTGGCCAGCAACGTGCTGCTGATGCCAGAACAAAACTAAAAGAGGAAATTCGCAAACAGGAAGCAGATATTGAACAAACCCGCAGGGCAGCAGCAGAATCTGATCAAAAGGTAAAAGAGGCGGAAGAGCGCTTACAAAAAAAGCAGGAAGCAAAAAGCATTACCGATGAAGTGTTCCGGCAACAGCAGGAGCGTCTGGAGCAGGCGCGCCGTAAGGTAAAGGAGCTGGAAGAAGGTGTGCTAAAAAGGGAAGAGGTCCTGAAACTTAGTCGACTGAAGCTAGCAGAACTAAGCGGTCAGTAGGATTAGCGCCACGAATCAGAGCCACCCGGCAGGGTGGCTTTTTTTTTGCCTGCGCCATATAAAGGGTGGGGGTATCAAAGCAGTGTACTACCTGAAGGAGCTTTCTCTGTTTTACTGCTGCTCCCTGGCCCAACTGATCACATACTGCTGCAGGTCTTCGAAGAATAAGAAAAATTCCTGCTTAAACGCCTGGTAATGTTTTTTAAGGTCCAGGGCACCCTCTTCCATTCCTGAACGAAAGCTGCTGCGCATGGCCATTCCCCTGCAGGCCTGCCCGATTCCATCCAGGGTGCGGTAGTGGTAAAGCCAGTTATCGGCCGCCATCCTATCCAGCAGCAGCTGCGCCCGCTGCGGAATATGTTCGCGCTGGCTTTTTAGAAGGGTATATACCTGTTCGGTATAAGGTAAAAGACTGGTTGTTGAGTATCGGTCAAAATGAGCAGCCAGTAAATGGTCGTAATACAAATCCACCAGTACTCTGCTGTAATGCCTGTATTTTGGGAAAAGCCTTTTTTTGCTTTGCAGTACAACAGGATGAGCATCGGTATAGGTATCAATCGCCCTGTGGAGGTAAATGCCTTTCTGCATGTCAGCTGCTTGTGCCTCCAGCTCCTGCCGTCCCTTAATAAAATCTCCAAAGAAGTTACCACTTAACACCAGCGGCTTTTCCAGATCTGATAAAAAGGCGTGTGCGAGAAAATTCATGGGTCAGAGATTCATAATAAATCTATACGCAGAAGTGGTGTTCCTGCGCGGGTAATATAACCAGCTTCTTTAGAAAATTGGTTTAACAGACACTTAAGTTTAGGGCATACGGCAAATTCCTGTTCCGCTCTAGGCCATTATCAGTCGCCGGTTTAAGCGGTGCCACCAGCTTTTGTGCCTCAATACCATGCCTGATGGCTTACTATATTTTAATAAGGCAAAATATAGTATTAGTAATATCTAATATATATTATTGCATAATTTAAAATATATTTTTAGATAAGGCTAATTTTTTACTTATGAAACACTGTTACATACTTGTCATTATGTTAATGCAGCTGCCGGCATGGGCGCAGGAGCAGACATCCGAAACAGATAAGCCCCCGCTTATCACAGACCGGCCAGACCAGACAGAGTCTGCCTTTGTGGTGCCTGTAAGAACCCTGCAGCTGGAAACAGAAGTGAAATTAGGCTGGGAGAACAGGAACCTCACTACCCTTGATTACAATTCTTCATTGCTGCGTATTGGCCTTTCCCGCCTGGCAGAACTCCGCATATCTCAGGAATATCAGCGCCAGCAGAGAGAGGTGGAAAATAAAAAGAGTGTACTTAGCGGCATTGGACCTTTAACAGTTGGCACAAAAATAAGCATGTGGAACGAAAAAGGGTTACGCCCACAGGCTGCCCTGATTCTTGATTATGTATTACCTACCGGCTCACAGGAGCTAAGAGAGGGTGAAACAGACCGATACCTGGTTCGCGGACTGTTCTCCCATAGCCTGACAGATAAAGTAGGAATGGGTTACAATTTGGGTGGTGCCTACTATGGCCGGGGCGACTACAGGCTGATTTACACCTTTGCTGTGAGCAGGGCGCTTACAGATAAACTAGGTGCTTATGTAGAGGTATTTGGTGAAAAAGAAGCTGCCTCCAGTGCAAACCTTTCTGCGGATGGAGGGATTACCTGCCTGCTGCTTTACAACCTGCAATTAGATTTATCGGGTGGAGTAGGGGTAACAGAAAATGCAGAAAGGGGCTATGTAAGTGCCGGATTTTCCTGGCGCTTTCCCTATTAAAGCCAGTCTATTCTCCAAGCATTTTTCAGAAGCCACCTCTTTGCGTGGCTTTTTTGTTACCTTTTGCCCTAAAATGTGTTACGCTTACAGGTACCTCACCACAGACTTATGGTTGGCGCTATAGGCTGGGGGAGGCCCCAAACTTTTTAAAGATGGTGTGAACACAGGAAATTGTGTGTCAATAAGGTTGCCAATTTTTGCAGCACGCCATTTAACATATAACCTCTAATATCTTTTAATACCTTGGCTACACCCAAACCACTTCCAAAGCCCGAAGAAGAACTGGAGCACACCCGCCAGCTGCTGAAAGAAGAGAAAAAGGCTGAACTGGAGTACTACCGCAATAAAGTACTGAATACCTCTTTGGAGGACCGGAAAAAAGAGGGTCTTTGCTGGTATCCGATCGAGCTGATCAATCACAGGATTTCTACCGGAGAGCGCTATGTGATGGAGGTAGAACGCATTGGCAATCCAAACGAGCCGCACGTGTTTAACGCTGGTAAAACCATCAGCCTTTTTGTAAATGATAACAGTAACGGGGGCGCCACAGCCAATAGGGCGGCAGCGGTGGTAAACTGGGTAAAAGGCAACCGCATGCGCTTTACCCTCAATGGCGACGATCTGCCCGACTGGCTGTACGATGGCAAACTGGGCATTGACCTGCTCTTCGACGAAGCCAGCTACAAAGCCATGGATGCCGCCATGTACAGAATACTGGAGGCAAAAGGCCGTACCCTGGAATTACGCGATACACTGTTGGGCCACCACAAGCCCTCTTTCTGCCCTCTGGGTGCCATACCCGAAGGTTTGAACCTGAATGAACCGCAGCAGGAAGCCATGCGCTATGCCCTGGCTGCAGAAGATGTAGCCATTATCCATGGCCCTCCCGGGACGGGTAAAACCACCACACTGGTGCAGGTAATCAAGCAGGTGGTACAGGAAGAAAACCAGGTGCTGGTGTGTGCCCCCAGCAATGCTGCGGTAGATCTTTTGGCTGATAAACTTACCGAGCAGGACTTATCAGTTTTGCGAATAGGCCATCCGGCACGTGTAAACGAAGATAACCTTCCCTACACTGTGGACGGCCGCATGGCCAGCCACCCCAGTTTTAAAGAGCTGAAGCGGTTACGCCGCAGGGCCGAGGAAATGCGTAACATGGCCTTTAAATACAAGCGCAGTTTTGGGCGTTCGGAGCGGGAGCAGCGCAGAATGCTGATTAAGGAATCTGCTGATATGAAAGCCCAGGCCGAACAGCTGGAGTACTACATCATGTACGATGTATTTGCCAAAACCCAGGTATTTTGTGCTACCATGGTGGGCGCTGTGGGCAACCCGCTGCTGCAGGAAATGAAATTTAAAACACTTTTCATCGACGAAGCAGGCCAGGCGCTGGAACCTGCCTGCTGGATACCCATTCAGATGGCCGAACGGGTAATCTTTGCCGGCGACCACTGGCAGCTGCCCCCTACCATTAAAAGTTACGATGCTGCCCGTAACGGACTTTCTGAAACACTTTTTGAAAAGTGCATTACCCGCACCGGTACTGCCCGCATGTTGGAGGTGCAGTATCGCATGAATACCCAAATCATGGAGTTCAGCAGCCGTGAGTTCTATAAAGGCAGGCTGCAGGCGGCTCCTGCTGTTGCCGGCTGGCAGCTGTTACCTGACGAAGCACCTTTTGAGTTTGTAGATACCGCCGGTAGTGGCTTTGCTGAAACCCTGGATCCGGAGAGCCGGAGCCTGTTCAACGAAGAAGAGGCCAGGGCACTTTTCAAACATCTTACCGCCTTACTGGAGCGACTGAAAGCATCAGGCGTAGCCACCGAAGCGCTGGAAGCCGGAGTGATAGCGCCCTACCGGGCACAGGTAAAGCTGTTAACAGAAATGCTGCCCCGGGAGGCAGCGGTGAGAGAAGGTCTGCCTAACCTGGCCATCAACACTGTAGATGCCTTCCAGGGGCAGGAAAGAGACATTATGTACATTAGCCTGGTGCGGAGCAACGATGTAAGCGAAATTGGTTTTCTGGCCGATGTACGCCGCATGAATGTAGCCCTCACCCGCGCCAGGAAGAAACTGGTGGTGATAGGCGATAGTGCAACCTTTGGCAGTAACCCTTTTTACAGCCGCTTTCTGGATTATGTGCAGGAGACCGGTGCCTACCGCAGTGTATTCGAGT
This sequence comes from Flammeovirgaceae bacterium 311, assembly GCA_000597885.1. Lineage (NCBI taxonomy): Bacteria > Pseudomonadati > Bacteroidota > Cytophagia > Cytophagales > Flammeovirgaceae > Flammeovirgaceae bacterium 311. The sequence continues at coordinate 4,978,033 of CP004371.1, forward strand.
GGATGTACGATTAACAACAGCTCCATTTCTGTGCAGGGCAGTCACTAACTGAAATTTGTCTTAAAGGCTTTTAGGAGCTAAAATATGATATCAAACAGCCAACTTCCGGACAAAAACTGATATATATCATAGCCGCATGCTGGGGTGGGGCGTAATTTTGTGCTACAGGTTAGGATCGGGCTAAGCTATCAGGCTATATGTTATCTGTTGAAATCAGGTCTGAAGCTTCGTCTGCAGGTAGTCTATTCTGATGCTTAGGTTCAGGAATGGATTGCCTTAATTAGATCGAAGTATGCCAAATAAAAAATATCTGGAGGTTCGTTGTGAGGATTGCCAGTTCCGCAGGAATTCCCTTTTCGGGTCATTATGTGCGGAAGAATTAACGCGTGTATCGGATGCTAAATCCTGCACCATGTATAAAAAAGGACAGGTACTTTTTCATGAAGGTACCCGCCCTTTAGGTGTTTTCTGTATATACGGGGGGAAGGTCAAGATCTATAAACTGGGATCAGATGGCAAAGAACAGATTATTCGCATTGCCAGGGAAAGTGATGTATTAGGTTATAAAGCCATGATCAGCGAAGATGAGTACCCGGTAACTGCCGAAACACTGGAAGACTGCAACATCTGCTTTTTACCAAAAAGTGATTTTCTGCACCTGGTTACCAATAGTCCGGCCTTTAACAAGCGGCTGCTGCAAAGCATCTGTCATGAGCTGGGGGTTATGTCTGATAAGGTCACCAGCCTGGCTCAGAAGTCGGTACGGGAGCGTTTTGCCATGGCCCTGCTGATGTTAAAAGATACCTATGGCACAGAGGGAGCGGAAAACGAGGAGGTAGAAATTAACCTTACCCGTGAGGATCTCGCCAATATTGTAGGCACCGCTACAGAAACATTGATACGTTTGCTGCACGATTTCAAGGAAGAAGACCTGATTGAAACCAGGGGCAGAAAGATTGTAGTGAAAAATGCCAGAGGATTAGCAAAAGCAGCCCGCTTATAGCCAATAATTCGATCTATGGGAGGCAGCCGGGGCGGCTGCCTCTTTCTTTACCCTGAATTACCGAAAGTTGACAATTATCATGTTTGGCCTTGATACCAGTCATAGCCCCTCTTGTACCTTCTTTTCAATTTTGCAATGTGAGTAACAGCCGCAGGCAATGGTGTGCCTGTATTAAGCAAGAAGAGTATGCGGTGCAAAAAGATAATTATAGGATTTGGTAGCAGTGAATTTAGCGAACTGGAGATAGACTTTACGCTACGCTACCTGGCACAGCCTAAAATGCTGGTAGTTGGTACAGTTATTACAGATCTGCTGGTGCCAAACGGCCACACAGCCTGCAGTGAAGGAGGTTGTACGGGTGAGGGGCAAAGCTGTGTACATAAAAATACCCAGCGTGACAGAACCCGCCTGTACCACTATTTGCAGGAGCAGTGTAAAGACCTGGGGGCTAAGTCTGTCATCCACCAGGAAAGTGGCAGTACCCTGGAGGTACTTATGCACCAGACTCGCTATGCAGATTTGCTGGTGCTTTCGCAGGAGACTTACCTGGCTTCGGTGGCAGGCCCGCTGCCTTTGCCTGTCAGTAAAATGCTGGAAACCTGTAGTTGTCCGGTTTTTGTGCTGCCTGCTAAGCCGGCAGACCTGGAACAGGTGGTCATGACCTTCGATGGATCCGCCCGTTCTATGGCCGGGATTAAGCAGTTTACCTATCTGCTGGATGGCCTGGCGCAAAAACTGCCCATTACCATTCTCTCTACCTACAACCATAACAGCGAAATGCCTGCATCAGAAGAAAAGCTGTTTATAGAATACCTGAAGCAGCACTTCAGCAATGTAGCGCTGCACCGCCTTTGTGAAGGCTCGGAGCATACCCTGCTAAGTGCGGTAGGCTTAAATGAAAGGGCACTGGTGGTGGTAAATAACCCATCGCCCAAAAATCTGCCCATGCTCAAAAAATTACTGGATGGCTCAGCCATGCTGCATCCACCCCTAAGGCTTTACACATCGGGAGCCGCAGATATAGAAGAGGAGATCGTCAATGTCTGAAACAATAAAATCCACACCACAGCCGATAGCAGCCGAAACCATTTGCTACCACTGTGGCGATAAATTACCCCAGCAACCACTCTTCAGCCACAACAGGCAGTTTTGCTGCCAGGGCTGCCAAACTGTCTATGAGCTGCTCAACGAGAGTGGCATGGAGGAGTTTTACAGCCTGCCCGAACGTACTGCCAGCAAAGGTGGCGAAGAACAGAAAGATCGCTGGGCTTACCTGGAAAAGGAAGAAGTGCGCCAGCAGCTCCTAAGCTTTACCGATGGGCGCATCAGTAAAATAACCTTCTACTTGCCAGCCATTCACTGCAGTTCCTGCATCTGGTTGCTGGAAAACCTGCACAAGCTGCAGCCGGCTGTTCGTTCTTCCGTTGTCAATTTCGGCAAGAAAGAAGTTAGCCTAACCTGGTCTGAAGAAGCCTTGAATCTCCGAGGCCTGGTAGAGCTGTTTAGCCGCCTGGGCTATGCCCCCGACATTACACTGGCTGGTGCCGGCAAAGAAAAAGCGAAAAAGAAACGCGACTGGAGCTTTTACCTGAAGCTGGGGATTGCCGGCTTCTGCTTTGGCAACATCATGATGCTGAGCCTGCCCGAGTACCTGGACAGCAAAGCGCTGGTGGAGCCGGAATACCAGCAGTTCTTTGCCTGGTTAAACATGCTGCTGTCGCTGCCGGTCGTGTTATTTTCTGCTACTGATTTCTATAAATCTGCCTGGCGGGGTATCCGCTACCGCTATATTAGCCTGGACCTGACTATTTCGCTGGGCATCCTGACCATCTGGGGCCGCAGCGTGTACGAGATCCTCACCCTAACTGGCGCCGGCTATATGGACAGCCTCTGCGGGCTGGTGTTTTTCCTGCTGATTGGTAAGTGGTACCAGAGCAAAACCTATGAGGCGCTTAGCTTCGAGCGCGATTACAACAGCTATTTTCCCGTAGCCGCCACCCGCGTCACAGCAGGTGTTGAAGATACCGTACTGCTCAAAGACCTCAAGCCTGGCGACCGGATCCTGATACGCAACCAGGAGCTGATCCCTGCCGATGCCATCCTGATGAAAGGCGAAGGCAAGGTAGATTATGCCTTTGTAACCGGAGAATCAGAACCCCAGGACCGCCAGAGCGGCGACCTGTTATATGCAGGCGGCCGCCAGACCGGGGGTACGCTGGAAGTGGAAATTCAGAAGCCCGTAGAAAACAGCTACCTGACCCAGCTCTGGAACCAGGAGGCTTTCCGAAAAGGGAACGGCCATAAAATGTCGGCCCTGGTGCAGGGACTTAGCAGGCGTTTCACCCTCTTCATCCTGTTTCTAAGCCTGGCTACTGCCGCCTACTGGTATGTGGTAGATCCTGCAGAAATCTGGAACTCAGTAACGGCCGTGCTCATTGTGGCCTGCCCCTGTGCGCTGGCGCTGGTAATTCCGTTTTCCTTTGGCAACACCATCCGGGTGCTGGGCCGCTGGGGCCTGTACCTGAAAAATGCCGGTGCAGTAGAAGACCTGGCCATTGCCGATACCCTGGTATTTGATAAAACAGGTACCATTACCCATAAAAAAGGGGGCGGGCTGGAGTTTCATGGAGAGCTGGATGAGCAGGCGGCTTCAGCTATTCGTTCACTTACCCGCAACTCAACCCATCCACTTAGCCAGTCCATTTACAGCAAGCTGGGAGAAAACGTACCTCTGTGCCCGGTACAGGGCTATACCGAAGAAGCCGGCAAAGGCATCTGTGGCTGGGTGAACGATGAGCAGTATAAGCTGGGCTCTGCCACATACGTAAGCCTGGGTGCAACTGATGCCAGTCGTGCCACACGGGTATACATCCGCAGGGCCGAAAAATTTATAGGCTATTATGAATTCCAGAGCAACTACCGCGACGGCCTCGACGAACTGGTGGGCGATCTGCGCAGGCGTAATTACGAGTTGCACCTGCTAAGTGGGGATAATGACCGGGAGCGGGAAGTGCTTAAGGACGCTTTTCATGCCCTGCACTTTAACCAGCAGCCTATGGACAAGCTGCAGTACATCCGCTCCCTGAAAGCCAGCGGTAAAAAAGTACTGATGGTGGGCGATGGGCTGAATGATGCCGGAGCCCTGAAGGAAAGCCAGATGGGCATCAGCATCAGCGACGATATTTACCATTTCTCACCCGCCTGCGATGCCATTCTGGATGCAAGGAGCTTTGAGAAAATCTCTGCCAGCATGCAGCTTGCCAAAAGTAGCATGACGATCATCCGGATCGCTTTTGTGCTGTCGTTCCTCTACAACATCATTGGCTTAAGCTTTGCCGTAAGTGCCCAGCTAAGTCCCATTGTGTGTGCTATTCTAATGCCGCTAAGCTCGGTAACCATTGTAGGCTTTGTAAGCGCTGCCGTGCATCTGGCAGGCAAAAGATTGGCCAGTAGAAATCAGCTGGCCTCTATATAGAACTTACTCTGTAGATAGATTTACTCTTCTGTTTGTTCGCTCTCTATTCTCTATTCCGGGGCGTCGGAACTGTGTAAGCACTCCGGCGCCTTTTTTAATGCCTGAGAGCCTCACCGCTGCCGCGCCTCCAGGCGGGTGGCAGCTTTCCTGGAGCCTCCTGGCTTCCCGATAAACCCGCTTTATTATTTTTTTATGCGCAGACTACCTTTCACTGATAGGATATACCTGCAGTCCATCTCTCACAGGCTGAATGGTTATCTGGATGCACTGAAAAAGAACAACCGGGATATTGAATGATGAATTGATTGTAAAAGTATGAGGCTATTCTTTGGAAGACGGAGTTGAGGACACCATCAATCCTATTAAGCTTGAGACACCGCCGGATACCATTTTTGGAGTTAACGATGGCTAGCAATTGACGCCATGTATGTGATCAAAGAGGCAGGCTTTGTCATTCCGGATCAGATTTCTGTAATAGGATTCGGCTATGAGCCCAATTCCTCCTATTTCATGCCTTCCTTAACCTCAGTGTGGCAGCCTTTAATACCCTTGCCGAAGCCCTGGCCTCATCCTGTTACACCTCATTTCAAAAATGCCAGGGCTGATCAACCTCTGAGCCCAATAAAATTTGGCCGAACCTGAACTTTTTAAGGGGGGCAAGCGTATGATATTGCAGAACGGCAGAATTATCTATTTGAAAAAAAATAGCCAGAGCCTGTTGTTGAATAAATTTATTGTTCTACATTTGTACAGAAATGACAGCACAAAACGCACATATGCCCCTTTTTTTAACAGACGCCCTGTCTGTTTGTGCTGCTGTTATTAGCCCCCGACGTACACCCCGTCGCCCCTAACGGGCGACATTATACACATAGCGGAAGCCGTGCACTTCTGCAATCTCAGACCCCAGCATATTTCTTCTTAACAAGAGTTTCTCTTTCATTTATTCTATTTTCCAGTTAAGGAATTGAAGACATCTAAATTACATATCCTTTTTGCCAATGAGCAGGCCTTCGCAGGACTTCCAGCCGGGCTGTTACAGGATTGTACTTTTTATGCTACAGCGCACCTCCGACGACCCATGGTGTGCCGACCCGCAGGATGTAATTCCGCGGGATGCAATCCCCCGGGGTGGATGTAATCTGGGCGAGGCTTCGTGCTTTGCTTGCTCCACTTATTTTCTTCTTCCTTATTACTTACCCAATTACTATTAATACCCAATGAAAGTGACCATTGTGGAAGCTGGTGCACAGCATATAAAATACGCCGAACAAATTTGCGAAGAACTTGCCCTTTCGGCAGCGGCAAGGGGGACTGGTATTGCCAGACGTAAACCTGAATACTTAATGGGCAAAATGGCCGAGGGAAAGGCCGTGATTGCACTTGTTGATGATAAACTGGCCGGTTTTTGCTACATCGAAACCTGGAGCCATAATAAATTTATTGCCAATTCCGGCCTGATCGTGCTGCCTCAGTACCGCCAGCTGGGCCTGGCCAAAAAAATAAAGCAGGCAGTGTTTCGTCTGTCGCGCAAAAAATACCCGGATGCCAAGATCTTCGGGATCACCACCAGCCTGGCGGTGATGAAGATCAACTCAGGCCTGGGCTATAAGCCTGTTACTTTCTCGGAGCTTACCCAGGACGAGGAGTTCTGGAAAGGCTGCACCAGCTGCAAAAACTTCGACATCCTGACCCGCAACGAGCGCAAAATGTGTCTGTGCACCGGTATGCTCTACGATCCTGCCCAGGAGAGTAAAATGGCCAAGATCAATAAAACGGTAAATAACCTGAAAGAGCTGATCAAGCCAAAGCAGCAGCAACAACAGCAACCGCAGCTAAAAGAGCAGCTGGTAGAAATACAGCAGGATGACAGGGGCATCGCCAAAATTGGCAAACTGGCCGGAAGCCTGAAGCAACTTTTTAAAGCAAAACAACCAAAACTACAGTCATGAACAATAAAGTAGTACTAGCCTTTAGCGGTGGTTTGGATACCTCCTATTGTGTTAAGTACCTCAAAGACGAACAGAGACTAGAAGTACATACTGCTACGGTAAATACCGGTGGTTTCAGTGCAGCAGAACTGGAAGCAATAGAGCATAACGCCATGGAGCTGGGAGCAGCATCCTATGTTACCCTGGAAGAAACAGATGCCTATTACCAGCAGTGTGTTAAATACCTGATCTTCGGCAATGTACTCCGTAATGGTACCTACCCCTTATCGGTAAGTGCCGAACGGGTGTTCCAGGCCATTGCCATTGCCAACTACGCCAAAAAAATTGGCGCTTCCTATATTGCTCATGGCAGCACCGGGGCCGGCAACGACCAGGTGCGCTTCGATCTGGTTTTTCATATTCTTTGCCCGGAGATCCAGGTGATCACGCCTATCCGCGACCAGTCACTTTCCCGCCAGGCCGAGATAGATTATCTTACTGCCAAAGGCGTAAAGAGAGATTGGACCAAAGCACAATATTCTATTAACCAGGGCCTCTGGGGTACCAGCGTTGGCGGTAAGGAAACCCTTACCTCGCACCAGTCGCTGCCAGAGCATGCCTACCCCAGCCAGCTGCAGAAAGAAGAACCTTCTGAAGTGGTGTTGCACTTTGATAAAGGCGAACTGATTGGCGTTAATGGTGATTTTAAGGATCCTGTAAGCAACATCCAATACCTGGAGGAGCTGGCTGCACCCTATGCCATAGGCCGTGATTATCATGTGGGCGATACCATTATCGGGATTAAAGGACGCATTGGCTTCGAGGCTGCTGCTTCTTATGTGATCATCAAAGCACATCACCAGCTGGAAAAACATACGTTAACCAAGTGGCAGCTGTACTGGAAAGAGCAGCTGGCAAACTGGTATGGCATGATGGTGCACGAAGGCACCTTCCTGGACCCGGTAATGCGCAACATTGAGAAGTTCCTGGACGATACCCAGACCAACGTAAGCGGCAAAGTACGGGTGGCCCTGATGCCATACCGCTTCCAGGTGCAGGGCATTGAGTCGGAGCACGACCTGATGAACAGCACCTTTGGCAAATACGGCGAAGAGAACAGCGGCTGGTCTGGCGATGATGTAAAAGGCTTTACTAAGATTTTGGCCAATGGCCTGAAGATTTACCATGCGGTGAACGAAAAAGGACAGGAAGTATGATTACGGCAGGCATCATAGGCGGCACAGGCTATACCGCCGGCGAGCTGATCTGGCTACTCCTGCAGCACCCTGCCGCCGAGCTGAAATTTGTGTACAGCAATAGCCAGAGCGGCAAAGCCGTAACATCAGTACACACCGATCTGAAAGGTGATACAGACCTGAAATTCAGTAATGAGATTCAGGAGACAGATGTTATCTTTCTGTGCCTGCCGCACGGCAAAGCAAAGGAGTTTCTGCAGGCAAATCCGGTTTCAGAAAAAACCAGGCTGATAGACCTAAGCAATGATTACAGGCTGGGCCTGAAACTGGATGATAAAGCATTCACCTACGGACTGCCCGAGCTGGACAAAGAGGCTATCCGGGGAAGCCGCTATGTAGCCAACCCGGGTTGTTTTGCCACCGGCATTCAGCTGGCGTTGCTGCCTCTTGCAAAGGAGCGCCTGCTCCGGGATGAGGTGCACGTACATGCCATTACCGGCTCTACAGGTGCCGGTGCAGGCCTTTCGGCCACCACGCACTTCAGCTGGCGCAGCAATAACCTGTCGGTTTATAAAGCATTCCAGCACCAGCACCTGGACGAGATCAGGCAGAGCATCCGGCAGCTGGATGGGGGATTTGAGCAGGAGATTAATTTTATACCGCTGCGGGGCGATTTTGCCCGCGGTATCTTTGCCAGCATCTACACCAATGTAGACCTAAGTCTGGAGCAGGCCTACGAATTGTACGAGCAGTATTACCGCAATGCTCCTTTTACAGTGGTAAGCCGGGAGGAGATCAGCCTGAAAGAGGTGGTGAACACCAACCGCTGCTTTATTCAACTGCTGAAGCACGGCAACAAACTACTCATTGTAACGGCCATTGATAACCTGCTGAAGGGCGCCTCCGGGCAGGCCGTGCAGAATATGAACCTGATGTTTGGCCTGGAAGAAACAGCAGGCCTGAAGCTGAAACCTACTAAATTTTAATCCACATGCAGCATCAAAAAATTGCGGTTCTGGGCGGCGGGAACCTTGGCGTAGCCATTGCCGAAGGCCTCCACAGCAATGGTAAATACAATGCCGAAGATATCTTCATTACCCGCAGAAATACCAAAAGCATACAGCACCTAAGTAGCAAAGGCCTGCGGGTAACCACTGATAACATAGAGGCGGTAAGGGAAAGCCGCTGGATACTCTTATGTGTGCAGCCCGGCCAGCTGAACGATCTGCTGGAGGAAGTAAAGCCCTACCTGAACCCGGAGCAGCATGTGCTCATCAGCGTGATTACCAGCATTACCATCAAGCATATTGCCGATGTGGTGGGAGAGGATTTTCCCATTATCCGCAGCATGCCCAATACGGCTATTGCCATTCACGAATCTATGACCTGCCTGGCCTTCAATAAAAAATCGCAGGGTGTAAAAGAAGAAGTGCAGGAGATGTTCGTTTGCCTGGGCAGCACCCTGGTAATTGAAGAAGAGCTAATGGCCGCCGCCACCGTGCTTTGTGCCAGCGGTATTGCCTTTTACATGCGCTTTATCCGCGCCGCCACCCAGGGAGGCATTCAGCTGGGCTTTGATTCAGAAGATGCCCTCAAGATTGCCGTGCAGGTAAGCAAAGGCGTATCCGGCCTGCTGGCCCATAACCATTCGCACCCCGAGCAGGAGATCGATAAAGTAACCACCCCACGCGGCTGCACCATTGCCGGCCTCAACGAAATGGAACACCAGGGCTTTAGCCCCGCCTTTATCAAAGGCCTGGTTACCTCCTACGAACGGATTTTGAACATGCGGAAGTAGGGATGGGTATGAGGTGTGGGGTATGAGCTGCTGTTATAGTACCACCAACATAAAAACCGCCCTTCTGACCTTAGCCCATTGTAGTCTGTCCTGAAACCTGATACCCGATACCTGATACCCAGTTTTAACCTCTAACCTCTCGAATATGGAACTTTTTGATGTTTATAAAATGCTGCCCATAGAGCTGGCTTATGCCAAGGGCTACCATGTGTATGATACACAGGGCAGGGAATATCTGGATTTTTATGGCGGCCATGCCGTGATCTCCATCGGCCACAGCCATGCCAAATACATTGCAGCCCTCACCAAGCAGCTGCACGAAATCACCTACTACTCCAACGCAGTGGAATTCAAGCTGCGCAACGAGGTGGCGCAAAAGCTGGGCGAGCTCTCCGGCTACGAAGATTACCAGCTGTTCCTCTGCAATTCTGGCGCCGAAGCCATCGAAAATGCGCTGAAGGTGGCTTCTTTCCAGAATGGTAAAAAGAAAATAGTGGCCTTCAAAGGGGGCTTCCATGGCCGTACCTCTGCAGCTGTAAGCATTACCGATAATCCTAAAATCCAGGCCCCGGTAAACGAAGGCGGCGAGGTAGTGATCCTGGAATCAGAAAACATAACACTACTGGAGCAAACTCTTGCCGCCGGCGATGTATGTGCAGTGGTGATTGAAGGGATTCGTGGCGTAGGCGGCATTTATGTACCCAGCACTAAATTCTTAAAAGCGATAGAAGAACTTTGTGAGAAGCACGAAGCGGTGTTTATTTGTGATGAGATCCAGTCGGGCTACGGCCGTACGGGTAAATTCTTTGCACACCAGCATGCCGGTGTAAAACCCCACCTGATTACCGTAGCCAAAGGAATGGCCAATGGTTTTCCGGTGGGAGGCGTACTTATTCATCCAAATTTTAAACCAAAGTATGGTATGTTGGGTACTACCTTTGGGGGAAACCCGCTGGCCAGTGCAGCCTGCATGTCGGTATTGGAGGTACTGGAGAAGGAGGAGCTGATTGAGAATGCCGCCAAAGTAGGTAAATACCTGAAGGAGCAGCTCGAGGCCATCCCTGCTATTAAAACAGTGGTAGGCGAAGGGCTGATGCTGGGCCTGGTGTTCGAAGGAGATGTAAAGGATATCCAGAATGCCCTGGTAGAAGAGGAGCGGGTTCTGACCGGCAGCTCTTCCAGACCCAACGAAATCAGACTGTTGCCACCCTTAACGATTGATGTACCGGCTGTTGATGACTTTATCGCAAAACTAAAGAAAGTAGTCCCCCAAGGGGTGCCTGTAGCAAAATGAGACAATTTACCTCGGTTCACGATGTTCCTGACCCCGCCCAATGGCTGCGGGAAGTAAAAGAACTAAAGCAAAACCCTTATGCGCACAAAAAGCTGGGGGAAAACAAAGTACTGGGTCTTATCTTTTTAAACCCAAGCCTGCGCACCCGCATGAGTACCCAGCGGGCAGCCTATAACCTGGGCATGCAGGTAATGGTACTGAATGTGGGGCAAGACAGCTGGCAGCTGGAGTGGGAGCAGGGTACGATCATGGATGGAGCCGCCCAGGAGCACGTGAAGGAGGCTGTAAATGTTATCTCACAGTATTGCGATATTATTGGCGTACGCAGCTTTCCCGGCTTACAGAACAGGGAAGCAGATTATCAGGAAGGTGTACTGAATAAATTCATTGAGCACAGCAAGGTGCCCGTGGTGAGCCTGGAAAGTGCTACCCGCCACCCCCTGCAGGGTTTTGCCGATTTGCTGACCATCGAAGAGTACAAGAAAAAGCAAAGACCAAAGGTGGTCTTAAGCTGGGCGCCTCATCCCAAAGCACTGCCACAGGCCGTGCCAAACTCATTTGTTGAGTGGATGCAGGTAGGCGAGGTAGACCTGGTAATTACCCATCCCGAAGGTTACGAACTGGCACCCGCTATTGTAAAAAACAGCCAGGTGGAATATAACCAGGATAAGGCATTTGAGGGAGCAGATTTTATCTACGCCAAAAACTGGAGCAGCTATACCGAGTATGGTAAAATTCTTTCGAAAGACCCCAGTTGGACCATCACCGAGCAAAAAATGGCTTTAACGGACAGCGCACGCTTTATGCACTGCCTGCCCATTCGCCGTAACGTTATAGCCACCGATGCAGTAGTAGATAGCAGTATTGTTATTCCGCAGGCCGAAAACCGCCTCTGGACTGCACAGCTGGTGCTGAAGAAGATGCTGGAGAATATATAAAGCGAATGTAAGCGAGGGAATCAATTCTCTCGCTATGAAATGCGCCGCAGCCTGATATTATGCCGCAGCCCCCGTAGCGTCGTTGTAGTACAACGACGTGGTAGAGGCAGGCAGCAAGGCTAGTTTTAAATAGGTGCTTTTTCAGATTTGTAGAGGCTTTGCTCTTGTTTCAGGTTGTGCGGGTAGTAGTTTTGTTTCAGCTATTTCGCTAGCACGTCGTTGTACTACAACAACGCTACAGGACGGGCTGCATGATATGGTGGCTTCTCCATAGTTTAGGGCAAGAATTTATTTTTAGAACATGAACAAACTAACTATTCTTCTATTTGGCTGCTGGTGCTTGACAGCCTGCGGCGGGTCTGGAAATGAAAACACCGCATCCACATCAGAAGAAGCATTAACAGAAGTAGAGGGACCGACTGTAGCAGCAGATGATATCAGGGAAGATTCTCCTGCACCAACCGCATCTGAAAAGAAAGGCGAAAAAGTAAACTTTGATTTTTTATCGGACTGTAACTCTCTGGAAACATGGCAGGGAGCCATCCAGGGCGTGCAAAATGCTGGTTCTCCCGGAATTTATATCATGGGCCAGTGCTTCTCCAACAGGCACTACGACGTAATTGTGTACAGCAGGCAGGCGATTAAGCTGGGAGAAGCTACAGACACTAAGAGTGGCAACATCAGGCAGGGATTGCCCGGGGCTACCTATTATGCTTTTGAGATCCCCAAAAAAGAAGCTGAAGATCCTGAAGATGAGTTTGAATCCTTCGACTATGTTTTTCCAAGTGAAGTAAAAGTCTACCAGCGCCGTGAAGACGGCTGGTACCTGATTAACCGCAAAAGGGTAGGCTCATTTGAGGAGCTGGGTAGATTAAAGCTGAACACCATTCAGCAAAATCAGGCCTCTTAGCCTGTTTCCTATTTTATCGGCGGCTGCGGGCTGCCCCTAACCTGAAAATATCAGCCAAATGAATAAGCTAAGCATTGTAAAAATAGGCGGGAACGTGGTAGACAGCCCGGAGCTGCTACAGGAGGTACTGCATAAATTTACACAGCTGCAGGGCTACAAGTTGCTGGTGCATGGCGGCGGCAAGCTTGCTACCCAAATGGGCGAGAAGCTGGGCATCAAAGCACAGATGGTAGATGGCCGACGGATTACTGATGCCGATACCCTACAGATTGTAACAATGGTCTATGGCGGGGGCATCAACAAACGTATTGTGGCGGGGCTGCAGGCCCTGGGGTGTAATGCCCTGGGCCTTACCGGTGCCGATGGCAACCTGATCCCTGCGCACAAGCGCCAGAAGGGCGATCGCGACTGGGGCTTTGTAGGCGACTTTGAAGCAGCCCATATCAACGTAGCGCTGCTGGAGAACCTTTTTGCAGCGGGTATTACCCCGGTAGTGGCTCCGCTCACACATGATGGAAAGGGTAGCTTGCTGAATACCAATGCAGATACCATTGCCTCCGGCCTGGCCGTGGCCCTTAGCAAAAGCTTTAAAACAACACTGGTGTACAGCTTTGAAAAGAAAGGGGTACTTACTGATATAAATGATCCGGATTCTGTTATAGCCAACATCACTCCCGAAAGCTACAGCCAGTACAAGCAGGAGGGTGTGATTGCCGATGGCATGATCCCGAAACTCGATAATGCTTTCAATGCCATTGAGGCAGGCGTAAGCAGCGTCAGGATCTGCTATGCCACCAATATTGCCGACCTGCAAAGCGGAACTACGCTATGCCTGTAGACTATTCAGATACACTGCACAGGGAAGCTGTTGAGCTCCTGAAAGCCCTGATCAGCACCCCATCCTTCTCCAGGGAGGAGGGACCAACGGCAGATCTGATCGAAAGCTTTCTTCAAAAAAAGGGGCAGCCGCCGCAGCGGCAGGGCCATAACGTTTGGTGTGTGGCTACAAATCATAATGCCGGTGCTCCAACGCTACTGCTCAATTCTCATCATGATACCGTAAAACCTGTAGCCGGCTGGACCAAAGATCCTTTTGAACCAGTGGTAGAAGAGGATATACTCTACGGTTTGGGCAGTAATGATGCCGGTGCTTCGGCAGTTTCCTTATTAGCTGCTTTTCTCCATCTTAGCAGGCTGCCAAAGCTCCCATACAAACTTATTGTTGCCATTACGGCAGAAGAAGAGGTTTCCGGCCCCGGAGGTGTGCAGTCCATCCTGCCACAGCTGGGAGAGATAGCCCTGGCCGTAGTGGGGGAGCCTACATCACTGGAGTTGGCCATTGCTGAAAGAGGCCTGATGGTACTTGATTGTGTAGTCCGCGGCAGGGCAGGCCATGCCGCCCGCAACGAAGGGGAAAATGCACTTTACAAAGCCCTGGCCGATATAGAATGGTTTCGCACCTATCAGTTCTCTAAAACCTCTGAAGTGCTGGGGCCGGTTAAAATGTCGGTCACCCAGATTCAGGCCGGTACTCAGCACAATGTGGTGCCCGATGAGTGTCGCTTTGTGGTAGATGTGCGCACCAACGAGTGCTACCGCAACACTGAACTGCTGGAGCTCATTCGCCAGCAGGTGGGGGCAGAAGTAACTCCCCGTTCCACCCGCTTAAACTCTTCCGGTATTGCGCCAGACCACCCGCTGGTGCAGAAAGCCCTTAGCATGGGGGTTGGCCTCTATGGCTCGCCTACCTTATCGGACCAGGCGCTGATGCCTTTTCCATCCGTTAAAATTGGTCCAGGCGACTCTGCCCGATCGCATACAGCCAATGAATACATACGCCTGTCGGAGATCAAAGCCGGCATTCAACGCTATATTGCGCTTTTAGAAGATCTTCATTTTTAAATCATCCGCTGCCATGAAACTCTGGGATAAAGGATTTACCGTTGAAAATAAAATAGAAAGCTATACCGTAGGCAAAGACCGGGAACTGGACATTCACCTGGCCCCCTATGATGTTCTCGGCTCCCTGGCACATGCTACCATGCTGCAGTCGGTTGGCCTGATTAGTGAGGAAGAATTAGAGCAGCTGAAGCAGGGGCTGCAAGGTATCTATCAGCAGATAGAAAGGGGGCAATTCACCATTCAGGATGGGGTGGAGGATGTACACTCGCAGGTGGAGTTACAGCTTACGCAGCAGCTGGGCGATGCAGGCAAGCGTGTGCATACGGCACGCTCCCGCAATGACCAGGTGCTGGTAGACCTGAAAATGTACCTGCGGGCAGAGGTAAAAGAGCTGGTAGGGCTTGTAAGCGGGTTATTCGAAACCCTGTTACAGGCAGCAGAACAGCATAAAGATATACTTATCCCAGGCTACACCCACCTGCAGGCCGCCATGCCCTCTTCTTTTGGACTGTGGTTTTCGGCCTATGCCGAATCGCTGGCCGATGACCTGCGCCTGCTCTATGCCGCTTATGGCATCATCAACCAGAATCCCCTGGGTTCCGGTGCCGGATATGGCTCTTCCCTGCCCATTAACCGCACGCTCACCACAGAACTGCTGGGTTTTGACAGCATGCATGTAAATGTAGTAAATGCACAGCTTTCGCGGGGCAAAACAGAGCTTAGCCTGGCCTTTGCCATGGCCGGCATCAGTCATACCCTAAGCAAGCTGGCGATGGATGTTTGCCTCTATAACAGCCAGAATTTCGGCTTCCTTACCTTTCCCGATGAGCTCACTACCGGCTCCAGCATTATGCCGCACAAGAAAAATCCTGATGTGTTTGAGCTGATGCGCGGCAAAAGCAACCGGCAAATGGCCCTGCCCAACGAAATCATGATGCTGACCGCCAGCATGCCCAGCGGCTACCACCGCGATTTTCAGCTGCTGAAGGAAATTCTCTTCCCTGCCCTGGAGGAGCTGAAAAACAGCCTGGGCATATGCAGCTATATGCTGCAGCGGGCAAAAGTAAACCCCGACGCCATCCGGGACGATAAATACAAATACATTTATAGTGTAGAGGAAGTAAACAAAAAGGTTATGGCTGGAGTGCCTTTCCGCCAGGCTTACAAAGAGGTGGGAGCTGCCATCAATGATGGAACTTATCAGCCTGCCCTGGAAGTTCAGCATACCCATGAAGGGAGCATCGGCAACCTGCGACTGGACCTCATCCGCCAGAAGTTCAGATCAGTACAACAGCAATTCAGCTTTCATAAATGGGAGCAGGCTCTTGAGAAACTGCTTATGGCTCAAAATGCCTGATGCTGTTATAGCATTATTGAAAGCTTCAAATCAAAAAAGGTATCTAACTTAATAGATACCTTTTTTTTGATAAGAATGAACTGGATAAATTGCCAATTCTTTAAAAATTAACAAACATTGTCGCAACATTAGTAATATGTCATTAGTCTTTATTTTGATATGGAGAAAGATGAAATACAACTAAATGACTGGGAGCGCCTCCTGATTGGGAATAATCCCTGGGGGTTTATGATAGAGGTTTTTTTTCGTACACTTATCATTTATTTTTTTCTGATAGTTGTTATGCGCTTGTTGGGCAAACGCATGAATGCCCAGTTAACCATTACAGACTTAGCAGTTATGCTTACCCTGGGTGCCATTGCATCTGTACCCATGCAGGCATTTGACAGGGGTATTTTGCCTGGGATTATTCTTCTGTTTGCCATCTTACTTTTGCACCAGGGCCAAACCCTGCTTACCTATAAAAAGCGTAAGTTTGAAATTCTCACACAGGGTAAAATCTCACCCCTGATCAAAGATGGCGTGATAAATACAGCACAATTAAAAAGGTTGCGCATCAGCAAAGATCAGATTATGGCCACGCTGCGATCTAAGGGTGTTCGCCACCTGGGTCAGGTAAAAAGGCTTTATTCCGAAGCCGACGGGCATTTTAGTTTATACAAGCTGCCGGAATCCAAACCTGGCCTGTCTGTTTATCCAAGAACTGATGGTGGGCTGCCTCCATCAACCAAAAAAATAGATCATCACAGAGCCTGTGGCTATTGTGGTAACATGGTGGATAGGAGCAGTGACTCCAGGGAGGAGTGTAACAACTGTAGTAATACAGAATGGGTCCCTGCTATTCAATAATCAATAAAATCAACATCAAAAACAATGAATACAGCAGATGCGGAACTGTGGGATTGGATGCGAATTCTTATGGGAGATGAAGTGCCTCCCATTTTTTTGCTTGAGGTAATTCTGCGGGTTGTAGTTATTTATTTACTGCTGATCGTTAGTATGCGGATCATGGGAAAGCGCATGTCTGCACTGATCAGCAGAAACGAAATGATCGCCATGATTTCACTGGCAGCGGCCGTTGGTATCCCCATACAAGATCCTGAAAGAGGACTATTACCCGCGTTTATTATAGCAGGGGTGGTGATGGGCGTACAACGCATCGTTTCCACAAATACAATGAAAAATCCGGGGTTTGAGAGCCTGGTAGTAGGGAGTGTGGGTGCGCTGGCAAGCGATGGCCGCCTGCAGTTAAAAAATATGCAGAAGAGCAGGGTTTCACGCGAGCGCATGTTCACAGAATTAAGGCTTAAGGAAGTTATTAGTCTGGGAAGGGTGCAACGGGCTTATCTGGAAGCAAATGGATCTTTCACGATTTACCTGCATGAGGATCATGAACGCGAAGGGCTGTGCATTTTGCCTGACTGGGATAAGGAATATCTTCAGGAGTTAAAAGTGGTTGATGGAAAATTCGCCTGTGGCAGTTGTGGTAATTTAACAGAAAGTCAGCAGAAGCCCCGGCACGAATGCGGCCATTGTGGCCATAATGAATGGTACAAAGCAGTTAAGGCATAAGCAGTTTTAGCTTTGAATTTGATATTACTTTTCTAAGGTTTACCCCGCAGCAGCACCTCTGCGGTTAATTCTCCGGTTTGGCCGTTCCATTTTGATGCTCCAAAGGGCTGATCCCGCACATCCCAGTATACTTCAACTTTATTGCCATCAGGGTCTTTCAGGTACAGCGACCAGCTGATCTTATTATCCTCCATCTCCAGGCCTTCTACATTTTTAAGCGTTTGGTAGGCCTTAACCAGGCCTGCATGATCCGCTACCTGAAAGGCTATTTGCTGCAAAACCCGCTGCTCCCGATCCGGCAGCTCCTGCTGCTGGATCAGCACCAGCTGATGATGGCTGTCTGTGCTACTAAGAAAATAGCGTGTGACTCCCTCATAGGTAGTTTTTTCTTTGAGTTCCATCTGCAGGTATTGTCGGTAAAACCGCATGGAGGCTTCTACATCTGATACCCGCAGCATGATATGTCCCAGCACAGGAACATTACTTTTATCTTCTGCAGGCGGAGCGGTCCTGTAGTCAACAGTTGTAAAAGCGAAAAATACCAGCAGGATAGCTAAGAAACCGAATAGCCTGTTCATAATACTGTCGAAGGTATATCTATAAATATGCTATCCAGCCTCGATTGTTTGCTTTAGGCAGGGAAAATAGCGCTAATACCAATAATGCTGACGCTGGTCTTAAATATTGACTTAAGTCAGCATTAGCTATCCAGCCTCAGCAAGAGAGGGTGTCAGTCAACCGAATCATACACAACCACCTTCGACCACAGATGGGAGCACTCCTTTACAAATCTTTCATGCACAGGGTGTACCTGGTAGGTTTCCTGATCTTCCAGGTTATCAAAAATAAGTAAAAGGGAGAGTGCATAACCTCTTTCAATCACAGGGCGGTTGGTACTGGCCGGCACACCCACATGAAAGGTGCGGATAACATCAACTTTTTCGAGCTCCAGCAGCCCTTCTTCCAGCTGGTTTCTGTCTTCTGACGAGTCGGGGTTCTTTAACCAGAAAAATACGTGGTGAACAAACATAGCTTTGGCTTTTAAAGCCTCTAATGTATAAAAATCATCCAAAACATAGCAAGTTAAATACCTCGCCGGGCAAAAGTATATTTTTTGATTTTAGTGGTAGTATCCTGTTTTAAAGCTTTTTACCGCCGGGGCCATCCTCCTCATGGGTAAAAGAAAGATCTCTGAAACTGATATATATCAGTTTTTGGGGTGATGGCTGTCATACCTAAGCTGCAGCTATCTGGGGAGATTTGTAGTGTAAACAAGTGTAAAATATGAGTGCATTGTTTCTGCTGATTGGAATAAGCCTGCTGGTAGCTATCGGTTTTTTGATAGCTTTTCTCTGGGCCACCCGCTCAGGCCAGTACGAAGATGACTACACCCCCTCTGTGAGGATGTTATTTGATGATAAACCTGCCCAAAAACAAACTACTACTAAATAATTTCCGAGACCTATGAGTACAGGCGTATTAACACAAGAGACAACCGCCGGTTATAAGCCACCCAGGCTGGAGCTGGAGCGCTTCTCTTACGACAACGCAATTGTTCGGATGTTCGCCTACGCCACCATGTTATGGGGTGCAGTGGGGATGCTGGTAGGGCTATTTGTAGCGCTGCAGCTCGTATTTCCGGCATTGAACTTTGGTATTGAATATACCACCTTCGGGCGTATTCGTCCGCTGCATACCAATGCAGTGATCTTTGCCTTTGTGGGCAATGGTATCTTTACCGGTGTGTACTACTCGCTGCAGCGGCTTTGCAAAGCCCGCATGTACAGCGATACCCTTAGCCAGATTAACTTCTGGGGCTGGCAGCTGATTATTGTAGCCGCTGCCATTACCCTGCCCTTAGGCTATACCACCTCTAAAGAATATGCTGAGCTGGAGTGGCCCATTGATATAGCCATTACCCTGATGTGGGTGGTGTTTGGCTACAATATGTTTGCTACCATTATGCAGCGCCGCACCCGGCACCTGTATGTGGCCATCTGGTTCTACATAGCAACTTTTGTAACCGTAGCGGTGCTGCACATTGTAAACTCTTTTGAGCTGCCTATTTCGTTCATGAAGAGCTACAGCTGGTATGCAGGTGTGCAGGATGCGCTGGTGCAGTGGTGGTATGGCCACAATGCAGTGGCATTCTTCCTCACTACGCCTTACCTGGGCCTGATGTATTACTTTGTACCCAAGGCTGCTAACCGTCCGGTTTACTCTTACCGCCTGTCAATCATTCACTTCTGGGCGCTGATCTTTCTTTACATATGGGCTGGTCCGCACCACCTGCTGTATAACTCCCTTCCAGACTGGGCGCAGTCGCTGGGTGTGGTGTTTTCCATAATGCTCCTGGCTCCAAGCTGGGGTGGTATGCTTAACGGTCTGTTAACCCTGCGTGGGGTTTGGGATCGGGTGCGCGAAGATCCGGTGCTGAAATTCTTTGTGGTGGCGCTTACCGCCTATGGTATGGCTACTTTCGAGGGACCTATGCTGTCGCTGAAAAACATCAACGCCATTAGCCACTTTACCGACTGGACTATTGCACACGTGCACGTAGGTGGCCTGGGATGGAATGGTATGCTTACTTTTGGTATGCTTTACTGGCTGTTCCCGCGCATGTGGAATACCAAATTATACTCTGTTAAGCTGGCTAACTGGCACTTTTGGATCGCTACCCTGGGTATTATATTTTATGCAGTACCCATGTACTGGGCTGGCTTAACCCAAAGCTTAATGTGGAAAGAGTTTACCCAGGAAGGCTTACTGGCCTATCCAAACTTCCTGGAGATTGTAACGCAAATGAAGTCTATGTACGCCCTGCGTGCATTCGGTGGTGCGCTCTTCATCAGTGGTGTGTTCATCATGGCCTATAACCTGATCAAGACTGCCAAAGCCGGTAGCTTTATTGCCAATGAAGAAGCAGAAGCTGCTCCGCTAAGTGATACCTACGAGAAACACGAAGGTGAGCACTGGCATCGCTGGATTGAGCGCCGCCCTGTGCAGCTGATGGTGGGTAGCCTTGTGGTGATCCTGATTGGTGGCCTGGTAGAAATGATGCCTACCTTCCTGGTAGAATCTAATGTACCAACCATTGCTTCTGTAGCACCTTATACTTCCCTGGAACTGGAAGGCCGCGATATCTACATCAAGGAAGGCTGTAATAACTGCCACAGCCAGATGGTAAGGCCATTCCGCTCCGAAACCGAGCGTTATGGCGAGTACGCCAAGGCGGGTGAGTTTGTGTACGACCACCCATTCCTGTGGGGCTCCAAACGTACCGGTCCGGACCTGTTGCGCGAAGGTGGCAAGTATCCCGACAGCTGGCATTACAACCACATGATCGATCCGGAGAGCATGTCGCCGGGCTCCATCATGCCAGCATACCCCTGGATGGCCGAGAAGGACCTGGATATTAGCAAAACCGGGACAAAAATCAAAGCTATGCGCACCATGGGGGTACCTTACCCTGAAGGCTACGAAGATAAGGCTGTTGCCGACCTGAAACTGCAGGCCGAGGAGATCGCTGCCAGGCTGGAGCAAAGCGGTGTGAAAGTAAGCAGCGATAAAGAAATCATTGCCCTGATCGCCTACCTGCAACGCCTGGGTACCGATATCAAAGCTGATCCGGACAAAGAGGTAAAATCTTATGAAATCAGACCGCAAACCAGGAAATAAGCATGCTTAAGTTTATAAAACATCATATGGAGACGATAATCGGGATAGAGCTCTATCCCATTATCTCCCTCCTGATCTTCTTCATCTTCTTCACCCTGTTGCTGATCATCGTGATAAAAACCGGGAAGGAGCGCATCAGTGAATTATCGGCCATGCCACTTGATGAGGAAGAGTTAATTACAGGCTCACAACAAAAAAGCTAGATCATGAAGAAGCAAACCCTTACATATAAAGGTATCATGGCTGCCCTTGCTCTAAGCACCATTCCAGGGCTGGTAACGGCCCAGCAGGCTTCAGGTGCTTCGGGTACAGCGGCAGGCGGTATTAGCCAGGTAGATCTGTTATTAGGAATTGCCGTAGTACTGGCCGGACTTATCTTCCTCTGTACCCTGGTGCTTCTGTACGCCGTGGTGGTGATGAAAAAGGTAATGCTGAAGCCCGAAGAAGCCGGAGCAACAGTAGCTGTTGCAGAAACTGCACAGCAACCTCAGAAGCTCAGCATCTGGTCTAAGCTCAACGATGCCGTTCCGGTAGAGCGTGAGGAAGAAGTAATGACCGACCACGAATATGATGGTATCCGCGAACTGGACAATAACCTGCCACCCTGGTGGAAGGCCATGTTCTATGCCACCATCGTATTTTCAGTAGTATACCTGGCGGCTTATCACGTAATGGACTGGGCACCCCTGCAGGATGAAGAATACGAGCAGGAAGTACTGGCGGCAAAACTGGAGGTGGAGGCTTACCTGGCAGAAAAAGGCGGCGCCATTGACGAAACCAATGTGGAGCTGCTTACCGATGAGGCTGCGCTTGCAGAAGGCGCAAAAGTATATGGTTCTTACTGCGGTGCCTGCCATGGTGCAGAGCTGCAGGGTGGCGTAGGTCCAAACCTGGCCGATACCTACTGGATACATGGCGGTGATGTAAAAGATGTGTTCAAGACCATTAAGAAGGGTGTACCGCAAAAAGGCATGATCAGCTGGGAAGCGCAGTTAAGCCCTGAGCAGATCCAGCAGGTAACCAGCTTCATCATCAGCAAAGAAGGCAGCAATCCCGAAAATGCCAAAGAGCCGCAGGGAGAAGAGTTTAAGAGATAGTTTTAGGGAAACGATCCGCCGCAGAGGCGGTCTAATCCATTACAACTAACAAAATGAGCGTAGTCTATAAAGGTAAACCGTTTGATCCTCAGAGTTACCGGGACAGTATCTCTACTGTAGACCGGGAAGGGAAGCGGGTGTGGGTTTACCCTAAAAAGCCAAAGGGAAAATTTACCAATTATCGTACCTGGGTTAGCTGGGTGCTGCTTGCAATTCTGTTCTCGGGTCCTTTTATCCGGATAGGCGGGCAGCCCCTGCTCATGCTCAATGTGCTGGAACGTAAGTTTGTCCTCTTTGGGCAGGTGTTCTGGCCACAGGATTTTTACCTGTTCGTGCTGGCTTCTATCATCGGGCTAATCTTTATTGTACTCTTTACAGTGGTGTACGGTAGGGTATTCTGTGGATGGATCTGCCCCCAGACCATTTTCATGGAAATGGTTTTCCGCAAGATTGAGTACTGGATAGAAGGCGATAATACGGCACAGAAAAAACTCGATAAGCAGGCATGGAACAGGGAAAAGGTCTTGAAAAAAGGCAGCAAGCATGCTATCTTCTTTGCCATCTCTTTCCTGATTGCCAATACTTTCCTGGCTTACATCATTGGTAGTGAAGAATTGCTGGATATTGTAACAGATCCGCCTGCTGAGCATACAGCAGGATTGATCTCTATCCTGTTATTCACAGGGGTGTTCTATTGGGTATTTGCCAGCTTCAGGGAGCAGGTTTGTACCACAGTTTGTCCCTATGGCCGCCTGCAGGGCGTACTGCTTGACCGCGAATCTGTGGTAATCAGCTACGACTACACCCGTGGCGAGGAGAGGGGCAAATTCCGGAAAGGAGAAGACCGTAAGGCTGCTGATAAAGGAGACTGCGTGGATTGTAAACTCTGCGTGAGTGTTTGTCCCACCGGTATCGATATCCGCAATGGCACTCAGCTGGAGTGTATTAACTGTACCGCCTGCATCGATGCCTGCGACAGCATCATGGAAAATGTTGGTTTGCCCACTGGTCTTATTCGCTATGAATCTGAAGCAAACCTGGTAGCCGGCCGTACCGGCATGCACTGGACCAAAAGAAGCATTGCTTATACAGTGTTACTGGGAGTACTGATGGTGATGTTTGTAGGCCTGCTGTTTTTGCGTGGACAGGTAGAAACAAGCCTGCTGCGTACACCTGGCATGTTGTATCAGGAGCAGGAGGGAGGCTACATCAGTAATTTATACAACTATAAAATTATCAATAAAACCCAGGAAGCAGTGCCCCTTACCTTACAGCTTTTGGATGAAACAGGTAAAATAAGGCTGATCGGCAATCAATCAGAGATCCAGGTGCCGGAAGGAGGAGTTGCAGAAGGTGCGCTTTTCATCCTGATACCAAAGGAGTCTATTGCTAAAGCATCTCAAAAGATAAAGATAGGCGTATTTAAGGGCGAGGAACAGCTGGAGACCCTGAAGACAAAGTTTATGGGCCCGGTGTATAGTGAATAAGGGGACCTGCCTGTATGGCTTGTTGAAAAGTATCCATTAATTTTATCTTCATACCTGTTAAAAGGCCGGTCTCCAAGACCGGCTTTTTTTGTGGAAAACTGATATATATCAGTTTTTGCGGTGATTCGGCTCATACCCTATGCTCCCAATCCTGGCGAAATTTGTAAAGTGAGTAAGGCATACCATTATGTTCACAGATGCTTTCTGCTCATACTAAACAAATTAGGTGCATGACTAAATTTAACTGGGGCCACGGAATCATCGTTTTCTTCTGCTGCTTTATAAGCTTTATGGGCTACCTGGCCTACAGAAGCAGCAAGGAAAACATAGACCTTGTAACCGAAGACTACTATAAGCAGGAGCTGGGCTACGGCTCACAGATGGACAAGATGCGCAATGCTCAGGCTCTGGCCAAGCCTGTACAGGTAATGGTAGAGGGGCGCGCTGTTGCGGTTGCCTTTCCAGCCCTGGAAGGAGTTGTGAGCGGAGAAATTCAGATGTTCCGCCCTTCTGACGCCCAGTTTGACCGAACAGTTGCCATTACACCCGATGCCAGTGGCAAACAGCAGCTGGATGTAACAGACCTGCCAGCCGGTTTATACCGCCTGAAGATTGACTGGAAAGCCGGCGATAAATCTTTTTATACAGAAGAAGCCATCAACTTACAGTAAAGATGCAGTATTGGTCAGCAGTATTGATCGGTTTTCTGGGAAGCATGCACTGCGTAGCCATGTGCGGACCTTTGGCCCTGGCAGTACCTGCGGGTAAGACAACTGCCACCTGGCTGCAGGGCCGTTTGCTGTACCAGGCCGGGCGCATCCTTACCTATGCTGCACTTGGTGCAGTGATTGGTGCGCTGGGGAAAAGCTTTGTACTGGCAGGCTGGCAGCAGGGTTTGTCAATTGCCGGTGGCCTGCTTTTACTGCTCTTTGCCCTTTCTCCCAGCCGTGTGGAGCGCTATGTGGGCAGTGCGGGCTTCTTCGGGAACCCACTGCACAGACTCAAGCAAAGTATGGCTGCGGTCTTAAGGCGTCGCTATAAATTATCAGGCTTTCTGCTTGGGCTGCTGAATGGTTTACTGCCCTGTGGGCTGGTTTACCTGGGGCTGGCAGGCGCGCTGGTAACAGGCTCTGCTTTAACAGGTGCGGCTTATATGGCTGCCTTTGGTGCGGGCACTTTGCCTGCCATGCTGGCAGTAGTACTGGCGGGTAAATGGCTTAAGGGTGGCTGGCAGCTGCAACTGAAGCGTTTAGCACCGGCAGCCGCTTTTGTAATGGGGCTGGCGCTGGTTGCCAGGGGACTTGAATTAGGCATCCCTTACCTAAGTCCGGTGCTGGCCTGGGTAGAAAAAGGAATTCCGATTTGCGGACAGTAATGATACCAACAGAGAGAATGACTGCAACGACTAACTGTAACAGGTAATAGAACAGGATCAGGCATTATTATTTACAGCTCTTATTCTCCCGCTCTTCAACTACCACATAGGCTTTGAATAAGATCAAAACTACTACTCCAACAAAAACTACTACTAACCATGAATATCCAGCTTATCAGAAAATATAACGTTCCGGGGCCAAGGTACACCAGCTATCCAACAGTGCCTTACTGGAGCGAAGTGCCTCCTACCGAAGAGGAATGGAAGCAGCAGGTGAAAGGGGCATTCGATGATAGTCGCGAACAAGGTATTAGCCTTTACTTACACCTTCCTTTTTGCGAGAAGCTTTGTACCTACTGTGGCTGTAACAAGCGCATTACCATAAATCATAAAGTTGAAGATCCTTATATCAGTGCACTTCTAAAGGAATGGCAGCTTTACCTCAAACTGTTTGGCGAGAAGCCGCTGATCCGGGAGCTGCACCTGGGCGGAGGTACTCCTACTTTCTTCAGTCCTCATAACCTGAAGCGTCTGATTGATGGTATTACCGAAGGAGCTGAAGTAGCCGAAGGCGCAGAATTTAGCTTTGAGGGGCACCCCAACAATACCACGGAAGAACACCTGCAAACCCTCTACGAGCTGGGCTTTCGCCGGGTGAGCTTTGGCATCCAGGATTTTGACCCGCAGGTACAGGCCATCATTAACCGTATACAGCCTTACGAAAATGTGCTGCGGGTAACCGAGCAGGCACGCCGTATAGGTTACACCTCTATTAACTATGACCTGATTTATGGGCTGCCCCTGCAAACAGCAGAAAGTGTGCACAAAACCATTAGCATGGTGAACAGCCTGAGGCCCGACAGAATAGCCTTTTACAGCTATGCCCATGTACCCTGGACCAGTCCCGGCCAGCGCCGCTACACCGAAGCCGATTTACCCTCTGATGAAGTAAAGCGCGGGCTTTACGAAATGGGCAAGGATCTGTTTGAGCAGCAGGGGTACCTGGAGATTGGTATGGACCATTTTGCCCTGCCATCAGACTCACTTAGCCAGGCGGCAGGAAATGGTACGCTGCACCGCAATTTTATGGGCTACAGTACAAACCAGACCAGGCTAATGGTAGGGCTGGGATGTTCCTCCATCAGCGATACCTGGACTTCCTTTGGCCAGAACCTGAAAAAGGTTGAAGATTACCAGGATGCTGTAAACAAGGGACGCTTTCCAATTTTCAAGGGGCATATTCTGAACCGCGAAGACCTGGTAGTACGCCAGCATATTTTAAATATCATGTGTCGTTTCCAAACCACCTGGACTGGGAACGATCAGAAGACTTTTGCCCTGGTAGAAGCCAGAGAACGTCTGAAAGAGCTTGCTGCCGATGGCCTGATCAGGGTAGAAGGCGATTCTGTACAGGTGCATGAACACGCCAAGCCCTTTGTCCGCAACATCTGCATGGCCCTGGATGCCCGCCTGTGGCGCAACAAACCCACTACACAAATCTTCAGCAAGACCATTTAAAATACCCAATACTATAGATATGAACAGACTTAAAAATAAATGGGGATTAACCAGTAGCTGGCAGGTACTGCTTATCCTGCTTACGTTTTCACTGGCAGGCTCTTCTGTGGTGGTGTTAAAGCAATGGTACTTCGGGGCCTTAGGCTTTAATGAACAAACCGCTTTCTGGCTGAAAGCCTTTGCCTACTTAATATTTGTTTTCCCTGCTTATCAGGTGCTGATTTTAGCCTATGGTACGCTGCTGGGGCAGTTCCGCTTTTTCTGGGAAAAGGAAAAACGCCTGGTACAGGTAATTGCAAGGCCTTTCAGGGCTTAAAGAGCATAAACAAAGAGCGGGTATATAAACACTCGCTCTTTGTATTTAATCGTATACCCTCTTTTCCAAACCACTCCCTCAATAAACCATCAAGAAGCCGCCAGCACTAAAGCAGCGGCATTTTTCTCCTACTCCTCAAAGGAGTAGGGCAGGGGATGCTGTGTCAGTGTGTTTAATCCTCAATAGACTGAATAGCCTTTTTGATTACCTCGGCAGAGTGCTTCAGGGCTTTGAGTTCCTGCTCATCCATTTGTGGTTCCAGCACCCGGGTGGCGCCATCGGAGCCTACAATGGTAGGGAGCGATAAGGCAACATCTTTCAATCCAAAGGTGCCATCCTGCACCCTGGAAACGGTTAATACCCGCCTTTCTCCGCGCAGGGCCCATTTAAGCAGGGCAGCGGTAACCAGGCCAATGGCATGATTGGTAACACCCTTGCGTTTGATGATCTCCTGCGCGGCTGTTCTTACTTCACGGGACAATTTTTCTTCTTTTTCAGCTGTCCAGCCTGGCCAGTCCCGTAACAATGCACCCCCAATTTCTGCCCCTGACCAGAGCACCACTTCCGAGTCGCCGTGCTCGCCGATCACCTGTGCATGAATAGAATCCGATTCCAGCTCAAGCTCCCGACCCAGTATTTGCCTCAGGCGGGCAGTATCGAGCATGGTGCCGGTGCCAATAACGCGCTCTGGCGGCAGGCCCGATGCTTTTTGCAGCACATAGGTTAATACGTCAACCGGGTTGGCAATCATGATCAGGAGGCCAGTGGCGCTTTTGAGCTTTTCTCCCAGTTCCTTAATGATACGCGCATTATCTTTTAGCAGGTCCAGGCGCGATTCTTCTGGCTTGCCGCCACGGCCGGCAGCGATCACAATGGCATCTGCTTTAAGCATTTGCTCAGGAGTTGCGGTACGTACTGTGGCCGTAGGGTAAAAAGAAACGCCATGGGCCATATCCATGGCTTCGCCTTCTGCACGCTCCTGGCGGGCATCATGCAGCAGCAGTTCATCTGCCAGGCCGGTTTGCAGTACAGAAAATGCTACACTGGTTCCTACAGAACCAATGCCTATAATACCTATGGTACGTTTCATATTTTAAGCTTAAAAAATTCCAAATTTGTTTCTCGTCCAGATACACTTACCTGCTTATAACAAAATTATTGGATTCTGTTCTCGGGGCTCGACCAGCCTTCATCTTTGAGCAGCCCCATTTTGCCCATAAATACCAGTGCAATGGCCCGTGCTCTGCCTTTTGCTTCTTCTGCTTTTTCACCTTCAAAGAGCTTATTTACGGTAGACTCAAACAAGTTGATCCACTGCATAAAATGATCAGGACTGATAGGCAGCGGCGCATGCTTGGGAAATGGTCGGCCGCTGTAACGAGCGGTGCCCAACAGCAGGTTCTCCCAGAAAGTGTACATAATAGGCAAATGACTGTCCCAGTCTACAGTGGCAACTTCATTGAATACAGGCCCCAACAGCGGATCCGCCTGCACTTTCTCATAGAAGGTATTCACTATTTCTCGTATATCTTCGGGAGTTGTAATATCCTTTTTCATGTTGCAAAAGTACTTTCAGCTGGCAGAGTAAAACATGACCGGGGTCATAAAATACAAACTACATTCTGGTCTGCAAAGATGCAGTTTTATGGTAAGGATGTTTAGTTGTTGCTCAGTGTAGTACTTTTAGCAGTATACTTGCAGTAAATTAGTTTCTGTTGTTTTATGAAATGGATAGGGCTGGTATTGATGTTTTTGAGTACGCTTTGTTGTGCGCCTGCTTATGCCCAGAAGCCTAAGCAGGAGATTACTAAAATTTTGCAGCAGCAAATCGAAGCCTGGAACCGGGGCGACCTGGAGGCTTTCATGCAGGGCTACTGGAAGAGCGATTCTTTGCTGTTCATTGGCAAGAGCGGCCTTACCTGGGGCTGGCAGCAAACACTCGATAACTACAAAAAGAATTATGCGAGAGCCGAGGCAATGGGCAAACTTTCCTTCGATATTAAGGTGGTGAGGCCACTGGAGGGAGGCAAGGCATGGCTGGTGGTAGGAAAATGGCACCTGGCCCGCAGCATTGGCGATCTGGAGGGGCACTTTTCCCTGGTTTGGGAGCAGCGCAAGGGCAAATGGGTTATTGTGGCAGATCATTCCAGTTAAACATGGCAGCAGATGTACAAGGCCAGGCCCTGATGGACTACTGGCTGAAGAAAGATAAAAAAGTGCACTTAAGGCTGCACACCAGTTATGGTAAGCCGGAGAAAATGCCGGTTTCTGTTTTTTTCAGAGATCCCCGCAAATATTCCGAACTGGAACGCAATGCGCTGCAGTACTGCAAGGGGCATGTGTTGGATGTTGGTGCCGGTGCAGGTGCTTTTCCACTGGTATTGCAGGAAAAGGGATTTGCAGTAACAGCCCTGGAAAATTCTCCCCTAAGTTGTGAGGTAATGCGGCTGCGGGGTGTAAAAGATGTGCTGATGGGCGATGTGTGGGAGCTGGAGGGTGTGCAGTACGACACCCTGCTGCTGATGATGAACGGACTTGGCATTGCTGGCACGCTGCCCGATTTGCCGGGTTTGCTGATGCAGCTGCAGTCTATACTGGCACCGGGCGGCCAAATACTTTTTGATAGTTCAGATATTAGTTATCTGTACGAAGGTGGTGTGCCGGTGCCCGAAGACCGCTACCATGGTGAAATTACCTATCAGTTTGAATATAAGGGTGAGCGCGGAGAATCCTTTAGCTGGCTCTATATAGATATGGAACTGCTGTCGGTGGTGGCCAGAGATATGGGCTTTGTTTTTGACCTGCTATGGGGACCCGAGCAGGATCAATACCTGGGCCGGTTAACCCTGGTCTGATGTTATTTTACCCAATCCTGATGAGCACAAGCCCTGCCATGATCAGTAAAACAGCAATCAGGAGTTGTAAAAAACGCATGCCCCTGACAGCAGCAATACTTTGTACCATGAGGGGCTCCTGCGGATTAAGAGGCGAATAATCTACTACGATTTGCTGGCCCATGTAAAAATTGCCTGCCTGTGGGGCAGTTATAAGGATAGTGTATGTGTTATTTCCGGCCAGGTAGCGGATGTTAAGCTGTTGACTATGGCTTCTTACCTCCAGCACAATTCCGGGACTGCGCCTGGTATCTTTAGGAGGCTTTTTTTCTCCTAATAGCGAGATGATGACCAGCAAACACAGGCCTGCGCCAGTTACCAGGAGTCCGGCAATAAGCATGCTTAATGTTCGCGCTCGCGCCAGCGAAAGCTAAGGTAGGAGAGCAGGTCGCCAAAGGCATTCACGGCAGGCATAATTTCCTGGTCTACAGTTTTGCCATTCAGCTTCAGTAACAGGTAGCCATAAACGCCATTCAGTGCTGCCTGTACAGGATCTGTAACCGCACCACCGGAGGCTTCCATGCTGTTGCGGATGTGTACGGCCGTTTTGCTGTAGGTCTGGCGGTACTGCTGATCGGTTTTCAGCAGCTGCTCATGCAGGGTGAAGAGCCGCTTTACATACTCCTGTGTTTCCTTCAGGTGGCCGCTTTTTTCCAGACCCTGCTCTTGCATGCGCCGGGCCAGATCGGTATACCATTCCAGTGCCGCCTGCTGGTCTTCGACGGGTAAATGGTCTATTACATTTCTTTTAAGATCCTCAATATCAAAAAAATAAGCCCTTAACAGGTCTTCCGTCTGATACATATATACAATGTATTCAGAAATATTTTCCTTGCGTTTTCTTTCGGCAATTAGCATAGCAGGAGAAAAAGAGTCTGTCCAAATATGCGCATAATCTAGCTGCAATACAATATAATGCGCTATCAGCTTTTTTAAGGCACTTTCTGACTATTGAACACTGTTAGGGAAAATGCAGCTATTTCACTACTTTTGTGCTACCATTTTGAACTATGAAAAACATTCGCAACTTCTGCATCATTGCCCATATCGACCACGGTAAAAGCACCCTGGCCGACCGCCTTCTGGAATTTACCCAGACTGTAAGCGGGCGGGATATGAAAGCACAATTGCTCGATAATATGGACCTGGAGCGTGAACGCGGTATCACCATCAAGAGCCACGCCATCCAGATGAACTATTTAAAAGACGGGCAGGAGTACATCCTGAATCTGATAGACACCCCCGGCCACGTAGACTTTAGCTACGAGGTGTCGCGCTCTATTGCTGCCTGTGAAGGAGCACTGCTGATTGTGGATGCCTCACAGGGCGTGGAAGCACAGACCATCTCCAATATGTATATGGCCCTGAACCACGACCTGGAGATCATACCGGTGCTTAACAAGATAGACCTGCCAGGTGCCATGCCAGAAGAAATGGCCGACCAGGTGATTGAGCTGCTGGGCTGTAAGCGGGAAGATATTATTCTGGCCAGCGGTAAGGAGGGTATTGGCATCAAGGAGATTCTGGATGCAATTGTGGAGCGCATTCCTGCTCCGACCGGCGATCCGGATGCACCGCTGCAGGCCATGATCTTCGACTCACAATTCAACTCTTACCGGGGTGTAGAGGTAATTTTCCGCGTTCTCAACGGCACCATCCGCCAGGGCGATAAAGTAAAATTCCTGGCTACCGGCAAAGAATATGGTGCTGATGAGATTGGCACGCTGAAAATGACCCAGGTAGCAAAGAAAGAAATTAAGGCTGGAGACGTAGGCTACCTGATCTCTGGTATAAAAGTAGCCAAAGAGGTTAAAGTTGGAGATACGATTACACACCAGGAGCGTCCGGCCATCAAACCTGTTAAAGGTTTTGAAGAGGTAAAACCCATGGTGTTTGCCGGTATTTATCCGGTAGAGACCACCGATTATGAAGAGTTGCGCTACAGCATGGAAAAGCTGCAGCTGAATGATGCTTCCCTGGTTTGGGAGCCCGAAACCTCAGCTGCCCTTGGTTTTGGTTTCCGTTGCGGCTTCCTGGGCATGCTGCACATGGAGATTGTGCAGGAGCGCCTGGAGCGGGAGTTTGATATGACGGTGATCACCACCGTACCAAGTGTGCAGTTCCATACTTACCTTAAAGATGGTAGCAAAGTCACCGTGAACGCACCTAGTGAGCTGCCCGAGCCAAACTATGTAGATCGTATCGAAGAGCCTTTTATTAAGGCGCAGATCATCTCCAAGTCTGAGTATGTTGGTTCCATCATGACGCTCTGCATGGACAAGCGCGGTATCCTGAAGAACCAGGTGTACCTGACTAGTGACCGGGTGGAGCTTACTTTCGATATGCCGCTAAGTGAAATGGTTTTCGATTTTTTCGATAAGCTGAAGACCATCAGCCGGGGCTATGCCTCTCTCGATTATGAGCTGCTGGGCTTCCGGGAGTCTACCATGGTAAAGCTGGATATAATGCTGAATGGCGAAAAGGTAGATGCCCTATCGGCCATTGTGCACCGCGATAAAGCCTATGACTGGGGCAAGCGCCTGTGTGAGAAGCTAAAAGAGCTGCTGCCACGCCAGCAGTTTGAAATTGCCATACAAGCTGCCATTGGTACCAAGGTAATTGCCCGCGAAACCGTAAAAGCCCTGCGCAAAAACGTATTGGCCAAGTGTTACGGCGGTGATATTTCGCGGAAACGTAAACTTCTGGAGAAACAGAAAAAAGGAAAGAAACGCATGCGCCAGGTAGGCAATGTGGAGATACCACAGGAAGCCTTCATGGCTGTACTGAAACTGGATTAACATCAATAGCAGCTTTGGCTTAATGCCAGAGCTGCACTGTTTTAAAGCATTCAGCTCAACCTATATAAAATACCCTTGCACATACCATGATAATGCATCAGCGCGGCCATTTGCTTGATGGCAAAACTCTTAGTGAAACTATACAGGGCGAAATTGCCCAGCAGGTAACCGAACTGAAGAAAAAGGGCCATAAATCGCCTCATCTGGCTGCGGTGCTGGTAGGAAGCGATGGTGCCAGCGAAACTTATGTGAGCCATAAGGTAAAAGCCTGCGAGCGGGTTGGCTTTGAAAGCACGCTGGTGCGCCTGCCCGATACCATCGTGGAGCAGGAACTGATGGAAGTGATTGACGGGTTAAATAATGATGTTAACATAGATGGCTTTATTGTACAGCTGCCCCTGCCCAAGCATATCCGGGTAGATAAGGTGCTGGAGCGCATTAAGCCCTCGAAAGATGTGGATGGTTTTCACCCCATCAATACCGGCCGTATGGTGGCTAACCTGCCCGCCTACAAGCCCGCTACGCCCGATGGTATAGTGGAGATGATCAATCGTTTCAACATCCCTACGCAGGGATGCCACGTGGTGGTAGTAGGCCGCAGCCTTATTGTAGGCACGCCCATCAGCCTGCTGCTGAGCCGTGATGGCTATCCGGGCGATGCAACGGTTACACTTTGCCACCGTTATACCAAAGACCTGGCCAGCTACACACGGCGGGCCGATATCCTGATCGTAGCAGTAGGCATACCCGCCTTTATCACCGCCGATATGATAAAAGAAGGGGCTACGGTAATAGATGTGGGCATTACACGCGTAGCCGACGAGTCCAAAAAATCAGGCTTTAGCCTGAAGGGTGATGTGGCTTTTGAAGAAGTAGCTCCTAAAGCCGCTTTCATTACGCCGGTACCAGGTGGGGTAGGCCCCATGACCATTGCCTCTCTGCTGAAGAATACTTTACTGGCAGCCAAAGGCGCTGTTTACGGTAAGTAGCTGAATGTGTAACAGGTATCAGCTATAGTAGTATAGTAGAGAGGCTGGAGGATTTGTAATGGATCGATATTGTATAAACCGTCCGCCTCAATGCCGGAGCAGTGGGAGGAGATAGCAGGACAGGAGAAGGAAAGAGAAGATTTTGGAAAAGTTAACCCTACATAAAAAAGAAACAACAACAGCCCGTGGCGCTATACTGCCGGTGATGGAGGCTTTCTACACCCTGCAGGGAGAAGGCGCCTACCAGGGCCAGGCTGCTTATTTTATTCGCCTGGGTGGCTGCGATGTGGGCTGCCACTGGTGCGATGTTAAAGAATCCTGGGATGCAGACGCCCATCCTAAGCGTACAGTAGCGGAAATTGTGGCCGAAGCAAGCCAATATCCAGGCCGTTTGGCCGTTATTACGGGTGGAGAACCCCTGATGCACCCGCTGGAAGAGCTGACCGCTGCGCTGCAGAGCGCGGGATTCAAAACAAACATTGAAACTTCAGGCGCTCACGCCATGAGCGGGCACTGGAGCTGGGTTTGTCTTTCGCCAAAAAAATTTAAAGCTCCACTGCCACAGCTATATGCTTTTGCAAATGAGCTGAAAATCATCATTTACAACAAGAGCGATTTCGCCTGGGCCGAAGATCATGCCGCACGGGTAAACCCTGACTGCCGTTTGTTTCTGCAGCCCGAGTGGAGCCGAATGCAGGAAATGCTGCCACAGATCATTGAGTACATCAAGGAAAACCCCCGGTGGCAAATCTCATTGCAGGTGCACAAGTTCATGAACATACCTTAAAGATTTACATGCGATACCTCTTTTTGCTACTGGCAATGCTGATTTGCCTGTTTGTGCCGAACCCTGCCCAGGCCCAGCGCCCGGCTGCTTATTCAACAAGCAATAAAAAAGCCATCAAAGCCTACGAAGCCTCCGAAAATTTTCTGGTACGCAGGCAATGGGAGCAGGTAGTAAAGCTGCTGGAAGATGCAGTAGCAAGAGACGGAGATTTTCTGGAAGCACGTGTGCGTTTGGCGGCTGCCCACAGAGCCCTGGGAAACCAGGAAAGAGCTGTTACCCACCTGGAGGCAGCTGCAAATCCTAAAAAAGGCAACCCGGCACCCGAGGCGCTTTTTGCACTGGGCGAATTATACTGGCAGCTGGGGCGCTACCAGGAAGCACAGGACAAACTGCAGGCATACCTGGCCACAAATCCCCGGCAGAAACCCCTGCTCACTGCTGCCAGTCAGATGGTGAAAGGAGCAGCGTTTGCTATTGAGCAGACAAAGAATCCGCTTCCTTTCGATCCCAAACCGCTGCCTGAACAGATCAACAAGTATGTGCTGCAGTATTTTCCGGTACTGACTGTTGATGGGCGCACCCTTATTTATACACGCCGCGAAGGTTTAAGCCCTGCTTATGATGAAGACATCATGGCCGCCAACCTCAATGAGGCAGGCGAGTGGGGTGAACCCTACTCACTGTCGGATGCCATCAACACCCAAACCAATGAGGGTACCAGTACCATCTCTGCCGATGGCCGCACCCTGATCTTTACCTCCTGTCAGGGCAGGCGCAGTTATGGCAGCTGCGATTTATACATCAGCATCAGAACTGGCAATACCTGGAGCGATCCCATTAACCTGGGCGCTAATGTGAACTCCAGGGAATGGGAGTCGCAACCCTCTCTTTCTGCCGATGGCCGCACTTTATATTTTGTATCTACCCGCCCGGGGGGCAGGGGAGGCATGGATATATGGGTGAGCCAGCGCGGTGAAGATGGAAAATGGATGGAGAGCAGGAATATGGGAGCACCTATCAATACCCCGGGCGATGAAATTTCACCTTTCATTCATGCGAACGGCCGTACCCTTTACTTTTCATCGAACGGGCATACAGGCATGGGCGGTTATGATTTATTTATGGCCGAGCAGCAGGAGAACGGGTGGCAGGAGCCGCGTAACCTGGGTTACCCTATCAATACTAACAAAGACCAGGTTTCGCTCTTTGTATCGGCCGATGGTACCCAGGGTTATTATGCCCATGAGGAAAAGCAGGGAGATCGGCTGGTATCCAGTCAGCTCTACACGTTTCAGCTGCCGCCTGAGGCACAGGTAAAAAACCGGAGCAGCTACATTACCGGCAGGGTGTATGATGCAGAAACCAAAAAACCGCTCGGCGCCGGTGTTCAGCTTTTTAACCTGGATAGCCAGGCCATGGAGCAGCAGGTAGGCGCCGATGCTCAGAGCGGCATGTACTATATGGTGCTGACTGAAGGGGCGCCTTATGCGCTGTACGTTAGCCACCCCGGGTATTTGTTTAAGAGCCTTTCATTCGATTACGGACAGGGAAATAATCCCAAGCCAGTGCAACTGGATGTTTACCTGGATCCGATCAGGAGTGGTATGATTACCCGTTTAAGTAATATTTTCTTTGAAACAGACAAACACGAGATAAAGCCCAGGAGTGAAACAGAATTGCAGCGTGTGATAAATTTTTTAAATCAAAACTCTGATATTCGTATTGAAATTGCCGGGCATACAGATGATGTGGGCAATGCTTCTTACAACCAGCAGTTATCAGAAAAGCGTGCGCAGGCTGTCTATCAATGGCTTGTTAAACAGGGAGTTAGTGCCGAAAGGCTTAAGGCCAGGGGCTACGGACAGAGCCAGCCGCAGGTGCCCAATGCCTCAGAAGAGAACCGCCAGCAGAATCGCCGGATAGAATTTAAGATCTTGTAGAGCAGCAGTTGAAACAACTGCAATCATTTTTAGTTATGCTTGCATAAAAGTGAGCTGGAATATGAAAATATTTAAATTTTTTACATTCAGTCATAATATTTAGATGTACTGTATTTCAGTAATAAAGATTTTTACTAGATTGGCCGGGTGAAGATTTAATGTTTTTTTAAGTTTTTTTTAATTAGTTTAATTAGTTTATGAAGAGGATTTTACTATTGAGCTTCGCAATGCTCATGGCCATTGGTATGGCCTGGGCTCAGCAGGCAGTAACCGGGAGAGTAATCTCCAGAGCAGACGGGCAGGGCCTGCCTGGTGTTGCTGTCAGAGTGCAAGGCACTGGTACAGGTGCTGTAACCGACATTGATGGTCGTTACAGAGTTGACGTTCCATCAGGAGATGCCACATTGGTTTATTCTTTTGTAGGTTTCGTAGATCAGACAATTCCGGTACAGAACCGGTCTGTGATTGATGTAACGCTTGCAGAAGATGTTGAAACGCTTAGCGAAGTGGTGGTTACCGCCATGAACGTATCAAGAGAAAAAGCATCTCTTGGTTATTCGCAACAGACACTTGATGCCGATGCAGTTACTAAAGTTAAACAAGACAACTTTATCAACTCCCTTTCGGGTAAAGTAGCTGGTGTGAACATCAGAACCAACAACACCATGGGTGGTTCTACCAACATCACCATCAGGGGTAACTCATCATTTACCAATAACCAGCCCCTGTTTATTGTAGATGGTGTACCCATCAGCAACGAAACCAACAACTCACTAAATCAGCAGAATGGCCGCCGTGGTTATGATTATGGTAACCCTGCTGCCGATATCAACCCGGAAGATATTGCTTCCATGTCGATTTTGAAAGGTGCTGCTGCTACTGCTCTCTATGGTTCAAGAGGTCAGAATGGTGTAATCCTGATTACTACCAAAAGAGGAACAGGTAAAAAAGGTATTGGCGTTACTGTAACCAGTGGCCTTACCGTAGGTAGAATCGACAGATCTACTTTTGCCGAATACCAGAACCAGTATGGTGCAGGTTACGCCCCATTCTATTATGGGCAGAGAGAAGATGGTCCATTCCTGGAGGAAGACATCAATGGTGACGGCCAGTTAGAGTGGGTAGTTCCTACCTATGAGGATGGTTCCTATGGTGCCCAGTTCAATCCGAACCTAAGTGTATATCAGTGGAATGCCTTTGTTCCGGAATCTCCTTATTTTGGCCAGAAGCGCCCCTGGGTAGCCGGAGCAAACTCACCAGTTGAATTTTTTGAAACCCAAAAAACCTGGAACAACAGTGTATCACTGGCTGGTGGCAACGAAAAATCAAGCTTCCGTCTGAGCTACACAAACCTGGACATGAAAGACATCATGCCAAACAGCTCCATGGACAAGCATACCATTAACTTTAATGGTGCAACTGAGCTTACCAGCAGACTTTCTGCCGATGTTATGTTCCAGTACAACAGACAGGATGTTGTGGGTCGTTTCTCTACCGGTTATGGCGATAACCTGATGGCTAATTTCCGTCAGTGGTGGCAGACAAACGTAGATATTAAAGAACTTGAAGATCTTTACAGAAGAACAGGCCGTAACTACACCTGGAACCCTGGCGACTATACAGATCCTTTAACGCCTATTTTCTGGGATAATCCGTACTGGACCCGTTATGAAAACTTTAACTCAGATAACCGTGACCGTTATCTGACCAGGTTAGGTGTGAATTATAAGTTTACCGACTGGATGTCGCTGAATGTAAGTGCATCAATAGATGCCTTCAATGAAGTAAGAGAAGAAAGACGTGCTGTGGGTAGTGTGCCTACCGAGTTTGGTGTAAACAGCACAGATGAACCTTCTGGTTACGACAGAACTATAATTGCTAATGCAGAGTACAACTACAATGCTGTGCTTAATGTAAACAGAGATCTGAACGAAGATTTCTCACTGGCTGGTTTAGTTGGTTTTAACTTAAGAAGTGAGCGCTACGACTTCACTCAGTCCTCTACCAGCGGTGGTTTGGCTGTACCAGGTTTGTATTCGCTGAGCAACTCGGTTTCCAGCAACCCATTCCCATTCACTTATCTGTGGGAAAAAGAAGTATGGGGATATTTTGCCAATGCTAACATAGGCTTCCGCGACTTCCTGTACCTGGATGGTAACTACCGGATTGACGTTTCTTCAGCTTTACCTGTAGAAAACAACCAGTATAACTACTATTCATTAGGTTTAGGCTTTGTGTTCTCGCAACTCATTGATGCAAACTGGCTGGATTTCGGAAAGCTTAGAGCCAGCTATGGTACTGTAGGTAATGACACAAGAGCCCTTCGCGTATATGATGTATACCAGCGTGAGGATAACTTTGGTAACACCATTCTTACCAGGCTTCCATGGACCAAGAACAACCAGAACCTGCTTCCTGAAGAAACAGCAGAGTATGAGTTTGGTCTGCAGGGTAACGTCTTCAAAAACAGGCTTAATTTTGATATTTCTTACTATAACAGAGAAACCTCTAACCAATTGTTGAGTGTAGGTGTATCACCTGCTACTGGTTATAGCTCTAAGTTTATCAATGCCGGTACTATACAAAACAAAGGTATAGAGCTGGTACTTGGTGGTGATATTATTCGTACTACAGATGTACGTTTCAATACTACCCTAAACATGACCAGAAACAGAAGTAAAGTGCTTGACCTGGATACAGAAGATGGCACAGGACCAGATAACTACGTACTGGCTAACTTCCAGGGGGGTGTAACCTCTAACGCTACTGTTGGTCAGCCTTTTGGTGTGCTCAGAGGTACAGGCTACCAGTACCACGAAGGTGAGAGAGTTTTAACTGAAAGTGGTTATTACGCTGCCGTTGCCGACCAGATTATTGGAGATCCTAACCCTGATTATATCCTGGGTATCAACAACAACCTTTCTTACAAAGGTTTCAACTTAGGCTTCCTGATTGATATGCAAAAAGGTGGCGATGTTTACTCTCTGGATATGCACTACGGACAAGGAACTGGTATTTTCGCAAATACTGTAGGTACCAACGAAAGAGGTGCCCCTATAAGAAACCCGCTTTCTGAAGGTGGAGGGGTATTCAACCCAGGCTACATCTTAACCGAAGAGGGTAATTATGTTGCTAACTTCAATCCTAATGCCGAAAACGCAGTATATGCACGTGCTGATTACTATGGCGGTGCGTTTTACTGGGGTAATGCCGTCAGAAACCCTAGCCAGATGACTGTATATGATGCCTCTTACGTGAAACTGCGTGAGATGTCACTGACTTACAGCCTGCCTGCTAATCTAATTGGCAAGTTTGCCAACAGAATTGACTTGTCTCTGGTAGGCAGAAACCTTTGGATCATTCACAAAAATGTACCTTATGCAGATCCTGAATCAGGTTTAGGTGCAGGACCGGCACAGGGTTACCTGTCAGGTTCTTATCCTACTGTTCGTACATTAGGTTTCAAGGTTGAAGTTGGACTATAAAATTCGATAACTGAATCATGAAAAGATTACTATATATATCAATACTTACCCTGTTTTTTATAGGGTGCGATGATCGATTGGAAGAACTGAATACGGATCAGCGTAATCCTGCAGAGGTAGATCCAACATCTTTGTTTGCACAAGGTTTGCGCCAGACCCACGATAACATGGCTAGTA
The DNA here is from genome assembly GCA_000597885.1 of Flammeovirgaceae bacterium 311. Classification (NCBI taxonomy): domain Bacteria; kingdom Pseudomonadati; phylum Bacteroidota; class Cytophagia; order Cytophagales; family Flammeovirgaceae; species Flammeovirgaceae bacterium 311. The sequence goes on from CP004371.1 coordinate 5,017,950, forward strand.
TCAGTGTGAACAATAACCCTTTCAACCTGTATGCACAATACTGGGCACAGACCACTTACCCCGACGAAAGCCAGTATAACCTGGTAACGCGTTCTATTCCTTTTTTCTTCTGGAGAGGTGTGTACAGAGATGCCTTGGCACAATTCCAGGAAGCGCGGGATTTGACTGTTACACAACTCGAATCAGGTGAATCAGGGCTGGAGGATGTAGTGTTGGAAAACAGGTTGGCTGCACTGGATATCATGATAGGTTATAATTATCATGTGCTGGTAGACGTATTCGGAGATGTGCCTTATACTGAGGCACTGGATTCTGACAACCTGCAGCCTGCGTATGATGATGCACGCGACATCTACAACAGTGTAATAGAAAACATCCAATCTGCAACAGCTTCCATTGATCCTGAAGAACCAGGGTTTCCCTCAAATCAGGACCCAATGTACCAGGGTAACATGGCAAAATGGCAGAAATTTGGCAACTCCCTACTATTAAGATTGGGTATGCGCCTGGCTGATGTAGACCCGTCTGCTTCTGTATCTGTTGTAAATGCTGCCTTAGCTGGTGGTGTGTTCGAAAGCAACGATGATAATGCATCTCTTACTTACCTGGGTGCTTCTCCTAATACCAACCCAATTTATGAAGATCTGGTATTGAGTGGCCGTGCAGACTTTGTGGCAGCTAACACACTGGTTGATATCATGAACGACCTTGAGGATCCAAGAAGAGCAGCATACTTCAGGCAAAACCTGGGTGATGGTGTGTACTCAGGAGGCGTTTATGGTAGTGCAAACAACTATGGCGCCAACACTCAGGTAGGAGATGCCCTGCACCAGCCTGATTTCCCTAGTACTCTTTTGAACTATGCTGAAGTAGAATTTCTGATGGCTGAGGCTGCTGCCAGAGGTGGTTATGCTGTTGGTGGTTCTGCAGAATCTCATTATAATGAAGGTATCGAAGCTTCTTTCAATCAGTGGGGATTGTCTGATGAACAGGCTGCTGCTTACATTTCGCAATCTGATGTTAACTACTCAACCGCTCCCGGCGACTGGAGACAAAAAATTGGTCTGCAGATGTGGTTAGCCCTTTACAACGAAGGCTTTGAAGCATGGAGTACCTGGAGAAGACTTGACTTTGTAGCTTTGACGCCTCCCGAGGATATGGATATGGCTGATATTCCTTTGCGCTTTACTTATCCACTGGAAGAAGGACAGCTCAACAATCCTAACTATACTGCTGCAGGAGCGAAGATAGGAGGGGATGAAGTGGGCTCACCTATATTTTGGGATACACTCCAGCCTTTATTGTAACAGCTACCTTATTAATACAGATACATAATGAAAAATAGAATATATATAGCATTTATATTCCTGCTAACTGCGTTTGCAGTATCATGCGAAGACTATGAAATGGATGAGTTCACGGGTCCATATCGCCTGAATTTAGCAGGTCCTGAACATGTAGCTCCTGGTGATGAAGAAGAGTACACCATTGGAGATATCGCTAACCCTGAATCTTATAACTGGACAGTTACAGGCCCCGCTACCATCACCAGCGGGACCACTGGCAATACTGTAACAGTAGCGTTCCAGGAGCAAGTAGGCGATGTAACCCTTTCTGTTACTAACGGCAGAGATTCCCGTGATTATCACATCACAGTTGAGAATGTGGAGCCGGCAGTAAGCACCTCATATAACCCCGCTGGTTATGGCGCATTGATGAGCGGTGCTTCCGATACTGTATTCTTCAGCTTTGACGCACCTCTTGCTAAGGATCCTGACTTACTGATGAATGAAGATATCTCTGAATTCATGTCGGGCAGCTTAGGAGAGCTTATCAAGGTAGATGCACAGAATTACTATGCTATCTACACTGCTGGTGAGGGTAATGGTACTCCGCAGGCTATGTTCAGAAACATTATTGCCGCTTCTACTTACGGTTCTGATACCCTGGATAGTGTAATGGTGCAGCTGTACCGTGTAGACAATATTGCGCCGGTAGCGGATGTATCTTACTCAGAACAATTAGTAAATGACAGCACAGTTGTTACCGTTACTGTAACCTTTAGTGAAGCCGTTACTTTTGCAAACAGAGCTGACAGTGCTTTATATGTTACATTCTCCGGTGCAGGTGTTGAAACAGAGAGAGATACACTGGTTCAGTCTTCCGACGATCCTTTGGTATATACTTATGAGTACACGGTAAATGGGGAAGGGAACGGAACGGTAGATGTTGAATTTGAAAACATCATGGACCAGGCCGGAAACCCACTTACCATTGTGAATTACGAGTCCGAACTGATGGTTGATAACTTCAGACCTGTAGTGCTGGGAACGGCCATGGCTAATGGTAGCTCAGCTATCATAAGTATATCCGCCAACGAGGCAGCAACAGGTATGTACCTGATTCTGGATAGCGAGGAAGATGCTCCGGAAGATGCTGAAGCCTTCATGGAAATGTCGGGTGTTGCCTCTGGTTCCTTAGAGCTTAATGCTATTACCCCGAAAAGGACTACTGTTGGCCTTACTTCCGGAGAATATGTTGTTTACTTCCTGGCTCAGGACAGAGCTGGTAATTACAGCACAATTCAGGATACCAGCTTAACAATTCAGTAGTGAATTGTCTGTCAACAGAAGACAATAATTATCAATGTTTTTAATTACAACATTGTTTAAGTTCTGATTTAGAAGAGATTGCCTCCCTGAGGCAATCTCTTTTTTTATAAGTAAGGCTGAGGATTCGCCCTCCTTTAATCAGGATTGGCCAGGTTTAGAAATAGTTTCAGCTTTATAAATTTCACTCCTGCTGAATCAACCATATTATTGCGAAAATTTCTTAATTTAGGTCAGGTTTGATAATGTTAATTTTTACATGCCTGATGTATTGGCTCCAGCATCAGCAATTTTTATCAGCTAATATTATCTCAATCTCTTCAGCAAAAGGAGAACGCTTTTCATGAAAAACCGCCTTTTATTAATAGTTTGTTTGTTTGCCACCGCTACGCTCCAATTAAAAGCGCAGGGAATCAGGAACATCAGGATAAGTGATGAAGCGAATGGCAAAATGCTGACTGCCTTTTTGCAGGAGATAGAAAAGGAACATAAGCTGGATTTTATTTTCAATGATGCAGATATTGCCCCGCTTGTAGTTTCAGGAATAACAGATGGAATGTTTTTGAACAGTTATCTGGAGGTGCTTTTGGGCCAGTATGATCTTCAGCTGGTGAGAGCCCGTACCAATGTCTTTTTCATTCTTAACAAAGCTCAGAAAACACAATTCGAGCAGAAGAATCAAAGTTATTTAATACTCACCAAACAACAATCTAAAGAACAGCTCCTCAGGGGAGTGCTGAAAGATGCCGAAAGCAGGGAGCCTGTTATTGGGGCCCGTGTTGTGATTCCAAAAACAGGGGCAGGTGTTTTAACAGATGTAAATGGTAGTTTTCAGCTAACTACCCCAGCAGGGGTGCAGGAGCTTGAAATTAGCTATGTTGGTTATGAAACAGCCTCTTATTTAGTAGGATTTAGTCCTTTGATAGAAACAAGTACGCTTAGCATTAGCCTGCAAGCTGCTGAAACAGAGCTGGAGGGTGTAACCATCACGGCAGAAAGAGAAGATAATAACATACAGAGCGTGGTGCCCGGCATTCAAAGAATGGGCATAGAAGCCATTAAACAATTACCTACTTTTTTGGGAGAAGTAGATCCAGTAAAAAGTATGACAACGCTTCCGGGTGTAAGCACGGTTGGCGAGCTTTCTTCCGGCTTTAACGTACGTGGCGGCGAAACAGGGCAGAATCTGATCCTGCAGGATGGTGCCGTTATCTATAATCCAACCCACCTTTTCGGCTTTTTCTCAGCCTTCAATCCTGATATTGTAAATGATGTGGCCCTGTACAAAGGTGGGGGCCCGGCAGCCTTTGGGGGGCGCGTATCCTCTGTTCTGGATGTAAAGCTTAGAAATGGCGATGCTGGCAGGCATACCATAAAGGGAGGAGTGGGCCTGGTTTCCAGCAGACTTGGGCTGGAAGGACCCATCATCAAAAATAAAGCTTCCTATATAATAGGAGGCAGGGCTTCTCACAGCAACTGGCTTTTAAAAGCAACTGATAATATACAGCTGCAAAACAGCTCTGCCAGTTTTTATGATGTTACAGCCAAAACATTTTTCCGCCTCAACGAAAATAATTACCTGAGCTTTACCGCTTACAAAAGCAACGACAGCTTTCGTTTTGCCTCCGACACAACCTTTAGCTGGGGCACAACAAACGCCTCTCTCAGGTGGGACCATACCTTCAGAGATAATCTTTTCAGTGGATTAACCCTTGCTTTCAGTGATTACCATAGCAGTGTTGCCGATGATAATGAAATAGATGCTCATACTTATAAGAATGGAATAAAAAATATCAGACTGCATTACGATATAGGGAATAAAACCCGTGAATGGCTGCAATACAACTTTGGCCTGGAAGTAAATGGTACCCTGCTGGAACCGGGAGAGCTAAAGCCTGATCTGGAGGGGGGGAATGTATTTGCGGTAGATCTGAATGACCAGACTGTACTGGAAACTGCTGTTTACTGGCAGGGCGATTTTAACCTGTCACAGAAGTGGGCATTATCTGCGGGGCTCAGATACTCCCATTTTTTAAGGCTGGGACAGGACCAGATTTATATTTTTGATTACAACAACATCAGGGGCCGGTATCCGGCAATTACAGATAGCATACATTATGGCAGTGGAGAGCTTATCACTGACTATGGTGGTTTTGAGCCCCGGCTTTCTGTACGGTACCTGCTCAATAGCAGTACTTCCATAAAATCAAGCTATTACCGCACCTATCAGTACCTGCACCTCATATCGAACACAACCTCTGCCACCCCGCAGGATTACTGGGTGGCCAGCGGCCCTTACCTGGAGCCGGCAATTAGCGACCAGGTGTCGCTGGGGGTTTTCAAAAACCTGCTTGAAAACAGCTATGAGTTTTCAGTAGAAGGCTTCTACCGGAAAATGACCAATGCAGTAGACTATATTGAGGGTGCTGATATAACATTGAACAAGGCACTGGAAGCAGGGTTGGTGAGCGGAGAAGGGCGCGCTTATGGTGTGGAATTACTGGCCCGTAAAAACAGTGGCAGGTTTGAAGGCTGGGTAGCCTACACCTATTCCAGAAGTTTAAGGAGATTTTCCGCCAATGAAAACGGATTACAGAAAATAAATGGTGGCGACTATTATCCCACCCAGTTTGATCAGCCACACAACCTGTCAGTTATTCTAAACTATAAACTAGGGGCCAGGGCAACATTCTCGAGCAACTTTAGCTATAGCACGGGCAGACCCATTACAATCCCTGTTTCTAAATTCAGTTATGATGCCTACTTAGCTGTATTAAATTATTCTGAAAGACACGAATACAGAATTCCTGATTACCACCGCCTGGATCTTTCCCTGACCATAGAGGGAAAGGCCCGGAAAAGCACCCGCTTTAGAGGAGACTGGGTATTTTCGGTGTACAATGTTTACAGCAGAGACAATGTCTACTCAATTTTCTTCACTAAATGGGGTAACGCCAGAAAGCTCTCCATTCTGGGGAGTGCTTTTCCTTCTGTTAACTATAACTTCAGATTCTAATGGTCAGATCAATTATAAGGCTGGTGCTAATTGCCTGCATGTTAACAGGCTGTATTGAGCCATATACATTTGTTATTGAGAATAACTATCCTACACTGGTCGTGGAAGGATTCATTTCTGATGTTTCCTATAACGAAACAGTTGGCTATCCTTCTGATGGTCGTTACTTTACGGTAATCTTACGCTACACCAGCGATGTAAGTGCTACGATAGACAAATTAGCAGAAAACGCGTCCGTGACCTTGATATCTGATTCGGGAGAACGATGGATATATTCACAATCCCCCCGGAAGCCAGGTCATTATTTTTTGGATAACAAAGATTTTAAGGCCAGGGCTGGAACCGAATATAAGCTTCAGATAAGCCTTGCAGATGGAAAATCATATGAATCTGGCTGGGAAAAACTGCCTGAGAATGCCACAGATGCCATTGGTGCCATAGATTTTGAGGAAACAAGCAAACAGGTATATGAGGTGCAGGCGGGAGAAGAAGTGGTTACTACCAGAAAAGGCATAAACTTACGCATAGATCTACCCAGGCGGGAGCCGGGAAATACTGTTTATTACAGATGGAAATTTGAGCCAACCTGGATATACGTTGCACCGCTGGCAAGGTCCAGCCAGCCAGATTTCAGATGTTGGGCTACCAGCGGAAATTTTCTCTCCGGCTATGCCCTGCAGGCCGATCATACAGGGGGCTACAAAAAAGATTTGTTCTTTATGGAGGTTGATGGGAATGAACGCATTTTTGAACGGTTGTCGGTGCTGGTAAATCAATATGCTATGACTGAAGACCATTACTACTTCTGGAAAGAAATGCAGGATCAGGCGGAGGGTGGGTTCATACAGGATAAACCTCCCTACAATCTTCAGACAAATATAAAAGCTGTGGATAGCGACGAACGTGTTTCCGGCTATTTTGGAGTAGTGAATGAAGAGGCAAAAAGATGGTATTTCAGTACCAAAGACCTGTCGTATTATGTCTATGATTATCTGAAGGAAGAATGCCTGAAGCCCTACGGGCCACCGGTCAGGGGTGAACCTAATCCCTGCTTAAGCTGTCTGGCATATCCCCATGGTTCTGCAACCAACATCAAACCCTCCTGGTGGGAGGGGCAGTAGGGGAGGGTATAATTATGGTAAGCTATCTTAATGCATACATACTCCGTTAGCATGGAGACTGGTGTGACGAAAAATTTTTTTTACCATGGAGAATAAAATTATAACATTAAATATAAGCAGCAGGAGTATAACCTAAACTTTTAACAGATGTAGGATTTTGTCTTGTATTTGCTTCATATACAGTAACTAATCCAGGTGATTTTATTGGAAAAAACGGAAAAACTATTCCTTTGGATGGTAAGATATATTTTAATGAAATTTTAATAATCAAAAATACAGCTGGTATTGGTAGCTTCTGTTATTATCACTTTCCATCATATTTCAGCAGACCAAAGTTGGCGTTGTTGCATATCAATCTGCTGACTAAAAGTATTTTAACTTGCTTTCTTACATTGGCATGCTGTTGAGTGTAAAGCCTATAAATTGGATTAATTTGATAAAAGGGCTGCGTTCAAATGCGTTTTTGGGGCTTCAGGTCAGGTGCATTGAAATTTTCTTTGGATTAACACTTCGTTTTTTAGTATAAGCTTAGCTGTATACAGATTAATGTCATGGATAAAAAAGCCTGTTTAAAAGGAGTATAGAGCAAACGATGTTCAAACGTTAGCATTGAGTTGCCAGGCTGAAAAAAGTGTAAAAAAGCTTCATTTTGCTTTCCAACCCTTTAGCGAAATAGTGTGTCGTTAAGGGGGGCAGAGTAAAAATATTTGAGGGTTAACTGCACATATTGCAAGTATGGTATTGTGATAATTAACCTAAAAGTATAACTTGGTCCCTAGAAATTTTTTCTAACCTAATCAAAAAAAGAATGAAGAGGATTTTACTACTGAGCTTCGTGCTCCTTGGGCTGATAACCTCAGCCTGGGCGCAACGGACTGTTTCAGGAAAGGTAACCGCCGATGGGGAAGCCTTGCCTGGGGTAGCCGTGCGCATCAAAGGCACTTCACAGGGTACGGTTACCGATATGGACGGTAACTATCGTATGGAGGTACCAGGCAACAACACTGTTCTGAATTTTTCCTTTATTGGTTATGCTGATAGGGATGTGACAGTAGGCAACAGAACCGTTCTGGATGTTGTACTGACTGAGGATGTTGAAACACTTTCTGAAGTAGTTGTAACCGCAGTTGGTATTCAGCGCGAACAGAAAGCGATTGGTTATGCAGTTGAGCGAGTACAGGGAGAGGCCATTCAGCAGGTAGCTGAGCCTGACCCGCTTCGTGCGCTGCAGGGTAAAGTAGCTGGTGTAAACATTGGTGGTAGTAGTGGTGCTCCTGGTAGCTCTACCCGTATTACTATCCGTGGTAACTCTTCTTTATTAGGTAACAACCAGCCACTCTTTGTTGTAGATGGTATTCCTTTTAATAACGATGCCAACAATACTTTTGCAGGCTTAACACAGGGTAGTGCTAACTCAAGCCGTATTGCCGACCTTGACCCTAACAACATTGCATCCATGACTGTACTGAAGGGCGCTGCTGCTGCTTCCTTATATGGTACACGTGCTGCCAATGGTGTTATCCTGATCACTACCAAAACCGGTAGCGCAGGCATGTCTAAAAAAGGTCTGGAAGTTACCTACTCTACTTCTTACTCATGGGAGAACATTGCTAACCTGCCCGACTATCAGAATGTATACGGTGCCGGTACTAACTATCAGTATGCTGCAGTAAACGGTTCATGGGGAGCTCCTTTTATCGGAACAAGGCCTTATGCTACCACAGACTCTATTGCACACTGGTATGCCGGCAGACCCGGCATGGAAGAATTTAATGGGGTTCGTGTACCTTACAGAGCATATCCTAACAACGTAAAGGATCTGTTCCGCACCGGCCATATCTTCGAAAACTCTTTCTCTGTTCAGGGTGGAACAGATAAATCTACACTGGGTGTTACAGTATCTCGCACCGACCACGAAGGTTATGTGCCTAATACCGAGTTTGAAAGAACAAACGTAAGTGTAGGTGGCCGCACCACACTTGAAAATAGTCTGACAGTAGGCGCTAACCTGCTTTATAGCCGGATCAATCAAAGAGCCGTACAGAGTGGTGTTGGAAACTCCGGTGGTAACAACCCATCTGCTTTTGCCCGTGCCTTGTACTTAGGCCGTAACTGGGATATGCAGGGCCAGCCTTACCAAAACCCGCTTGACCTGGGTTCTGAATTCTTTGTAGCTCGCGGACAGGCTGATAACCCTTACTGGTCTTATGAAAACGCCGGTTCTACTGAAAGAACTGACCGTATCATGGGTTCAGTAGACTTAGGCTACAACCTGACTGACTGGTTAACGGCCAGCTACAAAGTAGGTATCAGTACGTACAACCAGAACAACCTGCACTTTATACGTCCGGGCTCTACCGGTCCTTCTACCAACCCGGGTGCCGGTCAGGTAACTGAAGATAATATTCGCTTCGAAGAAATTGAAAGCAACTTTATCTTATCAGCAGACCTTGACTTTAACGAAGACTTCAGCCTGCGTGCAACTGCAGGTCATAACGTAAACCAGAGAACCAGAGATCAACAGGCTTTCCAGGGTCTGAACTATGTTGTATTTGACATAGACGACCTTGACAATACCAACAACGTAACGCCTTTTGGTGGTGGTTACAGCCAGCGCCGTATTGTAGGTGTATTTGGTGACTTCAGCTTTGGTTTCAGAGACTGGGCTTACCTGACCCTTACCGGCAGAAATGACTGGTCTTCAACGCTGCCAGCACAAAACAACAGCTTCTTCTATCCAGCAGCTTCACTTTCAGTGATCTTAACAGATGCCTTGAACATCCGTTCAGGTGTTCTTGATTATCTGAAGTTAAGAGCTGGTGCTGCACAGGTAGGTGCCGATACCGATCCTTACCAGCTGCAGGCTACCTACAGCGTTAACCCTACACTTCAGGTGCTGTTACCTAGTGGTTCTTCAAGCCCATTCCCATTCAGGGGTGTACCTGGTGCAACACTTGAAAACACCCAGTACGATCCAAACCTGAAACCAGAGCGTACCCGTGAGTATGAGTTAGGTATGGATGCACGTTTGTTTAACAACAGGGTTGGATTTGAATTCTCGGTTTACGATAAAACATCCTTCGACTTGATTGCGCCAATCAGCCTGCCTTCTGTATCAGGTTACAGCCAGTTGTATACCAACTTTGGTACCATTAAAAACCGTGGTGTTGAACTTGGCCTGGACCTGACGCCAATCCAAACCAATGACTTCAGATGGAATATGTACGGTACTTTTACCCACAACAGAAACACCATCGAAGAGCTGACAGACATTGTACCTGAAATTGTATTTGGTTCTGGATTTGCCGGAGGTGTAATCTCTGTACACAGAGCTGGCCAGGAGTATGGACTGCTGCTGGGTTCTGTAGACATGCGCGATGATGAAGGCAACCTGCTGATCGACCCAGCTAACGGACAGCTGATTCCTGATCCGGAGCAAAGAATCATTGGCAATCCTAACCCTGACTTTATTGTAGGTTTAACCAACAGCCTTACTTTCAAGGGTATCAGGCTGTCTGCTGTATTTGACTGGCGTCAGGGTGGCGACCTTTGGTCAAACACTACGCTGTCATTACTGGGTAGGGGTGTAACCAGAGACACTGAAGGCAGAGAGCAAAACTATATCATTCCTGGTGTATACGGCGACCCTGTAACACGTGAACCACTGCGTAATGCTGAAACAGGTGAGAAATACCAGAACCAGACTCAGATTGATGTGAATACCCTGTACTTCGGTCAGACTTTCGCGATCAACGGATCTGATGAGTGGGCTGTATGGGATGCTACCACTTACCGTTTACGTGAAGTTACCTTAGGGTACGATCTGCCTAAAAAATGGCTGGGAGCAACACCATTCGGTAAAGTTTCAGTGAATTTCACTGGCAGAAACCTTTGGTTCTCTGCACCTAACTTCCCTAAACACACCAACTTCGACCCTGAAGTGAACCAGTTTGGTAACTCTAACCAGCAGGGTATTGAGTGGAGTGCAACACCAACAACTAAGCGCTATTCTGTGAACTTAAGAGTTACCTTCTAGGCTTAGACAATCTTAAATCTGAAATAGAATGAAAATACGAAATATATTTACTTACGTATTATCCGCTAGTATGCTTTTCGCGTCTACTTCCTGCGAAGACTTCCTGGATATTAACGTAGACCCCAATAACCCGGTAGATGTGCCCCTGCGCCAGCTACTGCCTACTGCACAGGTAATTACTGCTCGTTCTGTTGGTATGAACTCACGGGGCCTTTCCTGGATTGGCTCTATGTACATGCACCAGGTCGTAGCAAGAGGTACTGCAACCAGCGACTATGCTTTTGATGGCAATACTTTTAGTGTAACAGCACCCTGGAATGCGCTGTACCAGGTTTCACTGACCGACCTTCAGGTTATGAAGGAGAAAGCGGAAGCCGAAGAAAGTTTTCAGTACCTGGGGGTAGCCCAGATCATGGAAGCCTACATCTATAGTGTGATGGTAGATGTGTGGGGCGAAATACCTTATTCTGAGGCTAACCAGGGCTTTGAAAACACAAACCCTAACTTTGAAGATGGCGCTGCCATTTACAATGACCTGTTTTCTAAGCTGGATGCTGGTATTGCCAATGTAAAAAGATCTTCTACCTTTTCTCCGGGAGATGATGATGTGATCTACGGTGGCAACATGGAGAACTGGGAGCGCTTTGCCAATAGCTTAAAGCTCAAAATGTACAACCAGATCAGGTTAACCAGAGATGTTTCAGCAGAGGTGAATGCACTGCTTAGCAGCGGAAGATTGATTCAGAACCAGTCTCAGGATTTTGAACTGGCGTATGGTGGAAATTCTGCTCCTGATGACAGGCACCCAGGTTATGTAGAGGAGTGGGCACCAGGTGGTGCCGGCTATCACATCAGCCCTTATTTCTATGAGATGATGATGGGCAAGCGTACCTTCTTTGCTGCTAATATTCTGGAAAATATACAGGATCCTAGAGTACCCTACTACTGGTATAACCAGGTAGCGCCAGATCTGGGTGAAGAGCCTGAAAACGATCCTGCTTATTACGATCCTGCTACTGGTTTTCTTGGAATCTACCAGTTCTCTTTCAACATCGACCCGAACGAAGGTTTTGACCAAGGTTCATCGCAGGCTGTTGCCGGTCTGTATCCCCTTGGAGGTCGTTATGATGAAGGGCAGGGTGTAACTGCCAACTACAATGGCTATGGATCTACTCCACAGCGCATGCTGACTTACTTCTCCCAGCTATACACCAGAGCCGAGCTGGCACTGGTAGGTGTTACGGAAGAAGATGATGCAGAACTGTTCCGTATGGCAATGGAAGCTTCGTTTGCGAAAGTAAACCAGGTTGCAGCTGCTGCCGGTGCGCCTCTAATCACAGAAGGCAGAAGAAATGCCTACATCAATTCTGTAATGGAGCTTTATGAGCCAGGTAGCGCACAAACCAGGCTGCAGCTGATCATGACGCAGAAATGGATTGCCTCTTTTGGTTATGCAGTGGATGCCTACAATGATTATCGCAGAACTGGTTTCCCTATTCTGCACGATGGCAATGCCGACCTTTTGAATGTTACAGTTCGTGGTCGTGATTTCCCGGTTTCATTCCCATATCCTGTTGCAGATCTTAACCTGTTACCAGGCCGTAGTCAAAGAAACGTCTATCTGGATAGAGTATTCTGGGACAGATAGTATTTGTAGACGACTTAAATAGAAAACAATGAATAAAATATTATTATATACAAGCATGTTGTTTCTCTCTGCAGCAGTTCTAATGGGCTGTGAGGATGAGGACGCTGTAAGGGTACCAGAGCTTAGAGAAGGCGCATCTCTTCGGGTAGTATTTCCCGATCCGTTGCTTTCATTCTTTAACTTTGAAAATCCTGAAACATCACGCGTGCAGTTCGATCTGTACACACAGAACAGTAACATCGATTCGGTGAATATTTATGCCACCTTTACTGATGTTTCTGAAGTACCAAGTGTAACATACCCAATCACTCCTGCAGGTCAGCCCCAGCGCCGTCAGCTGGTAAAGACTTACCGTCAGAGCGATTTCGATAGTGAGGGAGCTCTTAGAAATGCTACCATTACGTTAGGTGAGGTGGCTGCAGCAATGGGTCTGGAGCTTTCTGATATTGAAGGTGCTGATGTGGTGAATTTTTATAATCAGGTGGTGCTGACCGACGGACGCAGGTTTCCGGAGGCGATTCCACTCCCGGATGATTATAACTCTAACACAGTAACTCCGGATATCGAAGGCAGGGGTGTACAGACATCAAGCTTTAATGCAGGTTTTACGGCTTTTGTAGCTTGTCCGCTTCCTGCGGGTTTTGCTACAGGCAGGTATAGAATTGAGCAGATCGCAGGCGAACCTGATCCATTCTCTGGCGCTCCCGGCCGTTTTGCTCCAATGCAGGTGAATTTAACACAAACTTCTCCTATTGGCAGAACGTTCTCACCTACCTATTATGGTTTTGATGCAAGGACTTTTAATTTCAACCTGGTATGCGGTGATCTAATTGTACCTCCAACTGGAGCTGGTTTGAGCTGCGGCGGACCCAGCCTGGGATGGAGAGCTGCTCCAACTCCTGGTGAGTATGATGTTGCGTCTGATGACGTGCTCATCCTCGAAATCCTGGACAATCCTGATGGAGCTTGCGGACTTACAGTAGATGTACCTCTTACGCTGAGGCTCACCAAGGTTGAATAAACAATTCCTGAACAGGCCTTAAAGGCCTGTTCATTAAAATCACTATTTCAAAAGTCTATACCATGAATAAAATATATAATGTTCTTTTGTGGTTGGGTGTAATGGTAGCTTCTGTAGCTTGTGTAGACGACTACTTTGAGGCAAACCCACCCCTTCCGCAGGATTCACCCTATTCAACCCTAACGGTTGAAGAAGATACTCTCTTCGGAGGTGAAACCACTAATTTTAGTGTAAGAGTTGTAGATGCCCCGGGGCTGATCGACTCAATCGGTTATCAGACCACAGACAGTAAAGGTACCGTGGTATTTGATCAGGCAAGTTTGAATGCTGCGATGGGTAACACCTCAGGCGTGATCAATGGTCAGTTTACCGCCCCTACCAATGCTTCAGGTGCTTTTACCTTAAGCATCATCGTTTATGATGCACAGGGTGAACAACGCAAGACTCATACCATGTCTGAAACCATCTTTATCAGATACTCCCTGAATGCGCCTACCTATACGATCACAGCACAAAATGCTGAGATCAATCCGGGTGGTACCACTGAGGTGTACCTTGATATCAATGCACCAGGCGGTATTGCAGATGCCCGTATCTTTGCAAACTTCGGAACAGTTGTTTTAGATACAGCTACGCTCGATGCTGTTAGAGGTATGGAAACCGGTAGGGTAACTGCACGTTATACAGCTCCTTCAATCCCTACTACCAATGTTGGCCCTGTAACCTTTACTGCGTTTGTTGAGGATGAACTGCAGGAAAGAGAAGTTAGAATGACAGGTCAGCCAGTAACAATTGTTTATACTGAGGCTGCTCCTACCATTGCGATCACTGGTCCTACAACTGCTGAAAGAGGTACTTATAGCATGAATGCTAACATTACTTCTCCAGGTATTATTGATACTGTTATCGTAACAGCATTTATCAATAACAGAGATACAGAAGTAGGACAGATAACCTTATCTGATGAAGATTTGGAAGCCCTGGAAGGCGAGACATCTGGTACACTGCCTATCAGCCTTACTGTAAATGATTTTATCGGTTATGTAGACCTGCGTGTTACTGTTATTGACAGACAGGGACGTAGCAGTACACAGACTTATACAGTACGGGTAGACCCATGTACTTATAATATGGCTGGTACTTATACTACCTCCACCAACGCAACATCTACAGATCCTGATTGTGATGACGCAACAGCACTGAATAACTTTGCTTCTACTGCTACCATTACCAGAACCAACGAAACTACTTACAGAATAAGTAATATCCTTGGTGGTGCTTACGTAGAGTGGTATGGTGATTGCTATGGCCAGGCAGCTCAGACTGCTGCTAACGTGAGGTTCGATTGCGAGAACAATACAGTTTCTATTGTAGGTTTCACAGGTCCGTTCAGCTCTCGCATCACAGGTTCAGGAACGGTTGATCCGGCTACTGGCGCAATCACGATCACCTGGAGAAATACATTTGGTGATACCGGAACTACAGTATTTAGAAAATAAGTAATATACTACTGATCTTACCCTGACTTCAGGGCATGATCAATCAAGATTAGCCTTCTGTTAGTAAACGATTATCGTTTTACATAAACAGAAGGCTAATTCTTTTTTGTCCTGCCTGCTGCGGTTATCAAAGGTCTTAGTATACACAGGTAAAATGCTGTTTAGGTTTTGCTATAGCATAAAAATCAAACAGAATATAAAACATTAATAACTGCAGACAGGGCGGTTATCGTCTGCTGTAACATTCTTTATAGCTAAGTTGTGTTACTCTGTATAATTAACTAAATTATTTAAGGAAAATAAGTCAAAAGCTTGCTGCAGCTGCAGTATGTGAAAAATGTATTTATTTACCTGATTATTATAATTTTGGGCTATTGATGAAGGTTGAAAAGTTCTGATTTTGTCTTTTTGCTAAAGAAGTAACCTGCTCACAACAAGGTGATGTTGATGAAAGAGAATATATAGAAAAGCTGCTTTTTTGCCTGTAAAGCATTTATGAGATGAAGAGCATAGAAGTGTATCTATTCATATTAGATACAAGAGGTAAGGAGGATTACCCGCTCTACTGGAGATGGCTTGCTTTAATTTACTGAAATACATTACTTTAACAGGTAATTAACAACTACTTAAAATAAACATCTGTTATATTACATTCTGATACTATTCTATTGTACGCTATAAATATTAAAACATGAGACTCATTCTTATACTGATTTTGATATCCTGCTCGGAATTACTGGCTCAGGATTATACTACACAGGCAGTTTCAAGGCGACTCGATGATCTTGCCACCATGACTCCGCAGGCAGCCACCCCAAATGTAGGGTTCGATACCCGGGTTTCTAAGCTGAAGGGATCTGAGTATATGAACGATAACTGGCTGTTAGGAGGTTTACTCTTTCAGGGTGAAGATAAATACATAGAGAACCTCACCGTGAGATATAACATCCTGAATGAAGTGCTGGAAATACAGAATAAGAATTATGTGAAAGTTGCTTCTACTACAAATATTGATGCATTCTATATAGTAGGCGTAGGTAACCAAAGACATTTCAAGGCAGCTACTAACTACAAAAATGACAAAGGTGAAGCACTTACCGGATTTTTGGAAGTATTAGAGGATGGCAAATACCAGTACCTTAGGCATAACAGGGCCTATATTAAGAAGCCGAATTATAAAGAAGAGTTTCATGTTGGCAGTATGGATTACGAAATTGTACCAACTACCGATGAGTATATTGCGGAAAACAATGTTTTATACCCGGTTAATGCTTTCATCAAAGAAAAAAGAAAGAATAATCCCGCACTGAAGAAGTTTATAAGAGTGAATAGTCTTTTTGTTAAAGAACCTGATCATGTGGCAAAAATGGTTGAATTCCTCAACCAGAATGAGGAGTAACAAAAAGACTATTACGGAAGTACATTATCTCAAGACTTAGTTTATATGCAAAAACATCTATTTCTGATTATATGCGGGCTGCTGGTTTTTATGCTGAGTCCGGATGCACATGCCGATTCAGACCCTACTTATATCAACAAAGGCCAGGTACTAGTTAAGCTAAAGCCTGCTTTTGCGTATATGAATAGTGACGGTGCCGGTATGCGTACAAATGCGTGGGAAAGCCTGGCACCTGCCTTATCCGTGCATAAAGTCCATTCTTTCAGTACAGGGAAAGTAAAAAATGCGGCAGCTGCAAAAAGGGCAACCGGTAAATCAAATATAGACCTGCGCCTGTATCATCAGATTAGCATAGATCCCGAAATGCCGGTAGAAGAAGCGATTGCCATGCTCTATAAGTCCGGTGCTGTAGAAATTGCAGAACCTGTTTATGCAGCAGAGTCCTATCTGACACCAAATGATCCCCGCCTTACCAATCAGTACTACCTGCCTTTGGTGAATGCACTGGATGCCTGGGACCTGGTTTCTAATCCAACTAACATCATCATTGCTATTCTTGATTCAGGTGTAGAACTTCAGCATCCGGACCTGGCAGCTAATATTTATACAAACGAGGCAGATCCGATCGATGGAGTTGACAACGATGAAGATGGTTATGTAGATAACTACTATGGATGGGATTTTGCAGGCAATGATTATATTAGCCTGACGGGTGATAATGATCCGGGTACGGACCTGGAAAACTTATCGCATGGTACCATGGTGGCTGGTGCTGCCTCTGCTGTTACCAATAACGGAGAGGGCATAGCCGGTGTTGGTTTCAATGCCCGTTTAATGATTCTGAAGCATTCTGCAGATAATGATACCCGTGGAGACGGTGGAAATGCCCTGTTGAATAACATATTACAAGGGGTGCTGTATGCGGCAGAACATGGTGCCGATATCATCAATTCCTCCTATGGAAGTACTTATTACAGCCAGATTTCTCACGATATCTACAGGTATGTGGCGCTTGAATATGATGTATTGGTTGTAGCTGCTGCTGGTAATGAAAGCAGCGTAGAGCCTCATTATCCTTCAGACTATGACTATGTGCTGTCTGTTGCAGCAACTACACAAACAGATGCCAGGGCATCATTCTCAAACTATGGCTACAAAGTAGATATTTCTGCACCCGGCCAGAGTATTCTTACCACAGCAGTAGGAGGTGGTTATACCTCAACAAACGGTACTTCATTTGCTTCTCCTATCGTAGCGGGAGCGGCTGCGCTTGTTAAAACGCTTTATCCTGATTTTAACGGGGCTCAGGTAGGAGAGGTGCTGCGTACCACTGCCGATCCGGCCTTTAATAACAGCCTTTCCGCTACCTATAAAGATAAAATGGGCAGAGGCCGTTTAGATATGTATAGAGCACTTACCGTGCAAAGCCCTTCTATCCGAATGGATAATTCCTATATCCAGGGGCCTAACGGGGATGTAGCAAAAGCGGGTCAGGAAGCACTCATTTATGGTGACTTTATTAACTTCCTGTGGCCAGCGTCGGGTGCCAGTGTTACCCTGACACCGCTTAGCGGCCATATTACCATGCTACAGGCTACTGTCGAATTGGGAGATATGCAAATGATGGACAGGAAATCGAACGAGACCACTCCCTTCAGAATCAGGGTTAATGCCGGTGCTCCATCCAATGCAGAGATTGTTTTCCGCCTAGATTTTACAGCCAATGGCTATACCGATTATCAGTACATTAAAATACTGATCAATCCTTCTTATTTCAACATCAATGAAAACCTGGTGGCAACCACACTGGCCGGAAACGGGCGCCTGGGTTACCAGGATACCAATCAGGCTCAGGGGCTGGGCTTTGTGTACAACGATGTTAACATGCTCTTTGAAATGGGCGTTATGATGGGTATCAGCCAGTCACGCCTGGTAAGTACTGTACGCAATGCTACACCTGGCGAAACTGATAATGATTTCAGAGTGGTGAACGAAATCTTAAGGGATAATCCCGGAATGGTTTCTGATGCAGATGTTTATGGTACCTTTGATGACTCCAGGGCAAGCCCACTTTCAAGGCTGAATGTAGAGGTAGATTACCGGAGCTTTGTTTGGCGGGAAACTCCTTTTGAAAAAATGGTTATGGTTGAATATGATGTAACCAACATAGGGAACAGCGACCTGGAAGATTTCTATCTGGGCCTGTATGCCGACTGGGATATCAATCAGGATAACTTTCAGGACAAAGCAGGCTGGGATGCCGCTACCCAGACTGGCTATATATACACCCCCGACCCTGCAGAAAGATGGGTTGGTGCCATACAGGTACTTACCGGCACGCCCAATTACTGGGCTATAGATAACGACGAAGATATTGAAGACAATCCCTTCGGTGTATACGATGGGTATACGGATGACGAAAAATTCAGATCTATGTCCAATGGCGTTGGGCGTGAAGAAGCTGGAATTACCGGAGAAGGCACGGGCAATGATGTTAGCCATACCGTTTCTTCCGGACCTTACAGTATTCCTGCTGGTGGTACTGTCAGAATAGCCTTTGCCCTGCATGGAGGTTCTTCTATAGAAGATATTCTAAGCTCTGCAGAAGCCACTACAGCGCTCTACGCAACCATCAAGGATGGAGAAAGGCCGGATCCTGCACTGCCTCCTACAGGTATTATTCAGAATGATGTGCCAGGCCTGAGCATCTATCCTAACCCGGCGCAGGATATCCTCAATATCTCACTGCCGCAAACAGGTAAAGAACCAGTTTTGGTGCGCCTGATGGATATAACCGGCAGGCACCTGGAGAGTAGAAAGTATGTGGCCGGCAACACCATAGTGCAGCTTGACATGCCCCGCAAAGATGGAATTTACATTCTGGAAGTAACACAGGGAGAAAAACGCACCATCAGACGGGTAGTTGTTCAGCATTAATGTAGATTTTATTTTATAAACAGGAGCTCCGCTAACAAGCGGAGCTTTTTTGTTGTTAAATGCTTTCTGTTAACATACTGAACGAGGCTGTTTAATTGCATGAGTTACTGAGTTCTCCTGTCAAAATCAGTATTAAAAAAATACATCTAAATACAAAATATTGTATATTAGGTGCATTCGTGTTGAGCGCGCATCCTATCTGCCATACTGATTAGCATATTGTATTCAAGTAATCTGCAGCAAAAGGTGTTTGTATGTAATATCCGAATTGCAACTGCAGGTAAGCAGGTTAGTATTGTATGGGAAGTTCTTCCATTGCGTAACTGCCTGGCCTGCTTATTAATGATTTTTTGAATAAAAGTAGCGTATCTGTAATTGGTGAAACAGGTATAAGTTTAGCTGTAGAATTTTTTAACAGTAGTCTCCGGGATAGATATGAGGAAATTTTTACCCCTTCTTTTTTTATCTTTTTTACTGATCGTTTCTGCTCATGCGGCCGGTCCCGATAAACCTGACGCTATCCCAGGCCAGCTCCTTATAAAATTAAAACCTTCTTTTGCCTATCTGAATGCTCATGGAAAGGGCATGCGCACTAATGAGTGGAGCAGACTGGCTCCTGCTTTATCAATTAACAATACGTTTGCTTTTAGTTCTTTCAGCGCGCAGGGTAGTAAAGCACAATTCCGCACAGGCGGGCAATCCGGTGTGGATCTTCGGCTTTATCATCAGATAAGCTTCGATCAACAACTTCCTGTAGCGTATGCCATGGAGCAGCTATATAAATCTGGTGTGGCGGAGCTTGTGGAACCAGTGTATGCGGCAATGCCTTTCCAAACAGCCAACGATCCGTTTATGAGCAGGCAGTACTACCTGGATCTGATTAAAGCTCAGGATGCCTGGACGCTCGGCACAGGCAGCGAGAATCTTGTGATAGCCATCATAGATTCTGGTGTAGACCTGGAGCATCCTGATCTGGCCGCTAATATTTACCTGAATGAAAACGATCCTGTAGACGGGATTGATAATGATGAAGATGGTTTTGTAGATAATTACCGGGGCTGGGATTTTGCGGGTGATGATTATACCACACTAATGGGCGATAATGACCCCGGTACAGCTTTATCAAATGCCTCACATGGCACAAAAGTGGCCGGAAGCGCCTCTGCAGTAACCAATAATGGTGTTGGGGTTGCAGGCATTGCTTTTAACTCAAGGCTCATGGCCCTTAAGCACACAGCAGATAATGACAAACGGTATAATGGCATCGGATACCTGCTTAACCTGATGCAGGGGGTGCTTTATGCAGCCACTCACGGAGCAGATATCATCAATGCCTCCTATGGCAGCACCTCTTACAGCCAGATAGAGCAGGAACTCTATAAGATGGTAGCCCTGGATTATAATGTATTGGTGGTAGCTGCTGCGGGAAACAGCAACAGCGAAGCCCCCATGTACCCAGCCAGTTATAACCATGTTCTTTCGGTTGGTGCTTCTACTGGCGAGGATAAAAGGTCCGGGTATTCTAATTACGGACATCAGCTGGACCTGACAGCTCCCGGAGATGGCATTCTTACTACAAAAATCGGAGGGGGTTATGAAGCCACCACCGGTACCTCCTTTTCTGCTCCGCTGGTTGCCGGCGCTGCAGCCCTGCTTAAGGCTAAATATCCGGATTTTACCGGCGTACAGCTGGGGGCGCTGCTTCGGGTAGCAGCAGATACCAATTTTAACACATCTTTATCAAGCCTGCATAAAAGTAAAATGGGCAGGGGCAGGCTGGATGTAGCCAATGCCCTTACCATAAACAGCCCTGCGCTCAGAGGGCATGATTTTACACTGGAGCGGGCCGCCGCAAGTAATGGTGTGGAAACAGAAGCAAAGGCAAGCCTGTGGGGCAATTTTGAGAACCTGTTATGGCCTGCTTCGGGCCTGCAGGTAAAACTTGTTTCGCTTAGCAATTTTATCACTGTTCACGAACCTGTTAAAAGCCTTGGCGATGTAGGTATGCTGGAGGTGGTTTCAGTAAGGGAAGCGCCTTTCAGTTTAACAATTAGCGATGAGGCACCAGCTAACTACAAGGTGCTGTTCAGGCTGGAGTACACTGCAGATGGCTATACCGACTATCAGTATTTTACTCTTATCATTAATCCTACTTATATTGATGTTCATGAGAATATGCTTGCTACCACACTTGCTTCCGATGGCAGGGTGGGCTATGGCGATGCCTCCAGAGAGTTTGGCCAGGGCTTTATGTACAAGGGCATCAATATGCTCTATGAAATGGGCATAATCATGGCAACTAAAGAAGAGAACGTGCTAAGCAACGTTCGCTCTGTTAGCGGTCGTATCGATAATGACTTCAGGGAAACCACCAGCATCAGAAAAATTAGTCCGGGTACACTGGCAGATGCTGAAGTGTTTGGCAGTTTTAACGATGCCGGAGACACTATCTCAAACCTGCACGTAGACGTTGATTTCAGGGCTTTTATTTGGCGGGAGTCACCAAACGAAAAATCGGTGATTGTAGAGTACATCATCAGGAACAAGAGCCGGACTGATATTGAAGATTACTACATGGGCCTGTATGCAGACTGGGACATTAATTCAGACAACAACAGGGATAAAGCAGACTGGGATTCCCTCACCAACACCGGTTATGTGTATCCGGCAAACGCAGAAGGGGGTAGTGTTGGGGCAATACAGGTGTTAAGCGGCGAGCCTAATTACTGGGCCGTAGATAATGATGCCAACATTGCAGATAATCCGCTTGGGGTGTATGATGGGTTTACGGATGAGGAGAAGTTCAGGAGTATATCCAGCGGCATAGGCCGTGTAAAGGCAGGTCTGGAAACAGGCACAGATGTGAGCCATTCAGTTGCTTCTGGCCCCCACAGCATTGCTGCAGGCGATTCTGTTATTGTTGCCTTTGCCCTCCATGGTGGTGCTACCGTCAGTGAGGTGCTGCAGGCTGCTAAAAACGCTCAACAAAGATATGTAGATACCATCTTAGCCTCGCGCATCGTGGCAGGAATTCCTGCCGACGATTTCTTTGGCGTAAGGGTGTATCCAAACCCAACCAGGGGGGCGCTTAATATTGCATTTCCGCAGCAACACTACAAGCCATTAAACATCAGGGTGCTGGATGCAAGCGGCAGGCAACTGAAGGCGCTAAGCTACGCTGCAGGCACACAAACAGCAGCTCTGGATATGCCCGGCAGGCCCGGCATGTACCTGCTCGAGTTCACCTCTTCCGGCAAACGTCTGCTCAAAAGAATAGTGGTGCATTAGCACGACTGGTTCTGCGCAGTTAAGGTGTAAATCAAATCTATCCGGCGGGCATTGCTTATTACTTCTTTAGCCTGATCAATAAGCTGCTTGCTGCTTATTGGTTAAGCCTCTGCACATATTGTGCTACGCCATCTTCTAGTTCGGTGAAAGCCTTATCATAGCCAATGCTCCTGATTTTACTCATATCGGCTTCAGTAAAGTACTGATATTTGTCCCTGATGTCGGCCGGAGTATCGATAAATTCTATGGCGACGGGTAGCTGAAGGTTTGTGAATACTGCTGTTACAAGATCTTTGAAAGTACGGGCTTTTCCGCTGCCAAGGTTATAGATGCCGCTGTTCTTCCGGTGGTGCATCAGCCAGAGGCACACATCTGCCACATCCTCCACAAATACAAAATCGCGCATTTGCTCCCCATCTTTAAAATCGGGGTGGTGCGAACGGAACAGGCGCATTTTTTGAGTTTCCTTTATCTGCTTAAAGGCATGCCAGATTACAGAGGCCATACGGCCCTTATGATGCTCGCCCCAGCCATACACATTAAAAAACTTCAGTCCCGCCCAAAAGAAAGGCTGCTCCTGCTGCTCCAGCACCCACTGGTCAAACTCATTCTTGGATTCACCGTAGGGATTCAGGGGTTTTAGCTGCGGAATAATTGATTCATCATCTTTATAGCCCAGCTCGCCGGCACCATAGGTTGCGGCAGAAGAAGCATACACCAGCGGAATCTGGTACTGTACACACTTCTCCCACAGCTTTTTGCTGTAGTTGGTATTGAGCTCCCACAGCAGCTCGTAGTTAAATTCAGTGGTATCGGTGCGGGCACCCAGGTGAAAAACAAATTCAACCTCCTGCTCATGTTTATCCAGCCAGGTGAAAAGCTCGGCCCGGTCTACCCGTTCCAGCAGACGTGCTCCTTCCAGGTGACGGTTCTTCTGCGGATTATCAAATCTATCCACCGCCACAAGGTAGTTGTAGCCTTCGCTGTTCAGTTTATGGATTAAGCGGCTGCCTATAAAACCAGCTGCACCGGTAACTACAATCATATTAGAAAAGGTTAAGGAGCTTAAAAATACGTAAATTATACTAACATGGCTGCTTCTGGTAAACCAAACACGGCTTTAAGTCTTTATGTTGATAGCATCAGCCCTTTTACAGCAACGACTGTTGGCGTATATTTGCACCTCTATTTAGATTTAGTGTAGTAAGCATGGTACACATTAGCCGGAAAGAGCATTTTAACGCAGCCCATAAGCTGTATAATCCTGCCTGGAGTGCAGAAAAGAATACCGAAGTATTCGGCCCCTGCGCGAATGCCAACTGGCACGGCCATAATTTTGAGCTGATTGTAACCGTAAAAGGGAAACCCGATCCTGAAACAGGTTTTGTGGTAGATTTAAAAAAGCTTAGCACCCTTATCCGTGAAAGCGTAATTGATAAGCTTGACCATAAGAACCTGAACGAAGATGTGGATTTTATGAAGGGAAAAATGGCCAGCTGCGAAAACCTGATCATGGAGATCTGGAAAATACTCGATGAGCCTGTTACCGACCTGACTCCCTACGGAAAACTATACAGCCTGCGCCTCTATGAAACTCCCCGCAACTATGTGGAGTATTTTGGCGAAGAGTAGTAAGGGTTTTATTTTATGCCATTACGGGTGCTAAAAACAGGTAGCCGCTACGGTATTTATTTCTAAACAGGAGGAAGTATCGAGAAGGCGGGCAAACTAATTGCGCTACGATTCACTACCTGCGCCGCTGCTTAATTCCTGAAACACCACCCCAGCTTGTGTGCAAAACACCACGGCCTATAACTCCTGCAGCAGCCCCAACAGCACATTAACCCATTAGCAAATTAGCACATTATCCCACCATTCTGTACATTGTTGATCGTTGTACATTGATTCAGATATGAAGTATTTCCTGATTGCCGGAGAGCGCTCCGGAGATTTGCACGGAGGCAACCTTGTAAAAGCGCTCCGAAAAGAGGATTCTGAAGCTAACTGCCGGGGGTTTGGCGGAAACTATATGGCTGATGCCGGTATGCAGGTGCTTGTAAACTATGAGCAGATGGCCTTTATGGGCTTTGCCGAAGTAGTGGGAAACCTGCCAGCCATTATGGGTTTGTTTCGCAGGTGCAAAGAGGAAATTATCAAATTCAGGCCGGATGTGATCATCATGATCGACTATGCCGGCTTTAACCTTAGAATGGCCAGGTGGGCCAAGCAGCAGGGCTTTAAGGTTTTCTACTACATTTCTCCCAAAGTCTGGGCCTGGAACCAGAAGCGCGCGCTCAAGATCAAGAAGTACGTTGACCAGATGTTCGTGATCATGCCCTTTGAGCAGGAGTTTTATTCACGCTGGGGCATGGATGTGGATTTTGTAGGTAACCCGCTCCTGGATGCTATCCGCGATTTTACACCCAACCCCCAGTTTAATGAGCAAAACCAGCTACCCGATAAACCCATCATTGCCCTTTTGCCTGGTAGCCGTAAGCAGGAGGTGCTAAGCCTGCTGCAGGTAATGCTGCCGGTAAGCAAAGATTTTCCTGAATATACGTTTGTGGTGGCGGGGCTCACTTCGCTGCCGGGGGTGATGTACGCAGCTGCCGAAAATTTTCCGCAGGTGCGCATCGTCTACGATCAGACCTACGAGCTGCTTAGCCATGCCACAGCAGCGGTGGTGGCATCGGGTACTGCTACCCTGGAAACAGCCCTTTTCGAAGTGCCACAGGTAGTCTGTTACAAAACAAGCTGGCTTACCTACCAGATTGCCAAAAGAATAGTAAGTGTTCCCTACATTAGCCTGGTGAACCTGGTAGCAGGAGAGGGGCTGGTGAAGGAGCTGATACAGGACGATTTTTCAGAAAAAAAGCTGCAGGAAGAACTAAAGAAAATATTGCCCCGAGGCGAAGACCGACCCCGTCAGCTGCAGGGTTATGAAAAGCTGAAAGCATCCATGGGAGAAGAAGCTGCTTCTGAACGTACGGCCCGCCTGATGGTAAATTATCTGAAAAAGTAATTAAAAAAAACACCCCGACCATCAGGCCGGGGTGTTTTTATATGATCGTCTGGCTGCCTTATCAGGCGACCTTCAGTTTTTTGAATTTCGATTTTTCAATTTTCTCTTCGGCATACTCACGTGTTACCACAAACTCGTTCACGTCTTTTTCCGATGGCAGCTCATACATGGCATCGGTAATGATGCTCTCGCAGATAGAGCGAAGACCACGGGCGCCAAGTTTGTTTTCCATAGCCTTAGTCACAATATAGTCAAGGGCATCATCGGTAAATGACAACTTGATCTCCTCCATATCGAACAGCTTCTGGTACTGACGCACCAGTGCGTTTTTAGGCTCAGTAAGAATACGTTTCAGCGTTTCGGCATCCAGCGGATTCAGGTAGGTAACGATGGGCAAACGGCCGAGCAACTCGGGAATCAGACCGAATGATTTCAGGTCCTGTGAAGTAACATACTGCAGCAGGTTGTCCTCATCGATGCTGGTACGGTCCAGCATCTGGTCTACGTTGGCAAAGCCAAGCTGACGGGTGTTCAGGCGGTTGCCTATAATACGGTGAACACCATCGAAAGCACCACCGCAAATAAAGAGAATATTCTCAGTATTGATGGAGATCATTTTCTGATCGGGATGCTTACGGCCACCCTGGGGCGGTACGTTTACCACAGAACCTTCCAGCAGCTTCAGCAGGCCCTGCTGAACGCCCTCGCCGCTTACATCGCGGGTAATAGAGGGATTGTCAGACTTGCGGGCAATTTTATCGATCTCGTCGATGTAAACAATGCCACGCTCGGCTGCTTCCACTTTATAATCGGCAGACTGCAGCAGGCGGGTCAGGATGCTCTCCACATCTTCGCCTACATAGCCGGCTTCGGTAAGTACGGTAGCATCGGCAATGCAAAAGGGTACTTCCAGAATTTTAGCCAGCGAGCGGGCCAGGTAAGTTTTACCCGTACCGGTCTCACCCACCATAATGATATTTGATTTCTCGATAATAATATCATCATTCTTTGACCGCTTTTTCTGCAGTACACGCTTAAAGTGATTGTACACCGCAACAGACAGAATCTTTTTGGCTTCGTCCTGCCCAACCACATACTGGTCGAGGTGCTTTTTCATGTCTGTGGGTTTAATCAGCTTAAACTCCGGCAGACTTTCCTTATTTTTAGTCTTCAGCTCCTCGGTCAGGATCTGATTTGCCTGGGTAATACATTTGTCGCATATATGAGCATGGATGCCGGAAATCATCAGATCCACATCTTTTTTGCTCCTACCGCAAAATGAACAGGTTACCTGCGCCATAAAGTCCCTTCTTTTCTCCAATTAATTTAACCTATTCTACTAAGTTAATCTTTCTTTTTTTCACGTACCAGAACTTCGTCGATAAGGCCATACTCTTTTGCCTCTTCTGCACGCATCCAGTAATCACGATCAGAGTCTTTCTCTATTTGTTCATACGATTTGCCGGAGTGCTGAGCTAAAATTTCGTAAAGTTCTTTCTTAAGCTGCAGGATCTGGCGGGCTGTAATCTCAATATCAGAGGCCTGGCCTTGTGCACCACCCAGCGGCTGGTGAATCATAATACGGGCGTGTGGCAGCGAAGAACGCTTGCGTGCAGCACCACCCGCTAATAGCACAGCGCCCATAGAGGCTGCCAGGCCGGTGCAAATGGTAGAAACATCTGGTGTGATATACTGCATTGTATCGTAAATGCCTAAGCCGGCATAAACAGAACCACCCGGGCTGTTAATATACAGCAATACGTCTTTCTTAGGGTCGGCAGACTCCAGGAACAGCAGCTGTGCCGTGATCACGTTGGCGATCAGGTCATCTACCTGGGTGCCTAAAAAGATAATGCGGTCCATCATCAGGCGGGAGAATACGTCGATTTCCCGGAAGTTAGTGGGACGCTCCTCAATAACTGAACGGGTCATGCCCTGCGGCTGCATCAGTTCAACATGCTTAAAGTAGCTGTCGATGGCTGATCCGCTGATGCCCCTGCCTTGTACGGCATATTTTCTGAATTCGTCTTTATTTAACATGTCGGCTCCGAATTAATAGGTAGTGTACAAAAATAAAGAAAAAGTCCTTTGTTGAAAGGACTTTCTCAATAACCGCTCTTTTGAGCGATTAGTTTACTGTGGTTGTTGTAACTGGTTTCTGAATTCGTCGGCCGTAACCGTATTTTCTTCCAGCTGTACTTTCTGGCGCACAACTTCCATCACTTTGTCGTGGCGGAGCTTGTTGTACACCTGCATATAATTTTGACCGTCTTTTTCCTGCAGGTAATTGTTGGCATAATTATCCAGCATATCTTCTATTTCATCGCCCATGCCATAAGAACGGAACTGCTGGCGGATACCTTCTTTTACATTTTCCACCACTTCTTTGGTGTCTACCTTTACCTCGTTCTCTTCGGCCAGCTTGTTCTGGATAAGCGTCCAGCGCAGGTCACGGGCAAACATTGGGTACTCCTTCTCCAGGTCTTCGTCGCTTACCTTTTCGTTGGTAGCTTTCAGCCAGGTTTTCAGAAAATCGTCCGGCAGATCAATTTCAGTGTTAGCCAGCAGCTCTTCGCGAATTTTCTGATTGGTCAGGCGCTCCGACTCACGATCGTAATTCTCGGCAATGGTTTCGCGCACTTTGGTGCGGAATTCTTCTTCAGAAGTTACCACACCCGGACCAAATACTTTATCAAACAGCTCCTGGTTAAGCTCGGCCGGCTCGTTGCGGTTTATTTTTTCTACCGTAAAGGTAAAGTCACCTTCCAGCTTTTCGGCCTCTTCGGCGCTTAAGCCGGTAGCAGTTGCCAGGGCAGCTGGGTTTGTAAAAGCTTCTTTAATGTCGAAAGAAACAGAATCGCCTTTTTTAAGGCCCTTAAAAAGTTTCCTGGTTTCTTCGCTTAGGTCGGCCGGAGACAGAACGCCATTATTTACAAAATCGCCTTCTTCTGCCTTTAACTCACCACTCACCAGATCGCCTTCCTGGTACTCATCAACTTCAACAGAATTGCTAAGCTGTGGCTGGGTACGGATGTTCTCAATGGTTTCGTCCATCAGGGCATCGTTTACATCCACAGTGTAACGGGTTACCTTTACCTCATCCAGCTTCAGGCTAAAATCACCGGCCATGCCAATGTCGTAGGTAAAAGTAAACTCTTTCTGCTTATCCCAGTCAATGGCATCGGCATCTTTGCGCTGGGGCAGGGGCTCACCCAGCACGTTGATTTTATTCTCGCGCAAATAATCCTGCAGAGCATGGCTTAAGGCGTGGTTAACTTCATCAACCAAAATAGCCTTGCCATACATTTTCCGAACAAGACTATCGGGCACCTTACCAGGGCGAAATCCTTTTATCTGTGCTTTCTTTCTGTAATCCCGGATTTTTTCTTCTACCTTGGGTTGATAATCCGCTTCGCTTAAAGTAATTTTAATGGAAGCCTCGGTAGGGTTTTTCTTTTCTAACTGAATGTCCAAAGCTCTAAACCTTATAGGGTGGAACAAAATACAAAACCCCCAACTATGATGTGGTAGTCATAATCGGGGGTTCGAATTAGTGCGGATGGAGGGACTCGAACCCCCATGCCTTGCGGCGCTAGATCCTAAGTCTAGTGCGTCTACCAATTTCGCCACATCCGCTGATTGAATTGGTAGGCAAAGGTAGGAATATAATTTTAATTGATCCATAATTTCCAGCAACAAATTTACAGGATTTTTTTCCTTTCTTTCAGGGTTGTTATTGAGAGCAGACAGGGAGCACGATAAATGGTAACCATAGATCTAGAAGCTGAAAAACAAGAAATAATACGTAGGTACCGAAAGCTGTTGCGGCACGCAAAGCCTTTTTTAAAAGATGGCGATGCCAAAATTATCAAAAAAGCTTTTCATACTTCCAGCGAGGCACACCGCGAAATGCGGCGAAAATCCGGGGAACCCTATATTTACCACCCGCTGGCTGTAGCCCAGATTTGTGTTGATGAGATTGGTCTTGGTACTACCTCTATTGTGGCGGCTCTTCTGCATGATGTAGTAGAAGATACAGAGCTGGAGCTGGAGGATATTCAGCGCGATTTTGGCCCAAAGGTGGCCCGCATCATCGATGGCCTTACCAAGATCAGCGGTGTTTTTGAACATGGCCGCTCCCAGCAGGCGGAGAACTTCCGCAAAATGCTGCTCACGCTATCGGAAGATGTGCGGGTAATCCTCATTAAGCTGGCCGACCGCCTGCACAACATGCGCACCCTCGACAGCATGCCCCGGCACAAACAGCTTAAGATTGCCTCGGAAACCATGTACCTCTATGCACCCCTAGCGCACCGCCTGGGGCTTTATGCCATTAAGAGCGAGCTGGAAGACCTGTACCTGAAATACACCGAGCCTGCTACTTACCGGGAAATTGCTCGCAAGATCAGTACCACCCGGGCAGCCCGTACCAAATTTATCCGCCAGTTTACCAAGCCCATTGAAGACGAACTTCGCCGCTTTGGGCTGCACTTTGTGATAAAAGGGAGGCCTAAAAGTATTTACTCCATCTGGAATAAAATGCGCAAGCAAAATATTCCCTTCGAGGAAGTGTACGACCTGTTTGCCATACGAGTA
Organism: Flammeovirgaceae bacterium 311; assembly: GCA_000597885.1. Lineage (NCBI taxonomy): Bacteria > Pseudomonadati > Bacteroidota > Cytophagia > Cytophagales > Flammeovirgaceae > Flammeovirgaceae bacterium 311. Next base: position 5,048,142 of record CP004371.1, read on the forward strand.
ATTGTAGATGCCGACGATGAGCAGGAAAAAGCAGCCTGCTGGCAGGTATATTCTGTGGTAACGGATTTTTATAAACCCAATCCTGATCGCCTCCGCGACTGGATCAGCACCCCTAAGGCGAATGGCTACGAAAGCCTGCACACCACTGTAATGAGCAGCACCGGCTCCTGGGTGGAGGTACAGATACGCACCAGCCGCATGGATGAGATTGCTGAAAAAGGCTATGCTGCGCACTGGAAGTATAAAGAACATAAAAGTGTGCAGAGTAAGGAAATGGGGCTGGAGCTCTGGATATCCAGGGTGCGCGAAATGCTGGAAGCTTCCAATGCCTCGGCCATTGAGTTTGTGGATGACTTCCGCTCCAACCTGTTTCAGGAGGAGGTATTTGTTTTTACCCCTAAAGGAGAACTCAAGACCCTGCCCATAGGAGCCACCGCGCTGGATTTTGCCTTCGATATTCACACAGAGATAGGTGCTCATTGCATTGGGGCCAAGGTAAACCAGCGCCTGGTGCCGCTTAACCATGCCCTGAAAAATGGCGATCAGGTAGAAATACTGACTTCAGAAAAGCAGAAGCCTAACGAAGACTGGCTTAGGTTTGTGGTAAGCTCCAAGGCTATTGCCAGGATCAAGGAGTGCCTCAAGGAAGATAAGAAATCGGCAGCGATAGATGGGCGTGAGATTGTAGAGCGTAAGCTCAAACAGATGAAACTGCAGCCAAACCACGAAATTATTAACCAGCTGCGGGCTTTTTTTGACTGTAAAACACCGCTTGAGTTCTACTATAAAGTAGGCACCGGCCAGATAGATCCTAAAGATGTAAAGCGCTTCCGCGAGTTCAGAGATGAGCGTAAGCAGCTTAAAAAACCTGAAATTCAGGATGCCCAGACCTTTGAGCAGGAAATCAGGAAGGTAAAAAGCTCAGAACAGGATTACCTGCTCATTGGCGAAGATATGAATGTGGTGGATTACAAGCTCTCGCGCTGCTGCAGCCCGATTCCCGGCGATGATGTTTTTGGCTTTGTAACCGTGAACGAGGGCATCAAAATACACCGTGTTACCTGCCCCAATGCAGTAGAGCTGCTCTCTAACTATGGTTACCGGGTAGTAAAGGCCAAATGGACAAGCCGGCAAAAGATTGCCTTTCTTGCCGGACTTAAGATCGATGGCACCGATCGTGTAGGGCTTATCAACGATATTACCAAAATTATCTCCGATGAGCTGCATGTAAACATGCAGTCCGTGTCTATTGAAACAGAAGATGGTATATTTGAGGGAACCATTCGTTTATATGTAAATGATACCCGCCATCTGGACCTGCTCATCAAAAAGCTGGAGAAGGTAGAGGGAATCAACAAAGCATTTAGATTTAATTAAGGGCGTTGTTTCTGCCAGTCTGATGGTTTCCACACGAGTGGTGCCAGCAGCTGTTAGATATTCAACACCCAACAACAAACAATAAAATGGCGCTAAACCAAGAAGTATTTGATAAAGTACGAAAGATCTTTACCGCCTACCTGGAGAGCAAAACCCTGCGGAAAACACCAGAGCGTTTTGCCATTCTGGAAGAGATCTATTCGCGTGACGGGCATTTTGATGTAGAGTCGCTGTACATCAGCATGAAAAATAAAAATTACCGCGTAAGCCGCGCAACAGTTTATAATACATTAGACTTATTGGTGGAGTGCGATCTGGTAACCAAGCATCAGTTTGGGCAGAGCCAGTCGCAGTATGAGAAAAGCTATGGCTTTAAACAGCACGACCACCTGATTTGTACTGATTGCAGCCGTGTACTGGAGTTTTGCGATCCGCGCATCTATAACATTCAGAAAATGGCCGGCGAGGTGCTTGGTTTTAAAATTTTACACCATTCGCTCATTCTGTATGGGAATTGCATCCGGGAAAATTGCGAAAATCGTAAAGAACCTGCCATCGAGCCTGTCAATTAATCAGGAGGGGCTGTTTGCCTTACTCCATTAAACAGTTACCTTTGCCCGCGGCAAAGAACGTGTGTCCAAAATAAAGAAAATTACTTTTGGGCAGTAAATGCTTGTCCTTTTATAATCATGAAGATAGATGTATTGCTTGGCCTTCAATGGGGCGACGAAGGCAAAGGTAAAGTAGTTGATTTTCTGGCACCGGAATACGATGTAGTAGCCCGTTTTCAGGGTGGACCAAATGCAGGTCATACCCTGGAATTTGATGGGATCAAGCACGTATTGCACCAGATTCCTTCCGGCATCTTTCGCCCGGATATAATCAACATCATCGGCAATGGTGTGGTGCTGGATGCCGTAGTGCTGCGCCGGGAGATTGAAGGGCTGAAAAAGTATGGCATTAATGCCTGCAAAAACCTGATCATCTCTAAAAAAGCACAGCTTATCTTGCCTACCCACCGGCTAATGGATGTGGCCTCTGAAAAAGCAAAAGGCGTTAGCAAGATTGGGTCTACCCTAAAGGGGATTGGGCCTACTTATGCCGATAAAATTGCCCGCCAGGGCATCAGGGTAGGAGATCTGCTGTTGCCCGATTTTCAGAAACGCTACGAAGCCCTGCGCGACAAGCATATGAATGTACTGGCCTTCTACAACGAACCTGTAGAATTAGCCGAAGCCGAAGAAGCTTTTTTCGAGGCTGTAGAATACATGAAGCAGTGCAAATTTGCAGATACTGAATATCTCATTAACAAATACATCAAAGAAGGTAAAGGCATTCTGGCCGAAGGGGCCCAGGGTTCTTTGCTGGATATCGACTTTGGCAGCTATCCTTATGTAACCTCCTCCAATACCATGGCGGCAGGTGCCTGCACAGGGCTTGGTATTGCGCCTGCTTCAGTAGGGGAGGTGTATGGCATCTTTAAAGCTTACTGCACCCGCGTTGGTAGCGGACCATTCCCCACTGAGCTGCACGACGAAACCGGAGAGCGCATGCGTAAAGAAGGGAATGAATTTGGCTCTACCACCGGGCGTCCGCGTCGTTGCGGCTGGATGGATATCCCCGCCCTGCGATACGCCATTCTGCTCAATGGTGTAACACAGCTTTTTATGATGAAAGCCGATGTGCTGAATATTTTTGAAGAAATAAAAGTCTGCACACACTACCAGTTGCCTGATGGCAGCACAACAGAAGAGCTGCCGTACGATATGGATGCTGTGCAGGTAACGCCTGTATACAAAACACTGTCCGGATGGAACCAGAGCCTTAAAGGCATCAGGCAGTATAATGATTTGCCGCAGGCTTTACTGGATTATGTAAGCTACCTGGAGCAGGAACTGGGCGTACCCATCAACATCATCAGTACCGGACCGGATCGTACCCAAACCATCATCAGGAAAAAAATAAAGGAAACTATTTAGCCATTCCTTTTGTCAATTCGCAACGATTACTATATCTTAGTGTAAATACTTGAAAGAAGTAGCAAATGCTTTACCAAATCAATAATAATCACAATTCAAATTGCCTGAATAATAAACAGGCCCTGGAAGGTTATTGTTGATCCTGAACATGTAGATCCACAGGATAAATATATCAGCAAAGCCTTCCTTAAACAGGGAAGGCTTTTTTGTTCCCTGCTGCTCGCATTATTAATTTAAATAACATGTACCAGTACAGCATCAGTAATAGTTGTAATCGTAATGATAACTCTCCCCCCAAGGGTGAGCTGGCCTGGTCATATCCCTACAGAGCCCTCTCACCCAGCCGGTAGAGGGCTTTTTATTGCTCATACCACTAACAAGATTATACAAGCTAAAATATTCAAATACCAATGAAAGCCCATTCAGCAACTGCACATGATACTCAGGCTCCGGCCTTAAGCCCGCTGGCACTTGAATTAGCCATTGAGCTGGTAAAAACCGAGTTCTCCTCACAGCTGGCCAGACACCTGAACCTTTATAAGGTAACTGCGCCTATGTTCGTGAAAAAGGGGACCGGAGTTAATGACGACCTGAATGGTACCGAAAAAGCGGTGAGCTTTTCTGCTCCTGCCCTGGATGGCTGCACTGTAGAAATAGTGCATTCATTGGCCAAGTGGAAAAGAATGAAGCTGGGGCAGCTGGGCCTTCAGATAGGAGAGGGCATTTATACCGATATGCGTGCCATCCGTGCCGATGAAGTACTTAGCCCCCTGCACTCACTCTATGTAGATCAGTGGGACTGGGAGAAAGTGATCTCTCCGGCCGACCGCAGGCTGGATACACTTAAAGCCACAGTTCACTCTATTTATGGGGCAATGAAAGCCACAGCGGAAACCCTTCGGAATAAATTTGCAGATATAGTGCCTCAGCTGCCCGAGGAGATCACCTTTGTACATGCTGAAGAACTGGAGGCAAAATATCCGCAGCTTACGCCCAAGCAGCGCGAAGATGAAATTACCAGAGCCCTGGGAGCTGTTTTTTTGATTGGCATTGGAGGTACTTTGCCAGGTGGAGAACCTCATGATGGCCGTGCTCCTGATTACGACGACTGGAGCACCCCAAGCCCCGAGGGGTTCAAAGGCCTGAACGGTGATATTCTGGTATGGAACGCTGTGCTGGGCAGGTCGTTTGAGTTATCTTCCATGGGCATCCGGGTAGATGCCTTAACCCTTAAACGCCAGCTCGACCTTGCCGGCTGCCCCGAAAAGAGTAGCCTTGGCTTCCATTCAGCGCTGCTGGCAGGTAAACTGCCTCAAACCATGGGCGGTGGCATTGGCCAGTCCAGGATGTGCATGTTCCTGCTGGGCAGAAAGCATATTGGCGAAGTACAGGTCAGCCTGTGGCCTGATGAAATGCTGGGAGCCTGTGCGACAGAGGGTGTAAACCTGCTGTAACTGATCTGCCACCTGTAAAGATCCACAGTGGATGGCCTCTCATCCCGGCAGGCCGCTCTTTCTGATTTTTATCAGAAAAAATCAGCGGCAGCTGTAGCTTTTTTCTGCAGAGCCCGTATATTTGAGCAACATGATACAAATCGCAGCATATTACCATAGCTATTATCATCTGCCCGAGAAATTAGGCTTCGGTAATAGTTGTGTATGCGCTTTAGGATAAGCAATAAAAAATTAACCATACAGCAACCCATTCCGGAGTCCGGAATGGGTTTTTTGTTTTTAAACTAAACCAATGAAAAATATGCCACTGCAACAGTACAACAACTACACCTCTGAAGACTTCGCCGTCTGGAAGATTCTTTTTGAGCGTCAGATCAAGAACCTGCCCGGCCGTGCAACCTCTGAGTTTATGCAAGGTCTGGAGCGGATCCGGTTTACAAAGGAGCGTATTCCTGATTTTGAAGAAACTAATCCACTGCTTAGCAGCTATACAGGCTGGGAGCTGACTGTTGTACCAGGCATTGTAGCCGATGACCTGTTCTTTAAACTATTGTCGGACAAGAAATTTCCGGCCACCACCTGGCTGCGCAAGATGGCTCAGCTCGATTACCTGGAGGAGCCCGATATGTTCCACGATGTGTTTGCACACGTGCCCCTGCTTACCAACCAGCCATTTGTAGATTTTTTGCAGGCCCTCAGTAAAATTGCCCTGCGCCACATTGACGACCCATGGGCGATAGAACTGTTAAGCAGAATTTACTGGTTTACCATTGAGTTTGGCCTGATTCAGGAAGAGGGCGGCTTGCGGATCTATGGTGCAGGTATCCTTTCTTCTGCGGGCGAAACCCTCTATTCCCTAAGCGATCAACCCGAGCATCGCCCCTACGATGTAGCTAAAATTCTGGATACGCCTTACCGGAAAGATACATTCCAGGAGATATACTATGTAGTGGACTCCTATGAAGCACTCTATGCCTCCATACCAGCAATAGAAGAAGAGCTGGCAAAGCGGATAAAAAAAGGAACTGTTGTATCTTTGTCTTAAGTAGCCAATGGAAAAGCCGGTACCTGCCGGCTTTTCCCATGTACACAGCCAATGAAAGTAGCAATTGTAAAATATAATGCCGGCAATATTCGCTCGGTTACCTATGCCCTGCAACGATTGGGAATTGAACCTTGTATCAGTGATGAAGCAGATACTCTCCGCTCGGCAGATAAGGTAATTTTCCCAGGTGTGGGGGAAGCCAGCACAGCCATGCGTTACCTGAAGGAACGAAACCTGGACAAACTATTGCCCACCCTACAACAGCCTGTATTGGGCGTATGCCTGGGCCTTCAGCTCATGTGCCGGCACTCCGAAGAGGGAGACACCCCCTGCCTTGGTATTTTCGATGTGGAGGTGCGCCGGTTTAATCATGGTCTTAAAGTGCCCCATATGGGTTGGAACCAAATACTGCCCAATGCCCATCGGCTGTTCAAAGACCTGCCCGAAGAAAGTTACCTGTATTATGTACACAGCTACTATGCTGAACTCACTGAGGCTACCATCGGCACCACCGATTACGGCATTTCCTACAGCGCAGCCCTGCACAAAGATAACTTTTACGCCCTGCAGGCCCACCCCGAAAAGAGTGGCAAAACAGGAGAGAAAATATTGGAAAATTTTATTAAGCTATGACGAGTAGCTATCAGGTATCAGGCGGTCCGCCGCTGTGGTTTCAGTTTATTATAATCGATGCCTGGATTAAGAGAGTTACTGTATTTGTTGAAAATACAAATATGGTAAGCGAGCCTTCTGGAGCAGCATAGAAATAACCTGCGCACAAAAGCCGATACCTGATACCTCAAACCTAACTTTATGCATATCATTCCAGCCATAGACCTGATCGGAGGCAAGTGTGTTCGCCTTACCCAGGGCGATTACGGACAGGTAAAAGAATATAACAGCGATCCCCTGGCCGTGGCCCGTCAGTACGAAGAAGCAGGACTTAAGCGCCTGCATCTGGTAGATCTGGATGGAGCCAGACAGAAAAAAATCGTAAACCTGCCCGTATTGGAACGTATTGCCGGGCAAACCGAGCTGCATGTTGACTTCGGTGGAGGTGTGCAGTCGGATGAGGATTTAGAGGCAGCTTTTAGGGCAGGGGCAAAACAGATTACCGGAGGCAGCATTGCCGTGCGGCAACCCCAGACTTTTGAACGCTGGATTGAGGAGCACGGACCGGAGCGTATCATCCTGGGTGCCGATGTACGCGGCCGTGAAATTGCCATTGGTGGCTGGCAGGAGGGAGGTGGTGTAGAACTGATTCCTTTCCTGCAGAAGTATTCTGATTTAGGCATACACTATGTAGTTTGTACTGATGTAAGCAAAGATGGCCTGCTGCAGGGCCCCTCATTTCAGCTTTACAAAGAGATAATCACCCATTTTCCCGGATTGCACCTTATTGCCAGCGGCGGTGTTGCCACTATGGACGACCTGTACCAGCTTCGCGACCTGGGCTGCTGGGGCTGCATTGTAGGCAAAGCCATTTACGAAGGTCGTGTAACTGTAGAAGAGCTGGCGGAGTTTGAGCAAAACAATGGAAAATAGACCGCAGCGGAGAATCGAAATAGATTTTGCCTTGGATAAAGGCCTGACCCATGTGAATGAAAGGCTTCCGTTAGAGTACAGCACTACCGAAGTATATATCGCGCAGCAGCGGACCACTTGATAACTGATACCCGATACCGTCTAAAAATATGCTCACCAAAAGAATAGTCCCCTGCCTGGACATAAAGGATGGCAAAACCGTAAAAGGTGTAAATTTTGTGGAGCTGCGCGATGCCGGAGACCCGGTGGAGCTGGCGGCGCTCTATGCCGAGCAGGGGGCCGATGAGCTGGTATTCCTGGACATTACCGCTACCGTAGAAAAACGGAAAACCCTGGCCGAGCTTGTAAAGCATGTAGCGGCAGTCATCAATATACCTTTTACCGTAGGCGGAGGCATTTCTTCTCTGGAAGATGTGTCGGTGCTGCTGCATGCCGGGGCAGACAAGATATCCATCAATTCTTCGGCCGTTAAAAATCCTAAGCTAATCGATGAGCTGGCCCAGGAGTTTGGCAGCCAGTGCGTGGTAGTAGCCATCGATACCAGAAGTGTAGGAACACAAAACCTGGTGCACACCCATGGTGGCCGTACACCCACAGCCCTGGAAACAGAGGCATGGGCAAGGGAAGTAGTAGAACGCGGGGCCGGCGAAATCCTGCTTACCTCTATGGACCACGACGGGACCAAAGCCGGGTTCGCTAATCAGCTTACTGCCAAGCTTTCCGCCAGCCTGCCGGTACCTATTATTGCTTCTGGTGGTGCCGGTAATATGGAGCACTTTAAAGATGTATTCAGTGCAGGGAAAGCCGATGCTGCCCTGGCTGCTTCTATCTTTCACTTCAAAGAAATTGCCATACCGGACCTGAAACACTACCTGCGAGAACAGGGCCTGCCGATGCGGCTATAGCGTTTATCATACATAAAATACCACATTTGGTGCGCTTGTACTAAGTAATGAATTCTCCTGAATTTCTGCTTCGTACGATCGACCTAAAGATTTAAATATGCCTCCCAAACCTAATTTTTGATACTCATGACCCAAGATTTTATACAACCAGATTTTGATAAGACCAGTGGATTAATTCCAGCCATTGTACAAGATGCTGTAAGCCAAAAAGTGTTAATGTTAGGCTTTATGAATCAGGAGGCGCTGCAGAAAACACAACAGGAGGGGCGGGTGACTTTCTGGAGCCGCAGCAAGAAAAGGCTTTGGACCAAAGGTGAAACCTCTGGAAATTTTCTCGAAGTGGAAAACATCAGCATCGACTGCGATAAAGATACCTTACTCATTAAAGCCCGCCCCATAGGACCGGTTTGCCACACTGGCACTGATACCTGCTTCAGGGAAGAGAATAAGAGCCGCACCGGCTTTATTGACCAGTTGCGCAGCATTATAAAAGACCGCAGGCAAAACCCCTCTGAAAAGTCTTACACCACCAGCCTCTTTACCAAGGGCATCAACAAAGTTGCCCAGAAGGTGGGCGAAGAAGCCGTAGAACTGGTGATTGAAGCCAAGGACAATAATAAGGAGCTATTTTTAGGGGAAGCCGCTGATCTGCTTTTTCACTACCTGATCCTCTTGGAAGCCAAAGGCATTGAGCTGGATGAGGTGGTTGGTGTGCTGGAGAAGAGGCATAAGAAGTAAGCAGTACTTATTGGACAAAGCTTTTTCAGGGATTAAGAATGTGTTTTGTCCAGGGCAACTGCATTGTTGCTGCGGTGGGCTATCAAAAAGTAGATGACTAGCAGGTAAGTCATTTGTAAACCTGCTGTTGACCATTCTTCCTTAAGACAGGTGCCAAATAATAGTGCTACAATGATAAGGCCTGCCCCAAAAGCTGCCCAGCGGGTAAACAGACCTATCAGTAATAGCAAGCCTACTGATGCCTCGGCAAAAGGCAGACAATAGGCAAATATTTTTGCTAGAGATTCGGGCAGCCAGGTATCCTGAAAACCCTTCGCAAGCCCTGTAGCAAAGGCAGTAAGTTTTGGGAGGCGCACAACCCCATGCAGAAAAAAGTTAATGCCCGTGCCAAGGCGCAGGATCAGAAAAGCAAGTTGGGCGTCAGTCATGTTTAAAATCTTGAGTAGCACGCAATTTTAAGATATCTTTAGCAGAATTTTCTGCTTTTGATGATGCAATCTGCACAATCTGTACTTCAACAATATTGGGGCTACGGGGATTTTAGACCCCTGCAGGAGGATATTATTGGTGCAGTGCTGCAGAAAAAAGATGTGCTGGCGCTTATGCCAACCGGAGGTGGCAAATCCCTCTGCTTCCAGGTACCTGCCCTTATGCAGGAAGGAGTTTGCCTGGTAATTACTCCCCTGATCGCTCTCATGAAAGATCAGGTAGAGCATCTCAAAGCCCGTGGTATCTCTGCTGAAGCCGTATACTCTGGTATGAGCAAGCGGGAAATTGATGTGGCTCTGGATAACTGTGTCTACGGCTCTCCCAAATTTCTCTACCTCTCTCCCGAACGGCTGCTCACCGAGCTGCTGCAGGAGCGGGTTAAGAAGATGAAAGTAAATCTTTTGGCCGTAGACGAAGCACACTGCATCTCCCAGTGGGGCTACGATTTCCGGCCGGCTTACCTGCAGATTGCTGAATTCCGGAAGCTGATCCCCCAGGTTCCCTGCATTGCCCTAACCGCTACTGCTACCAAAACAGTAGCCAAAGATATTCAGGAGCGGCTGGCCTTCAGGCCTGGCAGCAGTGAGTTTCAGAAGAGCTTTGCCCGCGATAACCTCTCATACAGCGTCCGCTGGGAAGAAAATAAACCAGCCAAACTGCTGGAGATCCTGAAGAAGGTGCCGGGTACGGCAGTCATTTACCTGCGCAGCCGCAAACAGACCCAGCTGGTGGCAAAAAACTTAAGGCAGTGGGGCATCAGTGCCGATCATTACCATGCCGGGCTGCTGCACGAGGAGCGGGTGCGCCGGCAGGATGCCTGGATGCAGGGGCGGCTGCGGGTGGTGGTAGCCACCAATGCCTTTGGCATGGGCATCGATAAACCCGATGTGCGGCTGGTGGTGCACCTGGGCCTGCCCGATACTTTAGAGGCGTATTACCAGGAAGCTGGCCGTGCCGGCCGGGATGGAAAGAAAGCCTATGCTGTGGTGCTGGTAGATGAGCAGGACGTAAGCGGCCTGCGGGAGCGGATCTTGCGTGAATTTCCGGAGCCGGAGGTAATGCGCCATGTGTACCAGGCGCTGGCCAATTACTATAAGCTGGCCATTGGCAGCAGCCAGCTCTCCTCTTACGATTTTGAACTGGACGATTTTTGCCGCACCTACTCCCTGGATGCGAACCAAACCTGGCATGCCCTGAAAAAACTGGAGGAGCAGGGTTTCCTTCAGCTAAGCGAAGGCTTCTACGCACCATCCCGCCTGCATATACTGCTGCAGCACCAGGAACTCTATGCCTTCCAGATTGCAAATGCCTCCCTGGAGCCCCTGCTAAAAGCACTTATGCGTATTTACGGAGGCGAGATCTTTGCCGGCTATACCCGTATTTCCGAAAATGAAATTGCCCGGCAGACGAAAGACTCTGTAAATGGCATTAAGCAAAAGCTGGAGATGATGCAGAAAATGGAGGTGCTCGCCTATGAGCCACAGCGGGATAAACCACAGCTTACCTTCCTGACGCCACGCCACGATGCCGCCAAACTCCCGTTGCAACTTAAGCAACTCCGGGAGCGTAAAGAGGTATGCCTGGAAAAGGCTGAAGCCGTAATTGAATATGTAAAACAGGAGCACCTGTGCAGAACCCGCTTTTTGCTCGATTACTTTGGCGAGTGGGATTATGAAAAGTGCGGAATATGCGATGTATGCCTTCAGCAAAAAGGCGATGGTGCACAGGATAGCAAAATATTTCGTTTTCGTCAGCAGATCCGTAACGCCATTACCATAAAGGCGCTGAATCCTGCAGAGCTGGAAAAAGCACTGGAGGTATCGGCCGCCAATAAAAACATCATGCTGCACACCGTGCGGCTCATGCTGGATGAGGGGAGCCTGAAGTACGATAGTACCGGCTGCCTGGTCCTTTCCAAATAAAGGTATGACAACAGAACAACCAACCATAGTAGAACGGCTGCGTGCCGAAACCCGCCCGCAACATGACCGGCTGGAAGAGGTAGCAGCCTCCGATAAACTGGCAGCAGGGACTCTTAGTCCGGAGGAATACCTGAAACTGCTGCGTGCGAACTATGCTGCTCACCGGCAGCTCGAAAAATCAGTAGGTCGGGTAGCAGAGATGGAAGCTTTACTGGAAGAACGGCAGAAAACCCGGCTGCTCGAAGAAGATCTGAAACAAGCCGCGGAAGATCCGGAGCAGGTCTGGCAACAGCTGGAAGATAAGCTGCCGGCACTGCAGCTGGAAAATAAGTACCAGGCGCTGGGCGCTCAGTACGTGATGGAAGGAGCAACCCTGGGCGGTGTGGTAATCCTGAAAGCCTTAAAACAACACCCGCAACTGCAGTCCTACCAGCCCTTTCATTACTATGGCTGCTATGGAAGCGATACCGGCCGCCGCTGGAGCCACTTTAAGCAACTGTTGCTGGAGGAGGTGCAAACTCCCGAACAGCAGGAGGAAGCGCTGAAAGGCACCCTTGGTGCGTACCAGCTTTTCGAGAAAGCCTTTGTAGCAGTGCATTGACAATAAACAGGCTAAGGGCATGTTTAAACATTACCCTATAGTACTGAAAATCACCATTACAGGAACCTGGTGCTGGCAATTTAGCTTGTTAAAGCTAAATTTACATATGTGTTGAGGTGCTTCTGATCCTCCATTCAACCTTGTTAAAAAAGATATTGCTGGAGCCAGGGATTAAGTACTGTAAATGAGAGACATACCAGAACAGACTTCGTTTGAGGATAATCATTTATATTGTTTAATGAAGTTTTGTTTTAATTTTATCCATCTTATCCCATATTTTTGCGTTTGATAAAGCCAAGCGACTATTCCTCTTTTGCATTTTTTGATATGAGTTTAAAAGCAGTTGTTCAATACCTGATAGATCTTTTTTATCCAATATTCAGGCCTGTACTAGATCACCAGACCTACCGCTTTCTGGCCTGTGGTGGTGTAAATGTGGCAGTAGAAATCTTATCTTTCTTTGTAGCCTATCATTTCATTATTCAGAAGCAGGTTATTCATCTGCCAATGGGCATCGCCATCAGCCCTTACATTGGTGCCCTGATTATTTCCTTTTGCATTGGTTTTCCGCAGGGATTCTGGATGATGCGCAACGTAGCCTTCCCCACTTCTACCCTAAGGGGCCGTACCCAGCTGGTACGCTATTTTATCGTAGTGATGATCAACCTTCTGCTCAACTATGTGCTGCTGAAAATTCTGGTGGAACAGCTCAATATTTACCCCACACCCTCAAAAGTAATTGCCACAGGCGTGATAGTGGTAACCAGCTACCTGCTGCAGAAATATTTTTCCTTCCGTACTAATTAAGCATCAAGGCTGCTTTAACCTGAAATAGCGCGAAGGGGCAGGTAGTTTATAGGCGGTATGGCTAAGGGGTATCGGGCCCGGGCTTTTAAGCTTTTTCTTTTTTTCATCCAGTACTTCCAGCCTGCCGGCATCCATTAGCTGCTGCAGTACCTGCACCGCCTCCTGGGGTAATATTTCCTCCTTCAGCAGTGCCAGGTATAAAGCCTGGTTGTCCCATTCCTGTTCCCTGCCCAGGAGCAGGGTAACAGCATCATTGTTTGCTGCCGATGCTGTTCTCTCGCCGGAAGCAGGGCTGCCAAACAATCCCAGCTGATTTCCTGCCTGCAGATTATCCAGCAGGATTTTTCTAAGCTTTTGGCGGGCCAGGAGCATCCTTTCCATCATGAGGGCATCATGACTTAGTCCGTACAGGCAAATATGCTGCTCAGGAGCTGCAGGAGTGGAGTGCATCACAAAGCGGTTGCTGCCTGTTGCCAGGCCCTGCTTCAGCTCCTGAAACAGGCTTGGCAGTGTTTTTTCATCTTTCTCTTCTGCTCCTTCTTCAGGGGGTGCTGGTAGCAATGGCGAAAGCAGCCCCGAGAGTAACAGCATTTCTTTAGCAGGCTCTTTCTTTTGCGTAATTCCTCCGGCTTGCAGGATAGAAGCTGCAGGCAGCACCAGCAGTATATCCAGCCGTTTGGGGAGCAGCAGGAGCAACTCTTTCAAGCCGGGCAACTGCAGGTCCAGCGGATCCAGGATCAGCAGGTTACGTTCACTAGCAGGTTGCCGCTGTAGCAGAGTCTGCAGCTCCTTTACCACCTCCTTCCAGGAAAGTGAGTAGTGGCTGATCTTTGCAGTATGGCTTTGGCTGTTCTGCTCCTGCAGGAGTGGCAGTGCTTTTGCCGGCAAAGTATCTTCAGGAGAAGAAAACAGGCTAAGGCTTAATGGTTTGAGGGCAGCTTTTTGGGTGAGCAGGTGCTGCCGCTGCTGGCGCAGGGCCTCCAGTAACATATAAGGCAGACCTCCACTGGCATCGGGCGTAAGTCCCCACTTGCCGCTAAACCAGGTAAAAACATTGATACGGCTAATGGACCCCAGGCTGCTAAGCTGTGGCAGGTATTGATAGAGAAAATCTTCCAGCAGCTGCCGGGAGTGCTTCAGGTGTTGCAGGGCAGGCGGAGGGAGTCGTTTCGGTTTAGGCGGCATTACAGAGGCTTACGCAATATTCAGGGCTTTCAATCCGCCTGAAGTTTGCCAAAGATACAAAGCAGATGCTAATAATTTTAGTTTTTGCATGTTGAAACAAAAGTTCTCAAAATCTCTTGTGTTGCTCGGTGCGGGGTTTTCAAAGCAGCTGGCTGATACATCAAGTATGCAGCATGCAATAGCTGAAAAATGAGGATAGCTTATTTCTGATATCCGTCTGATGCCCTGTTCTGATCAGTTAAGGCATTTTTAAGTAAGCGTAACAAACATAACAAATACACTGCTGTTTTACCCTAAGACTTGTTTTATCAATATTTAGAGGTGGAATTTTCTGCCCGCGCTATTGGGTGAAAGGATGAGCTACTTTGAACAGATTTTTTAATATTCTATTTGGTGATTAATCATTTTAAATATGAGCCTTACTTTTAGTAATCTCTTTTTTGTAAAAAAAGGGATGTTCCCTGAAGAGAAGCAGCACACACATGAAGAGCATCATCAAAAAGTAAGCTGGGTTTATTACACCACGATGGTTTTGGGGTTTTGGCTGATAGCAGGTCCTCCCACTTTTGGCTATACAGTACCGGCAATGGTCTGGAACGATATTGCGTCTGGCCTGTTGCTCATCATATTAAGTTATTTAGCCTTGAACCCATACAGGCTGTGGGCTCAGTGGTGTGTTATTTTTTTAGGCGTCTGGCTCTTTATTGCACCCATGATCTTTTGGGCCGAGGAAGGTGCAGGTTTTCTGAATGATTATATAATCGGAACCCTGGTGGTAGCCTTTGGTATTATTATTCCCCGACAACCAGGAATAAAATTGTTTGCACAGCCAGGACCAAATGTTCCACCTGGCTGGAGCTACAATCCCTCCTCATGGAACCAGCGCGTACCTGTTATCTTTTTTGCCTGGGTTGGTTTTTTTGTTGCTCGTTACATGGGAGCCTTTCAGCTTGGGTACATCGACACCGTATGGGATCCTTTTTTTGGTGATGGTACCCGTAATGTGTTAACATCTGATGTTTCTCACTCCTTTCCGGTGTCTGATGCTACCCTGGGAGCATTCTCCTATATTCTTGATGTATTATTTGGCTATGCCGGAGGTACGCATCGCTGGCGTACAATGCCCTGGGTGGTGATTGTTTTCGGTATTATGATTATTCCCCTGGGTGTGGTGAGTATAACACTGGTGATTCTTCAGCCGGTGTCGGTAGGTTACTGGTGTACACTGTGCCTTACCAGTGCCACCATTTCACTCATGATGATTCCTTTTACCATTGATGAAGTACTGGCTACAGCACAGCTGATGCGCCATGAAAAAAAAGTAAGAAAAACCTCCTACTGGAAAAGCCTGTGGTTTGGTGGCACCATGGAAGGTGGAGAAATAGAAGAAAAGAAAAATCCGGAAACTTTAATCGGACATACTTTAAGAGAGTCTTCGAGGGACTTAGTTCTCAGACCATGGAATTTATTCATTATCATGGCAGTGGGTTTCTGGGTGGCTGCAGCGCCCGGCATATTAGGCTATAGTGGTGGAATTGCTAACAGCAATCATGTAGCCGGTGCGCTGATTGTTACATTCGCTGTTATTGCCATGTCTGAGGTGGCACGCAGCTTGAGGTTCATCCACATACTCTTTGGCCTGTGGCTGATTGCTGCTCCCTGGATCATGGGATCAGACAATAATGTGGCTATGTGGAATGGGGTGGTAGCAGGAATTGTATTAATTGCCCTGAGTTTTCCCAAAGGAAAGATTGAGGACAGGAGAGGTGGTTTTGATAAGTACATTAAATAAGCGGACAGTGAACCTGAATGTCCAAATGGGATGCTTATAAGTTTCTCATATTGAAGAGAATAATGGTGCCAATGATATAAAACAACACTACGAATATTGAATCGATGCCCAGTCTGAAGACTGTTTTCTTGAATTTAATGGTAAGGCCTATCTGGTAAATGCTTGTCAGCAGTATGCCGAAAACAGCTCCGGCAGCAGCAAAATTTCCTACCTCATTCAGGGCCGGGCCTTCGGTATGCAGCAGGTCTGCCAACAACACAAGGCCAACATTTAAAAGATTAGTACCGAAGATATTGCTAAAAGCCATCCGGTACCTCTTAAGCTTTGCTGCACTTATCGTAGTGCTTAGCTCCGGAAGTGAAGTGGTAAGACCCACAAAAAAATATCCCATAAAGCTGGACCCTATTCCGGTTTCCTGGGCAATTACATCTGCACTGTTTGCTACAAAGTAACCGCCTGCCAAAATACCCAGGGCAGCCAGTAGGGTATATAATCCTAGCCTGGAGGTTAAAATACTGGATAATTCCACCTTTTCATCTTTACCCGAATCTCCTTGTTCATCATCCTCACTTTCCTCCTGTTCGGCTATTCTTTCTGATACAATAGCTTTCACTTTGCCTATGCTTTCCCGCTCTTCAGGCTCAGTGAGCCACCATTTCATTTTTTTGAAGTAGTTGATGATGTAGAAGAGAATAACATAGAATGCAAAGAGCACTACAGACCAGATACCTATATGGAAAAATGCAACATCCTCATAAAGGATAGCGACTGCAGCCAGGGCCAGTAAAAAGGAAAGACAGATTGCCTGAAGCCGGGACACGGGATTTTCTAGTGAACCGCTCAGGGATGTATGCTTAATGATGTAATCACCAACAGCTAATACAGTTATTTGTAAGGCTATACTTCCAAACAGGTTGTTGATAGCCATGCTTACATTGTTGGCCAGAGTAGCCGAGAGGGTAGTAGCTACTTCGGGCAGCGAGGTGATGACTGCAAGTCCAAGAGTGCCAATAAATACTTCTGAAACCCCGGTTTTATCTATGATCCTGTCGGCATACTTAGAAAGTCTTACGCCGGCTCCCCAAACCAGTGCACCTGATAGAATAAAGATAACGATGTTCCATAATAATGGAAGGTCCTTGATAAAACTACTCACTTTCTATTCGTTTCAGATGGTTATTCAATCATGACAGAATAGGAGTTATTATTAGTTAATGTATTTGTTGCCTGATAGTTGGGCTATTTATCCAAAATCAGCTTTTCTATTTTTTCTGAGAGGCTAAAAAGGGGTGGACGAGGGCTGATAGCTCCGGTAAGCTAAAGGGCAGAATTTCGCAGATTTTGGTCTCTTCCTCAAATACCTTTGGGTGCTTTTATAAGCGTTGTAATGCCAATACCCAGCAGCGTTGTGAGCATCAATCCTGATAGGTAAAATAAATCTTTTGCATACCAGGGTGCCAGTAATGCAGTAAGAGGAGGGAAGTACAGGCAGGTGAGCACCAGCTGGCTGCCCACAAATGCCAGGAGAAAAAGGTAGGTAGCAGCACGCGTAGCCAATGAATTGGCCAGCCAGTGCCTCTGATATCCCTCTGCCAGAAGCACAGGCGTAACCACCCCCAGGAAAATTAGGTGCAAAAATGCTATGATGAAATTACGGTTGCTGAAGGCTACATCGGCCAGGAGTGGTAAGGCCGCAAAGAGCTGCAGTACATTCTTTGCTCCAAAGGCCAGGCCCGCAAAGAGCAGCAGGTGCTTTGCCAGTGGCTTAAAACCATGCCAGCCTTGTGGATGAGCCGGAAGTACAGACCGGTACAGATAATAGAGACCCGCCAGCTGCAGCACACCCGCCAGCGCAGCCAGGCCATAGAGCCAACCCTGCTGCTCTGCCCAGAGTATGGAAAGGCTAAGCGAAAATACACAGCCCAGGAAAAACAGGATAAAAGCCCTGCTGGCAGCTGTCCTGCTGATAGCAAGGCCGGAAGCTTCCAGATACTGATATAGCAGGGCCAGCAGGGCAAAAATAAACCAGCCATTGTACTGAAAGTGGAGGTAATAATAGATGGCCATGTAGTACCAGTTGCTGCCCCCCAGCCCGTTTACCATTAAGGGGCCAAGTGCAAAAGGGCCAAAGCTGCTGATCACCATAAAAAACAGGCCCAGCTTCAGGTAGCGCCCTGCTATGGGGCTGCTGGTTTGTATGCGCTTCCAGGCCATCCAGGCAAAAGCCCAGGAGAAAAAGATATGGAGGGTAGAGAAGATAATGCTTTCCCGGGCATAGCCCTGAATGGGGAAGAAGATGAGCATGCCTATGGTGGCTATCTGTGTGAGCCAGAAGAGAATGAATAAACTCTTTTGTTGCGCTCTGGGAATAAAATAGCTGAGGATGAGGGCAAAGAGTGCATTGTACACCCAACCCAGAAAAGCAAGGTGGGAGTGGGCGTGCAGAAAGTGTTTATAATTTGCCCAGGGAACGGAACCTACAAAAAAGTAGCGCAGGAAAGTACCTAAGGCCGCCGTTAAAATTAGAAAGAAGAAGGACAGGCCAAAGGCTGTTGCCGGTTTAAGCCACCACTTTTGCAGTTCTTTTGCTTCGCTCATGGATAAGAATCAACACAATGCCTGTAAAATAGAAAAGAATAGCCACACCACTTAAGATACCGCTCCATTTTCGCCACTCGATCCACAGAAATACATCTGCTCCAATACGAATGGCCAGCGATAGCTGCAGCAGCGCCAGTGGCAAATACAGAAAAGGGTGATAAGGTTTAGTGGAAAGCCCGGCCACTGCAGGCAGGATAATGGGACCATGGGCAAAGATCATAGAGAACACAAAGCCCAGAAAGAAAGCATGCAGTACGGCGTCGTACATCAGCGGTAGTGTATCATAAGAAAACAGCAGGACGCCGCAGACCAGCAGCCAGCCATAGCCCAGCAGCAAAGCCCTGCCGCCAAATGCAGGCAGCCCCTGTTTTTTAGCAGTCTTACGGGCTATGTCAAACCTGAATAACCAGCTTGCAGTGCCAATTAAACCAGCACCCAGCACCCAGCGGCCGCTGCTGTGGTAAGGCATCAATACCCCCGCAACACCAAGCAGGAGCGCTGCATACAGCAGACATTTTTGTTTGCTGGTGATGGGCAAAAAACGGGTAAGCTCCAGCCTTTCGCCGCTGATGGTGAGCAGCAAGAACAGCACCCACCAGAAAACTGCCATCGGGTAAAGGTC
Organism: Flammeovirgaceae bacterium 311; assembly: GCA_000597885.1. Classification (NCBI taxonomy): domain Bacteria; kingdom Pseudomonadati; phylum Bacteroidota; class Cytophagia; order Cytophagales; family Flammeovirgaceae; species Flammeovirgaceae bacterium 311. The sequence continues at coordinate 5,067,204 of CP004371.1, forward strand.
ATGCTGGAGCAGCAGCACATTGCCTATCAGCCAGCAGGCAGCCCCGCAGAGCATGACCCACATAGAGGCATCTGACTGGCGCTGCAGCAGTAGCCAGAAGATCAGCATCAGTCCCAGGCTACCTGCCACCAGGCAGCCATAGGCTATAAGAGGATAGCCAAACAGAAAAAGGGGAAGGCTTAGCAGGTTGATGGCAGGAATGGTGTAGGACCATAATTTCTTCAGCACCACGGCCCGCTCTATAATAATGAGTGAGCCCAGGAATGAACCCGCCATCAGGGCGCCATGGTCGGCTACGCCTCTGCTAAGCGGAAGCTGCCAGCCCATGCGTATCAGGCCCGTCCAGAGTGCCAGCAGCAGGGCCAGCAGCACCAGGGGCAGCAGGGGTAATACTTTCTTGTTCATCAATAGTGGTAGTGGTAGTGGTAGTGGTAGTAGGGGGTCAGGGGGTCGCTGTAATTGGAAAATAGCCTCCCGGCAAAGCGCGGGAGGCTATTTGGTATAGAACACTATGTTAAGCGACAAGCTCTTCTTCTGGTGCAGGCTGTGGTTTGTAAGGATCTCCCGCTTTGCCCACCGGGCCCTTCTGTGCTTTTGGAGCCCCTATGCGTAGTACAAACCAGGCCAGTACCACCACGCCAACCGCAAATATGGTATCGCCAATTACCCGCATCCAGCGCCAGGTTTCAAGGATATCGCTGGACATAAACTCTGCCGAGCGTGCGTACCATAAACCATATTTAACAGATGCCCAGGTTTGGATAAGGCCAATGGGCAGCACGCTGATAAGTACCATCAGTGCCAGGCCAATATTGATGCTCCAGAAGGCAATCTTAAGGGGCTTCTCCGGCCACTGCACCTGGCGGTTCATGCCGCGCAGCGCAAAAAGCATCAGGCCTATGCCAAGCATGCCGTATACCCCAAAGAGTGCCGTGTGCGCGTGCACCGGGGTGGTGTTAAGCCCCTGCATATAGTATAAGGCAATGGGCGGGTTAATCAGGAAGCCAAAGATACCGGCGCCTACCAGGTTCCAGAAAGCAACGGCCACAAAGCAGTAGATGGGCCATTTGTAGGTTTGCACCCAGGGAGTTGCTTTGCTCAGCTGCAGGTTATGGTAGGCTTCAAAGCCAATAAGTATCAGCGGTACTACTTCCAGGGCACTGAACGTAGCCCCCAGGGCCAGTACTGCCGTAGGGGTGCCGCTGAAGTAGAGGTGGTGGAAGGTGCCGATGATACCACCAAAGAGAAAGATGATGGTGGCAAAAATCACACTCTGATTGGCCAGCTTAGCCCTTAATAGCCCCAGCTTTACAAACAGGAAGGCAATTACCACGGTGGCAAACACTTCAAAGAAGCCCTCTACCCAAAGATGCACCACCCACCAGCGCCAGTATTCGGTAATGGCCAGGTTGGTGTGGCGCCCCCACATTAAGCCGGCGCCATAAAAGAGCGCAATGGCAGCAGATGAGATCACAAACATGCTAAGCAGGTGCTTGTTCTCTGCCTGGTTTTTGAAGGCCGGCCAGATAGCACGCACCATCAGGAATAACCAGATAAAGAGGCCGGCAAAAAGGAAGATCTGCCAGAAACGGCCCAGGTCTACATACTCCAGCCCCTGATGGCCAAACCAGAAGTTAGCCTCCAGCCCCAGCTCCTGCATTACGCCATACCACTGGCCAATCATAGAGCCTATTACAATGATCAGCAATGCTACAAACAGCACATTTACACCTAGCTTCTGAAAGGGAGGTTCATATCCTGAAACAGCCGGAGCGATGTACAGGCCCATGGCCAGCCAGGAGGTTGCAATCCATAAAATACCCAGCTGCACATGATAGGTGCGGGTAAGGGAGTATGGCAGCCACTCGGCCAGGGGTATGCCGTAGAGGGCATTGCCTTCCACACCGTAATGAGCGGTGGTTGCCCCTAAGATTACCTGTACCAGAAACAGCAGCGCCACTACCCAGAAGTATTTGAGTGTAGCCTTCATGGAAGGGGTGGGCACCATGTTCAGCAGCGGGTCATTCTTGGGAAGATCCGGATTCATTTCATCTTCCTGGTGAGAAGCGTAGTAATAGGCCAGCATGGAGATACCTGCCAGCAGTATAATCACACTAAAGCCAGTCCAGATGAGCAGGGTAGAGGGTGGGCGATTGCCCACCAGGTCTTCTGCAGGCCAGTTGTTGGTATAGGTAATTTCATCACCCGGTCTTTCGGTAACACAGGCCCAGGCAGCCCAGAAGAAGAAGCCATTGATGAGGCGCCCGCGCTCCGGATCTTTGATGGTATTATCTTTCAGTGCATACTGCTCGCGTAATTCAGCCAGTTCCGGATCGTTCATAAAGAGACCGGTATAATGCCTGCTGTTGCTGGCAATGGCTTCTGCCCTAAGCTCCGATATGGTAACGGTGCCGGTGGCAGGATCGTAGGTATTTCTGCGAAGCTCTTTCTGCAAACGTGCCTGCAGGGCTGCCTGTTCCTCTACATTCAACTGCTCGTACCCCATGCCTTTATCCTGTTGTGCCCAGGCATCCAGCATGTAAACAGCCTCGCGGTGCAGCCAGTCGGCCGACCAGTCGGGAGCTATGTAGGAGCCATGGCCCCAAACGGTGCCTACTTCCTGTCCTCCAATAGACTGCCAGACACTCTGGCCATCCAGAATTTCGGCTTCGGTAAAGATTACCTGACCCGATGTTGTTACAACCTGCTTAGGGATTGGAGGAGCCTCGCGGTAGATCTCCCAGCCGTAATAGCCCAGCACGGCAAAGGAAAAGATCATGACTGCCGCAAATCCCCACCATAACTTTTTAGTGCTCATGGTTTTAAGGGTTTAATTTTTTGTGATAGTGTTCGTCTTAATTTTTATGATTACTCAAGCTTTAGAAACAGACTGTTGCAGTTGCTGATCTGCTGCTTGTGGTTTCATGCCTCAAAGTTCTCACCTAAACTTTTTCCAGAACATGACATAAATCAGGAATAAAAGATATTTTTATCTTTTATTCCTGATTTATTCTTTTTCTCAGAGGAGAAAAAGTAACAGGGCTGCTGAATTCATTCAAACTGGATGGTGGCTTTAGAACTTCTTGCGGTAGGGCTGATTACTCAATCAGGCTAGTGATTTACTTCTGAATTTCGTTAACTGCTCATTCCCGGTTTTGTAGGCCAGGTACATTCCGTACTTTGACTACACTAGATATGAACACAACTTTCTGGAGCTTTTTTTAAGCCATCTACAACGTAAAGACCCGCTTTACCAGGTCGGCAGGAGCACTATTGTAGTAGTGTTGCAGATCCTAACTCTCACTTTTTATAGAATCCCAAATTATCAGCATCATGGAAAAACAATCACAAACAGCGGTAACGAATGAAACAACCCCCACCATTGATCCGCAGAAATTAGAGTCATTTTTGGGGAAAGTAGTAAATGATTTTGGCGCTGCTTTCAGTGCCCCATTATCTTATATAGGGGATAAACTTGGGCTGTACAAAGCCATGGCGTTTGCAGGCCCTCTTACGCCGGAAGAACTGGCTCATAAAACAGATACAGATGCTCGTTACGTGAGGGAATGGCTCATTAACCAGGCTGCCAGCGGATATGTAGAATATAGTCCGCACAACAAAAAATACAGCCTGCCAGATGAGCATGCCATAGCTCTGACTGTGGAGGACAGTCCTTATTATGTAGTAGGTGGATTTCAGGTAATCAATGCAATGAATAAAGCTGATGAGCGGATCATGCAGGGGTTCCGTACCGGGGAGGGGATGTTATGGGGAGAGCACCATCACAGTTTATTCCAGGGAACAGAACGATTTTTTAAACCAAGTTATCTGGGAAATCTACTGCAAACCTGGCTGCCGGCTGTTGAGGGTGCGGTAGAAAAGCTGAAAAATGGGGCCAAAGTAGCTGATGTTGGCGCCGGGCATGGTATCTCTACCACGATTATGGCAAAAGCCTTTCCCAACTCCCGATTTTATGGATTTGATAATCATCAACCTTCAATAGAAAGGGCTAATCACAATGTCCAGCAAGATGGTTTAGGGGAGCGGGTATCTTTTGAGGTAGCCAGTGCCCAGAAATTTCCCGGGACCGGCTATGATCTGATTACCTACTTCGACTGCCTTCATGATATGGGCGATCCGGTGGGTTCTCTGCAACAGGCCTACCAGGCACTCGCTCCGAATGGCGACTTGATGGTGATTGAACCTATGGCAGGCAGAACCACAGAAGAAAATTTCAACCCCGTTGGGCGGGTGTATTCAGGAGCATCAGTACTATGCTGCACCCCAAATGCCATTGCTTCCGGCCCCTATGCCCTGGGAACAGTTGCCACCGATGATGCCCTGGCAGAAGTGGCCATGAAGGCAGGATTTTCCAGCTTTACAAGAGTAGCGGAAACCCCCTTCAACCGGGTTTTTCATGGCAGGAAATAACTGATTTTTAGTAATATACAGAAATATCTATATCAATATTGTATAATAATATTTGAAAATAAGTATATTAAAATTGCTTTCTCAAAAGATCATGTGGAACATCGTTTATCTCCCATCTGATCGGTTCGCATTGGCCTGTCAGCCGCTGGCTGTACTGGCAGGATTGCTGTGCCTGCTTTTTCCGGGCAGAGAGTTTGCCCATGCGCAAATTCACCAGGCTAACAATCACCAATTCGAGCACCTGACTACTGAACATGGTCTGTCGCATAACTTTGTTATGTACATTATGCAGGACCGAAAAGGCTATTTGTGGTTTGGTACCGGCAATGGACTGGATAAATACGATGGCTATGGTTTTACTAACTACAGGTTTGATCCCTATGATTCCACTACGGTACCAAAAAACCAGGTATTTATGATGTGGGAAGATAGCCTTGGAAAGATGTGGGTTGGAACCAGCGAAGGCACCAGCATATTCGATCCCGATACTGAGAAGTTTACCCGCCTGGAAAAGAGTGTATCAAACCCATACGCTTTCAAATATGCACAATCCATAAACCAGGATGGTGCAGGTAACATGTGGGTAGGCGGGAGCTTTGAGGGAGATTTACGGCAGGTAGATAGCAAAACAGGGAAATTCTCTGCCACAAACTATGCCAGAATGCTTTTTGCAGGCACTGGGACGGACGGAGAAAGTTCAATCAATCTGCATGTTGGCTATAAAGACAGGAAGGGCGTATTCTGGATCGGTAGTCCCTATGGATTGCACCGGCTTAACCTCACTCCGGCCGGGCCAGGAAAACCTGATGAGGTTAGTTTTACCCATTATCGACACGATCCAGCCAACCCAAACAGCATAAGCCACAATACGGTAACCGGTATTCTAGAAGATCATAATGGTATCCTGTGGATCATGACACAGGCTGGTATTTTGAATGCTTTTGATAGAAAGACCGGCAAGTTTACGCACTACAATCCAAATCCCGATCAGCCGCTTGATATTTATGGCTTACTAATCTCTGGTCTTGCGGAAGATTTAGAGGGAAATCTCTGGATTGGTTCTTTTAATGGCCTATATAAACTCGATAAAGAACGTAAGGCTTTCACCTCTTTTTTTCACGATCCCACTGATCCGGGCAGTATTAGCAGCAACGCTATTGTATCTTTGCTGGTAGATAAGGCGGGTATTCTATGGGTGGCCACCATGGCGGGTGTAGACAAACTGGACCCCAACAAAAAACCTTTCAGGTTATACAGCAACAATGCTTCCAATCCCAATTCCTTAAGCCATAACAGTATTGCAGCCCTGTACGAAGACCAGCAGGGGATTCTATGGGTAGGTACCACGGGAGGTGGCCTTAATGAATTGAATAAATTAACTGGGGACTTCAGGCATTACCGACACAACCCGAAAGATAGAAATAGTTTGCGTAGTGATGTAGTGAGTGCAATTCTGGAAGACAGAAAGGGCAATCTTTGGGTGGGAAATGGCGATGTACTCTCTCGCTATAACAGAAAAACGAAACGTTTTACACATTACCCCTTAACCCATACTTTTCTTTCGAATCCCGCTGCTTCTCCAATTTTTACGATTTATGAAGATAGGCAGGGAAATATATGGCTGGGCACCAATAACGGCATCATCCATTTTAGCCCCGAAACAGGTAAAACCATCAATTACCCCTACGATCCCAATAATCCCAGGGGGATCAGCGATTACTGGGCTTTGTCTATACTGGAAGATAGATACGGGAATTTGTGGATTGGTCATGGGAGTCAGGCACTTGATCGCTTCGATCCCAAAACAGGCAAATATACCCACTATGCCTATCATAATAAGGAGGCCGGAAGTATTAGCTCCAATACGGTGCCCTGTATTTATGAAGATTCCAGCGGGGAATTATGGTTTGGCACTGGCGAGGGGGGGCTTTGCCGCTTTGACCATGCCAGTGAGACATTCACCTGTTTTACAGAAAAACAGGGGCTTAGAGGCAATACCGTTTTTTCCATTTTAGAGGATGATGCCGGTAATCTCTGGCTGGGTACCAACGATGGTATTTCCAGCTTTTCTCCCGATAGTGAAATCTTCACTAATTATGATGTGGGAGATGGACTGCAGGGCAAGCTGTATACTGCAGTTTTTGTAGAAGCGGCCGCCTGTAAAGGAAAAGATGGTACCCTGTATTTTGGTGGCAACAGGGGATTTAATGCCTTCGATCCGGCAGCTATTCGTGCAAATCCCTATGTGCCCCCGGTGGTGATCACCCAGTTCAGGCTATTTGACCAGCCGCTCCCCGGCAAAAGCGAGTCTGAAGAAATAGTCTTAGATCACCATCAAAACTTCTTCTCCTTTGAGTTTGCGGCTTTAAACTATACCAGCACTGCCAAGAATCAATATGCTTACCAGCTGGAAGGGGTAGATAAAGAGTGGGTGCAGGCTGGTACACGACGCTCGGCCAGCTATACCGATATTGGTCCTGGTAAATATATATTTAAAGTAAAAGGCTCTAATAATGATGGTGTATGGAATGAAAAAGGGGCCCTGTTATCCATTATTATAAATCCTCCCTGGTGGCGTACCTGGTGGGCGTATGGGTGTTATGGTTTACTATTTTTAGGCTGCTTTGCTGTTGTAGATCGGGTGCAACGTAACCGTTTGATACAACAGGAGCGGGAAAAAACCAGGGAGCGAGAGCTGGAGCAGGCCTATGAAATTGAAAAGGCTTACCATGAGTTACAGCTAACCCAAACCCAGCTGGTACAAAAGGAAAAAGCAGAGCTGGAAAACGAGCTGCAGCTGGAGCGTTTAAAAAAAGAGCAGGAGCTGGCTGCCTACCAGAGTCGCATGGTGGAGCTGGAGATGCAGGCGTTAAGGGCACAAATGAACCCCCACTTTATCTTCAACTGCCTCAACTCCATCAACCGTTTTATCCTTAAAAATGAATCGGAAGCAGCCTCCGATTATCTAACCAAATTCTCAAAGCTGATTCGCCTCATCCTGCAAAATTCCCAGTATACTTCCGTTTCGCTCGATAAAGAACTGGAGGCACTACGACTGTACATTGAAATGGAGGTGTTGCGCTTTGATAATCAGTTTACTTACGAGATTCTGCTGGATCCCTATATGGAGGTAGAAGAGCTTGAGCTACCCCCGCTTGTTATCCAGCCTTATGTGGAGAATGCTATCTGGCATGGTCTGATGCACAAATCAGACAAAGGGCATTTGCTGATTGAGCTGCGGGTTGAGCAACAACTGCTCTTTTGCCAGATAACCGATAATGGTATTGGCAGGCAGCGGGCCGCCATGCTGAAGAGCAAATCTGCAAGCAAAAACAAATCGCTGGGCATGCAAATTACTTCCCATCGCCTGGAGCTCATCAACTCCCTGAATGAAAAGGAAACCACTGTAGAAGTCATTGACCTGGTAGACCCTGAAGGGGAGGCTTGTGGTACGAAGGTTTTGCTAAAAATTCCGCTGTAAACTCTGATTGCCGCTTACATGCACTTTTTTAATCTTTTTATGCATCCTTATGATCAGGGCCATACTTATAGATGATGAGAAGCACTGCCGGGAGACATTATCCATTCAGCTGGAAAGATATTGCCCGGAAGTACAGTTGCTGGCACAGTGCAGCTCTGCGGCAGAAGGGCTAAAGGCAATCAGGGAGCAAAAGCCGGCGCTGGTATTCCTGGATGTGGAGATGCCCCTGATGAATGGCTTTGATATGCTTCAGCAATTGCCCGAGATCTCCTTTGAAATAATCTTTACTACCGGTTACGATGCCTATGCCATCAAAGCGATCCGTTTCAGTGCGCTGGATTATCTCTTAAAACCCATTGATAAGGACGAGCTGCAAAAGGCAGTGGCAAAGGCACGGCACCAACAGGATCAGAGTACAATATTAACACAGCAATTAAGCGTGCTGATGGAAAAGCTGGCGAATAAACAGGGTATTCTGCAGAAAATTGCCCTTCCTACCCAGACAGGTTTTGAGCTGGTACCCCTGGAGTCAATCCTTAAATGCGAATCTGATAGTAATTACACACACATTTATCTGAAAGGGGGCAGGAAAATACTGGTCTCCCGCACCCTTAAAGAAATAGAGGAACTCCTGGAGGGGCATCCGTTCCTGCGGGTACACCATTCGTATATCGCTAACCTGAATGAAATTGTACGCTATGTGCGGGGGGAAGGCGGCTATTTGATCATGAGCGATGATTCTTCCGTAATGGTATCCCGCAGCCGCAAAGATTCGCTGCTGAAGATATTTGGTTAGAAATCTGCTTCTATATTTCCCAAGATTGGCTTCATCAAAGACCCGTGGCCAAAACCGAAATGCAGAATAGAGTTACAACTAATGTGTTTCTCCAACTGCTCACCCAGGTCGTTAATGAATCATTCAATTCCTCCAACTACTCAGCCACTGTAGTATTAGCCTTTTTTGATGATTATTTTGGAGTAACAGCAGTCGCATGTGAGCTGCTTTTAAGAAAAGCCTCTTACCGGTTTCAGAAATCAAATCATACAGTAGTAAAAGCACCAGATAAATCAAACCTGATCAAACTATGAAAAAATTACTATCCATTACCATGTTTCTAGTGGCTGTTCTCTCTATAGTTATGCAGGCTAATGCACAATCTAACCCATTGCCATCAAAACCTTTACGGCATGTTGTTATCATCACTTTTAAGGCAGGAACATCTGCTGATAGTATTCAGGCCGTTGATCAGGCATTTACCAGTCTCTCAAAAGAGCGCTTGGTAAAAGATTTTGAGTGGGGAATCGAGATTGCGGATGAGCAAGTTGAGCAGGAGACACACTTCTATGTCTTGAGCTTTGCTTCCAGGGAAGACATTAAATCTTATGAAAAAACACCTCAGCATGATGAACTGATCAGAGTGGCATCACCAATTGTAGCTGATGTTAAGGTAATTGATTACTGGGCAGAAGAATAGCATAACACATTAGAAATTCCAAGACAATATGAAAAATCATCTATTACCTTCTATGGGCCTGCAGAAAATTATGTGCCTAACATCCTGTAATTTTATCATAGCTTTTGTAGGAATTCTATTGTGCTCCTGCACCCCAAAAGCTGAAAAAGAGGAAACTTTACTGCTTGGAAAGCTTCCTGTTCTAGGAGATGTTCCGCTATGTGGTACCGTACAGTTTACAGATGGGTGTGGGGCAAGAATGGATACCCTTATTTCGTATGGTCTTGCACTCGTCCATCACATGACTTACACCGAAGCAGAAGCAGTTTTTGACAGGGTCATACAAGAAGAACCAGCGTGTTTTTGGGGGCACTGGGGCAAGGCACTCACCTTTATTCATCCTGTTTGGCCAGATACACCCAGTGAAGAACAACTTAAGCTGGGAGGGGAGTTATCGCAAACAGCATCAAGTCTTGCTACAAATGAAAAGGAAAAAGCCTATGGTAATGCCCTGGCAGCATTCTATCAGGGTGAGCTTAACAAAACTAAGCAGGAAAGGCTCAAAAGCTATGAACAATCCTGGAAAAAAGCCTTCGAACGCTATCCTGATGATACGGAAATTAAAACCTTTTATGCATTAAGCTTAATCGCTACAGCAGATCCTGGTGATAAAACTTATAAAAATCAGGTGAAAGCAGGCAATCTGGCCGAAGAGGTACTACAGGTGATTCCTGACCACCCCGGCGGATTTCATTATGCGATTCATGCTTATGATAATCCGGTTTTGGGTAAAAAAGCCATTGATGTAGCCAACAACTATGGCAAAATTGCCCCGGAAATACCGCATGCACTCCACATGCCTACCCATATTTTTACCAGGCAGGGTATGTGGAAAGAATCTATTGACTGGAATTCCCGGTCGGCAAAAGCAGCATTAGCCAATCCTTTTCAAGGCAATGTATCCATGCATTATTTTCATGCCTTAGATTATATGGTGTATTCCCATCTGCAAAGAGGGGAAGATAAAAAAGCCAGAAGGATCGTAGTTGAGTACAAAAGACTGAACCAGCCCTTTCAACAGCACTTTATAACAGCCTATGCACTTGCAGCCATGGAGAGTAGATATTGCATGGAGAGACAAGACTGGGAGGGGGCAGCAAACATAGAAGTTTGGGAGCATCAGTATTTTCCCTGGGAACAATTCCCTGAAAGCGAAGCCCTCATCTATTTTACCAGGGGGGTAGGTGCTGCAAGAAGTGGACAGACTGAAGTAGCCGCAGCCGCCATTCAAAAGCTGGCGGAACTTCAGCAGGCTACCACTAATCCATACTGGGTGAAGCAAATAGATATTCAGAAAAATACGGTTAAGGCATGGCTCGCTTATGCAAAAGGTAATAGAAAGGAAGCCCTGGCCACCATGAAATCAGCAGCAGCGCTTGAGTCCACTACAGAAAAACATGCCGTTACCCCTGGTGAATTACTTCCCGCGGTAGAATTACTGGGAGATATGTTGTTAGCGCTTAACAATCCTGCAGAAGCCCTTCTTCAGTACGAGGCTGCCTTAGCCAGAAGCCCAGGCAGATTGAACAGTATTTATGGAGCAGCACAGGCGGCTGAACTTTCCGGTAATAAGCAGAAGGCAAACGAATACTACGCATCCCTGATGAATATATCAGCTGATGCAGAAATTCCATTAGACCAAAGAAAAGTGGCCATGGCTTATTTAAATCAAAAATAATCAAGGGCTCTGCCAGAATTCAATAAAAATATACCTCTATGGAACGAAGAAATTTTCTAAAGACAAGTGCTTTAGCAACAGGCGCCCTGATGATGCCTTTTAGCGTTTGGTCAAAAGAAGATAAAATAAACCTGGCCATCCTGGGCACAGGCTGGTGGGGAAGAGACATCCTGCTGCCCAATATTCTATCCTCCGGCAGGTTTAACATCCTGGCCCTTTGTGATGTTGATGCAACTGCACTTCAGAAAACTGCCGATGCTGTTGTTAAGGCAGGCAATCCAAAACCTAAACTATTCAGCTCTTACCTGGAGATGTATGAAGTGCCCGGCCTGCAGGCAGTGGCAATTGTAACACCCACCCACTGGCATGCCCTGCAGTTTATTGCAGCCTGCCAGAAGGGACTGGATGTGTTTCTGGAGAAACCGGTAAGCTATGATATCCGTGAAGGGCAAAAGATGCTGGAGGCGCATCAAAAGGCCGGCAACATTGTAGCAGTTGATTTTCCGAGAGTGAAGTTTGATACCAATGACCAGGTAAAAGCCTACATTAACAGTGGCGCAGCAGGCGAAATTCTTCAGGCGAAAGCCAACATTAACCACAACGAAGGCTCACTGGTAGAAAAAGCAATTCCTCCTACCTTAGACTATGAAGCTTTTTGCGGCCCGGCACCAAAGGTCAAATTTATGACAAGCCCCGATGGTGAGACCTGGGCATGGCGGGGCCAGCATGCCTTCAGCAGGGGTATCCTGGCAGATTGGGGAATTCACTACATCCACAACATCAGGAAAGTTTTAGACCTGGAACTGCCCGATAGCATTACCGCCATGGGAGGTACCATTAAAAACTTTACACACGATAACCCCGACTACCTGGATGTTAAATTTGACTTTGCCGGAAAGCCCGTATACTGGTCGCACAAATCATGGGGATATACTTCTGACAGGCCTGAGACCAACATTGGTGTTTACTATTACGGCGAGAAGGCTACCATTTTTGCAGGTGACATTGGCTGGGAAGTATATCCCGCCGACGGATCAGCGAAAATAGTAAATGGCGACATCCGTTTTAATGCTGACCCAAGCTTTATGCCAAAAGCGATGAAGGCCATAGAGAGCTTGTTTATTGAATTCGCCACAGCCATCAGGAACAGGTCGGAAAAAGGCATTGCCGTAACTTTAGAAGAGGCTTATAAAAGCACTGCAGCTGTTATCTACGCCGATATTGCTTTCCGGACACAATCTCCCATCACTGTCAATATAAGCAGCATGGACATTGTCAATAATAGCAGCGCCAGTGCCATGCTCAAAAGAGCGTACCGGGAATCCTTCCGGCATCCCTTCTCCTAGCAGCTGTTGTAATACCTCTGGTAGCGCCACTGTTGGGTTGGTAGCTCATGCTACTGAAGGCTATGTTGGATTCAATCATGTACAAACCCTGAAAGCTCTGTTATGAAAAAAATCTTTTACCTGGTTCTCCCCATCTTTTTGAATAGTAGCTTCTGTGCGCAGCTGTTTGCGCAGTTTAGTATTACAGGTAAGGTGCAGGATGGCATGCAAAAGCCAGTTGCCTATGCCAATGTGCTTTTGCTCAATGCAACAGACTCTGCCCTGGTGCAGGGGCAGGTTGCTAATAATGCTGGGGGTTTCCTGATAGAGAAAATAGATCCAGGTAAATACATCATTGCTGTTTCCATGCTTGGTTATTTACCTCATTATTCATCCGTACAGCTAAGCACTGAGCCGCTGCTTAATATGGGCACCATCAACATTCAGGAAAGCAGCGAAGTATTGGGAGAGGTAGTTGTTGAGGCACAAAAACCTCTCTATGAACAAAAGGTAGACAGGCTTGTGGTGAATGTGCAAAATAGTATAACGGCTGCCGGAAACTCTGTGCTGGAGGTGCTTCGCAAATCCCCGGGTATCAATGTAAATAAACAAAATGGCTCTATCAGCATGAATGGGAAAAGTGGGGTTACCGTCATGATTAATAATAAAATATCAAGGCTCCCATTAGATGCTGTAATACAAATGCTGGATGGCATGAGTGCTGCAAATGTAGAGAAGATAGAATTTATAACCAGTCCACCCTCCAAATATGATGCAGAGGGCACCGCAGGCATGATCAATATTGTAATGGTAGAAAACGCGGATTTTGGAACCAACGGTAACTATGGTGCTACAGCAGGGATGAATGGCGCAGAAACCCTGGGGGCCAATTTCAATTTAAATCACAGAAGAAGAAACTTTTCCTTCTTTACAGATTATTCTATTCTTTACGATCATAATAAGGAGTCCTGGGATAACAGGCTCCGGATCGCGGATGCTGGATTTACAACTGCATTTAATTCGATAACAGAACGAGAACCCTACACAACTGTACAAAATTTCAGAACCGGGGCCGAATTCAATATCAGCAAAAGTACAAGTGTAGGCGTTTTGGTAACGCTTTACCAGAGACATTATAAACAAAAAGCCCTTACCCAGTTAAGGGATCAGATAGCGCCAGATTCGTCTCGTACGGCAGCTATTAATATCCGGGAGCTGAACAGATGGCAAAGCTTTACGGCTAATATTAACCTTAGCCATTCATTCAATGAAAAAAACAGACTACGATTTGATCTCGATTTTTTGAATTACCATAACCTTAATCCATCTGATTATCATAACGAATCCTACTATCCGGAAAGGAAACTTAGTACACTTCAAATAATAGACATCAACAAAGAAACTCCTATCTACTTTAAAGTGGCAAATGTAGATTATACCTACCAGCCGCTGGCTACTGTTAAAATAGAAGCAGGTGTTAAAGGCGCACTTTCCACTTTTAGAAATGATGTGGAAGTAAGCTACACAGAAGGCGGATTAAGGAGGGTAGATCCGGAACTGACAGTGGAGGCCAAGCTTGATGAAAAAATTACTGCCGCATATGTGTCTGCAGAGTGGAGTATCAATAAAACCACGCAGCTAAATGCAGGCCTGCGGTACGAGCACACCAGCACCTATATCAGCACCCAGCTGGAGCAGGGCGTTGTAGACAGGAATTTTGGTAATTTGTTCCCAAGCGTGTTCTTCAGAAAATCTTTGAGTGAGCAGACAGAGCTTTTCCTTAGCTATTCAAGAAGAATAACCAGGCCTACCTTCAACGATATGGCTCCCTTTGTTTACCTCTTAGACCTGAATACTTTTTTTTCAGGAAATCCCGCCCTCAGGCCTGCTATAACAGATGGGTATAACATGAACTTCAGGATCAAACAGTCTGCGATTACGCTATCTTATAGCGATTCAAAAAATGAAATAGCTAATTTTCAGCCTGAGATCGATCCCGCTACAAAAAAACAAACATTCCGATCGCAGAACCTGGAATACCAGAAGTTATGGGGGCTGGCATTATCTGTTCCCTGGACAATTACAAGGTGGTGGGAAATACAGGCAAACGCAAATGCTTACTATCGTGATTTGAAAACCACACATCTTGAAAATAATGTAACGCTAAGTTTGTATAACTACAGTTTAAACCTCGTCAACAGCATAAAACTTCCCAGGAAATTTTCTTTGGAGGTGTCGGGGTTTTATGAATCAAAGATGGTTTGGGGAATGTGGCAGTTACAGCCTTTCGGTTCCCTGAATGTAGGAATTCAGAAAAAGCTGAACAACAATAATGGAACCCTAAGTTTGTCTGTGGATGATGTGTTCTATACAAATTACTGGAAACTCGAATCCCGGATCCCGGAGGCAAATTCCCTAAGCTTCAGTATTTATGATGCTCACTTCCAAAGCCTAAGATTAACCTATGCAAGGAGCTTTGGAAACAACAAATTAAAGGATGCATCTATCAAATCAGGCTCTGAAGAAGAACGAAGGAGGGTGCAGTAAAACGATAAGCAGGTTTTGATGGATGGATGTAATTCCTTGTATATTATACATGAGTCATCTCGAATTTTATTTAGAGTGAATCTTTAACAAAAAAGGCTATGGAAGAACATCCAGAGCCTTTTTTGTATTCTATGGTCTGTTTTTGCGAGGAGGACCGCCGAAGCGGCAATCTGGCATCTACACGCATAGAAGCCAGATTGCCGCGGGGCGGCCCCCGCACTCCGCTTCGCTGCGTTCGCAAAGGCTGTACTGCTAATAAAAACGGTCTCTACAGATCTGCAGAGGCCGTTTTTATAGAAATCTTAGTTACTAGAAAATTCGGGATGACTCATGTATTTTTTTTTCTGATGTATATGCCTGCTTTTTAAGCCGCTTTGGCATTCTCCCTGGTGACAGTTGATCGATCAAAACATATAGCTAATGCTGAACTGGGTGCGGCTGTTGGCGCTGGTAATGTGCTGCTCATTTTGCTGGGCCAGAGGCAGCTGCCAGGTGGCACCAGCCGCAAAATTTCGGTAGTATGCATTCAGTCCCAGGTTACTGAAAAGGGCTCCGCCGCCGCCCTGCATCTTGTGCTGATCATGATAAGAGTCTGGTTTGGCTTTCTCGTAGTACAAACCGGCGCTGGGTAGCAGCGATATGGCCCCTGCTTTATGCCAGTAAAAGAGGTTGGTAGATCCACTGTAACGGTAGCCAAACTGGTACCTATTTTTGCCTTCGCCATTAAAACGATAGGTAAAATCGGTACTAAGGCCTGTTTGTTTGTACCGAACGGTATACAAGGCGTTTAGCAAAACATCTACACTACCGCTGCCGGCCTGCATATGGGCAGGAAGTACTTCATCATTATGCCTGGCACCATAAGCGCCTGTAGGCAATTTTGCCCCTCCACCCACCTGCAAAGTATGTTTAAAGGTGTGGCCTGCGCTGTCTCCTGTATTAATCAGGCTGTAGTTTGCCATCAGGCTAATATCGCCCAGCCCCTGTTGGTGAATGCTGCTGCCGTTTGTAGTCTGCCTGTTCATGACATAAGGCACAAAAGCAAACAGCTGGATGCGGCGGGTGGGGTAGAAGCGGCCCCAGGCTTCCATGGTGCTGTACTGCTCTTCGGTAATAACAGAATGGGTGTGAGGCATGCCATTCATCATATGGGTGTGGGTGCCGGTAAGGGTGTAGCTGCGGGTATTGTAGCGCATGCCAACAAAATGTTTGTTGAACTGGGGCAGAATACCCATGTAATTTCCGCCCATGGTGCAGCCTTTATCACAGGCCTGTGTAGTAAATCCGCCAAACAGAAGGCCCAGCAGCAGCGCAGTGACCACAAATATATTTTTCATGATTAGTTCTTTTTATGAGTGATTCTTTTTGAAGCGCCTGTGGCGCATAGGTGCATAGCCCGGTATAGGGGCAATGCTTGCCGGAGCAGGCAGCAAGCCTGTACTTAGGCCTCCTGCCTGGGCGGGTGAAAGAAATCCGTGCCCAGCGGGCTAATGTAAAAAGAACCATAAGCCGAAAAAAACTGAATCAGCACCACGGGTGGAATGTCTAGCGACAGGGAGGAGAACTTCTGATACATCCATACTACTTCTGCATTTACTTTCAGCTGCTTGCTTTTTCCCGACGCTGTATTCTCATCCAGCTGCTTTGCCTGTTTTTGCAGGTGACAACTGCCCTCACATGCCAGCTGGAGGTTCTGTTTATTCACGCAGAACTGCTTTGTGATGTACGCCTTGTTTAAGCTGTAATGCATCACCAGTAGGCTGTTACCCCCAATCTGGAGGAGCAGGCTTACAATTACCAGGTACAGGTAAAAAGGCTGTTTCATGGCAACAGAGGCATTGTCTGCCTTTTGATAGCTCAAAGTTCCCCTATACCTATATGATAAAACATGATATAAATCATGAATAAAAGAGATAAATGTCTTTTTTTCTACTAAGTCCCTGAGCTAGTTTTGTAACAGACATCAGGGTGAAACTGCCCAAAACGCTAAACAATAAACTATATGAAAACGGCAAGGAAAAATCCGGCTTCAGAAAATAACAGAAAAAGCATCTACCGCCTGAGCAGTTTAATGCTGCTGGCCCTGGGCTGCTTTTTTGTTATGAGCTGCTCTTCCGGAAGCGACAAAAAAGCAGAAGCAAGCACCACAGGTACATCAACCGAGGAAGCAACTCCTGTTGATGATGGCAAAGGCATTGGCCCGGTGAAGAATGTAAATCTTGGAGAACTTGACCCTGCGCTGGCAGCTAAAGGACAGGAGCTTTTTGATAACAAATGCTCTGCCTGCCACCGCACAGATAACACAAAGGTAGTGGGGCCAGGCCTTGCAGGTGTAACAGAACGCCGCCAGCCCGAGTGGATCATGAACATGATCATCAATCCTGAAGAGATGACCAAGAAGGATCCTACCGCTAAAAAGCTGCTGGCCGAGCACTTAACGCAAATGACTAACCAGAATGTGACCGAGCAGGATGCCCGTGCCATGCTGGAATACTTCCGCCAACTCGATACCACTAATTAATATAAGCAACAAATTAAATCTTATTGCTATGAAAGCAATACAATCCCTTAAACAACACGCACCGAAAGCTGCTTTGCTGATGGCAATGGCGGCAGTGCCCTTCCTGCAGAGCTGCAATACCGGAGATGTAAACACCGCACAGGCATCTTTGATGAGCAGCGATGCAGCTTCCAAAGTATATGTAGAGCCAGGTAAGCATGATGAGCTGTATGCTTTCTTATCGGGTGGCTACAATGGCCAGGTATCCGTTTACGGTGTGCCTTCCGGTCGCCTGCTGAAAATCATACCTGTATTTACACAGCATGCTGAAAATGGCTATGGCTATTCAGAAGAATCTAAAGCCATGCTGAGCACATCTTTTGGTCAGGTGCCCTGGGACGATTTGCATCACCCCAAGCTCTCTCGTACCGATGGCATGACTGATGGCCGCTGGCTGTTTGTTAACGCCAATAATACCCCTCGTGTAGCACGTATCGACCTGAAAACTTTTGAAACTGCTGAAATCCTCGAAATCCCAAACAGCGCCGGTAACCACTGCTCTCCATACCCAACCAACAACAACGAGTATGTAGTAGCCGGTACCCGCTTCAGCGTTCCCATCAACGAAGACGGCTCACCAAATGAGGAATCTCTGGAGAATTATGGCGAAAAATTCAAAGGTTCACTTTCTTTCATTAAAGTAGACAAAGAAACAGGCGATATGAACCTGGACTTCCAAATCCTGATGCCTGGTTTTGACTATGACCTCGCCAACGGTGGCAAAGGCCCATCAAACGACTGGCTTTTCTTTACTACCTATAATACCGAGAGAGCTGGTACCCTGAAAGAGATCGGTGCTTCTCAGTACGACAAGGACTTCCTGGCAGCCATTAACTGGAAACTGGCTGAGAAATATGTGAAAGAAGGCAAGGCCAAAGAAATGCCTGCTAACTACCACCATAACAAGCTGGATAAGAGCAGCCACATTGCCAAATCAGAGGTGAAGAAAACCGTAAGGTTCCTGGATCCTGCAGATTGCCCCGGCATGGTTTACCTGATCCCTGTGCCTAAATCTCCACACGGTATCGACGTAGATCCCAGCGGTGAGTTCATGGTAGTAAGTGGTAAGCTTGCCTCTGTAATTCCTGTGCATTCTTTCTCTAAAATGAAAAAAGCTATTGAAAATAAAGATTTCGATGGCGACATCAAGGGTATTCCGGTGCTGAAATATGAATCAGTGCTTGCTGCTGAAGTGAAAGAGCCAGGACTTGGGCCATTGCACACAGAGTTTGATGGTAAAGGCAACGCATACACTTCTATGTTTGTATCTTCTGAAGTAGTGAAGTGGAGCCTGAATGACTTTACTGTTAAAGACAGAATTCCAGTATATTATTCAGTAGGTCACCTGGTAATTCCCGGAGGTGATACAAAAGAACCTTATGGCAAATACCTGATCGCCATGAACAAGATTACCAAAGACCGCTACCTGCCTACCGGACCTGAGCTTGCTCACTCTGCACAGCTCATCGACATCAGCGGCGAAAAAATGAAACTGCTGCTTGACTTCCCAACCGTGGCAGAACCGCACTACGCCCAGGTAATTCCTGCCGAGAAAGTGGCACCTAACAGTGTGAAGTTCTATAAGCTGGAAGATAACACCCACCCTCATAAGGCAAGTAAAGAATCAGAAGCCAGGGTTGAGAAAAACGGCAACGTAGTACGGGTGTACCAAACAGCCATCCGCAGCCACATGACGCCAGATAACATCGAAGGCATCAACGTAGGCGACACCGTTTACTTCCACGTAACCAACCTGGAGCAAGACTGGGACGTACCTCATGGCTTTGCCATCATGGGCGCTAACAACGCCGAGCTGCTGATCATGCCGGGTGCAACCCAAACCCTGAAGTGGGTGCCAACCAGACCCGGTATATTCCCGATGTACTGTACCGACTTCTGCTCTGCGCTACACCAGGAAATGCAGGGATATGTGCGGGTATCTCCAAAAGGTGTGAAAACTCCTCTGAAATTCTGGACTGGCAAGCAAAAGCCGGCACTGTAACAAGAGCAATAATAAAGCAGGAGGGGTTTAAGCCACCGCTCCTGCCTTTTTCTCCCTTATTATCTACCATTTAAATTTTAGCGCCATGAGCCAATTTTCAAGAATCTTATTACTGCTGGGGGCGCTGTCCATGAGTCTGCTTTTCTTCTTCCCCATGTGGAAGATCTATCTGCAGGCCCCTCAGTACCCTGAAGGCCTGGAAATGCATATCTGGGTTAACAAAATTGCAGGTAATACCGAATATACCCTGCAGAACTTTAACATCCTGAACCACTACATCGGCATGAAGCCAATAGAGGAATCTTCCTTTAAAGAGCTGGAAATTATGCCCCTGGTTGTCTATGGATTAATGGTTACAGGACTGCTGGTAGCCTTCTTCAAAAATAAATATTTACTGGCCGGCTGGCTGGGCCTCTTAGTGATTGCGGGCACTGCCGGTCTTATAGACTTTTACCTCTGGCTGGTAGATTTTGGCACCAACCTGGATCCGCATGCACCTATCAAAATACCGGGAATGGCCTACATTCCCCCACTGATCGGTCCAAAGCAGCTGCTTAATTTCCATGCCCTATCACTGCCGGCGCTGGGTAGCCTGGGACTGGCCATTCCTATGGTTTTAGCGGCCTTTGCCGTGTATATAGAGTTCTTTTCCGGAAAGAAGCTTAGGCTGAAGCCAACTGGGACTGCCAAACGTTTTTCTTATGGTATTGGCTTGGGCCTCCTGCTGGGTTTGGGCAGCTTAACCGGCTGCAGCCCCGAGCCTCAGCCCATTGCCTATGGCCAGGTAGGCTGTGAGCATTGCAAAATGACGATCAGCGACAACCGCTACGGTGCTGAAATTGTAACAAAGACGGGCAAGGCTTTTTTCTTCGAT
This sequence comes from Flammeovirgaceae bacterium 311, assembly GCA_000597885.1. Taxonomy (NCBI): domain Bacteria; kingdom Pseudomonadati; phylum Bacteroidota; class Cytophagia; order Cytophagales; family Flammeovirgaceae; species Flammeovirgaceae bacterium 311. Next base: position 5,087,616 of record CP004371.1, read on the forward strand.
TCTATTGAATGCATGGCAGATTACCTCCATCAGCAGGAGGGTTTGCAGGAAAAAGTAGCCATGCTGCTGGTAACGGACTTTAACCAGCCTGAAACGTTGGTTGCAGCAGATCAGGTTCTTTACCTGCAGAGCGAAAAGCTGCCCAGCCCCATGGGCATGTACCTAACGGCTATTTCATCACCAACAGTCGCTGAAGACTTTCAGCAAACCTACGAGGGCAGGTTATTAAACTGGTCTGAAGTACTGCAAGCTGTTAAGAATCATGAAAAGCTATATTAGACCAATCTGTCTGCTTTTGGCTAGCCTGCTGCTCTGGCTTTTACCAGTTCAGTCGGTCGGCGCTGCAGACCTGCCCGTAGGACCAGACAACCGTTATAAAACAATTACCGCCGCTGTAGCAGCTGCTAAGCCCGGAGATCGGGTACTGGTGCAGCAGGGCGTGTACCAGGAGCGTAACATCCTTATTGATAAACCTATCAGCCTGATTGGAATCAACAATCCTGTGATAGATGGAAACATGAAGGGTGAGATCCTGACCATTCACAGCAGCAGGGTACTGGTAAAAGGCTTTACGTTTAAAAACGTGGAGGTAAGCTACACAAAAGATTTTGCTGCCATCAAAGTAGTAGAAAGTAACTATGTAAAAATTGAAGATAACACCATACTGAATGCCTATTTCGGTATTTATCTTCAAAGGTCCGATAGCTGCAGCATCACCAATAATGTGGTAAGGGGAGAAGGCAAAACAGAGACATCTTCCGGCAATGCCATTCATCTCTGGTACTGTGACCTTGCCAGGATCGAGAGAAATAATGTGTCCGGCCACCGCGATGGTATTTACCTGGAGTTTGTAAAGCAAAGCACAGCAAATAACAACATCAGCGAAAACAACCTTCGCTACGGGCTGCACTTTATGTTCTCCGATGGCAACATCTACCGCTACAACACCTTCAGGAAAAATGGGGCCGGTGTGGCGGTAATGTATACCAAAAACATCATTATGGAGCATAACCGCTTTGAGCAAAACTGGGGCAGCGCTGCCTATGGCCTGCTGCTAAAGGAAATCAGCCGAAGCACCATTGCCTATAATACTTTCACCAGGAATACCACCGGTATCTACATGGAAGGATCATCCAAACTTGATATCCTGAAAAATGAATTCAATGGAAATGGCTGGGCTGTGCGCCTGCTCTCCAGCTGTGCAGAGGATACTTTCAGACTAAATAATTTTATCGGCAATACCTTCGATGTTGCCACTAATGGCAATATTCAGCTCAACCACTTTTCTGGCAACTACTGGGATAAATACCAGGGTTACGACCTTGATAAAGATAAGGTAGGCGATGTGCCCTACCGCCCGGTGAGCCTGTACTCTATGGTGGTGGAAAAAGTGCCCTCCTCCATTATGTTCATGAGGAGCTTTATTGTGGACCTGATGGACGCCGTGGAAAAAGTATTTCCCGCTTTTACTCCTGAAAAGCTGATGGACGATAAACCATCAATGGTAAAGTTGTAAAGCAATAGGTCGACTGTACTATTTCTGGGGTTATCTTTAAGAAATGATATAATAGGACGATAGTCCTAAATGGAATTTCAAATCGGAATCAAATGATCTCTATAAAAAACTTAAATAAAAGCTACGGCAAGATTCAGGTTCTCCGCGATCTTTCTGTTGAGTTTGAGCGGGGGCAGGTAGTTTCTATTATCGGCCCCAATGGTTCAGGAAAAACCACTACCATTAAATGCCTGCTGGGTATTGTGCATCCCGACAGCGGCCAGATCTATGTAGATGATGAATTGGTGCTCAGGCAGTGGGAGTACCGCAGTAAGATTGGCTACATGCCACAGATCAGTCACTTTCCAGAAAACATGAAGGTGCGCCAGCTATTCGATATGATGAAGGATATTCGCAAAGCTCCGGAGCTGGACGAAGAGCTGATTGGCCTGTACAATATTCATAAGATGTACAATAAGCGCTTGGGCGCATTATCAGGCGGTATGAAGCAAAAGGTAAGTGCTGCGCTGGCCTTTTTGTTTCAGCCAGATCTGCTCATTCTCGATGAACCAACTGCCGGGCTTGATCCGCTCTCTTCCGAGATCCTGAAGGCCAAAATCTTGAAAGAGAAAAGGAAGGACAAGCTGATCCTCATCAGCTCACATATAATGAGTGAGATAGAAGAGGTAGCCGACGATATACTGTGCATGATGGACGGTAAACTCTGTTTTTATCGCAGCATTGCCTCTATCAAAGAAGAAACCGGCGAAGCCCGCCTGGGCAAAGCCATTTCCAAATTAATCACCTACTGATATGGATAAGGTTATTAAATACGTGCTTTACGACATTTTGCGCAACCGCATTGTGCTGGGCTATACCCTTTTTCTGTTGGTCATGTCGCTGGGCATGTTCCAGCTGGAGCACGATCCTGCCAAAGCAGTGCTTAGCCTGCTGAATGTGGTGCTGCTGGTAGTGCCCCTCATCAGTATTATATTTGCCACCATTCACTTTTACAACTCACAGGAGTTTATAGAGCTACTGGTAGCACAGCCTGTAAACCGGCAAAAGATCTTTTACAGCGAGTATCTGGGCGTGTCTATATCTCTGGCAAGCGCTTTTCTGATCGGCGTGGGCGTACCCTTGCTGCTCTTTGGGAGCGGTGCTATCCAAAGCGGAGCTGCTGGTATATACCTGATCACAGCAGGTCTTTTTCTAACCTTTATCTTTGTAGCACTGGCATTTCTTGCTTCGGTGCTCACCAGCGATAAAGCAAAAGGCATTGGGCTGGCCCTGCTGCTCTGGTTTTACTTTAGCCTGCTGTACGATGGGCTGGTAATGATGGTGCTCTTCTACTTCAGCGACTATCCGCTTGATAAATTCTCGCTGGTTATGCTCTCTCTCAACCCGATAGACCTGGGCCGGGTGCTGGTATTACTGCAAATTGATGTATCTGCGCTGATGGGTTATACAGGCGCATTGTATAAAAACCTTTTTAGCAACTTCACTGGCGTACTGTATGCCTGCCTGCTCATGCTGGGCTGGACACTCCTGCCCCTGATGTTAGCTAAACGGATCTTTATCCGGAAAGACTTATAGTTTGGCTTAGAAGCTATAAGCAAGTGGTAGTTTAAGGGAGAACCCGCCGGTGTGGTAGCCGGCGGGTTTAAGTTTTTTAATGGTACCTCCTGTAGGACCCTTCTGCCAGCTGCTCCATATTCCCGCTGATGGGAGCCTGCTCTGCCTGGCACTCCCGCTTAGTCTTTTGCCGGGTCAGGTCTGTGCAGTCCCAAATCTCCCGGCTCGTTCTCCTGCTGGCTAAGTCCACCGCTGCACCACCCCCTGCCCAGACGTGCATCATATAGATAAAACGGATCAAACAACAGCAAAAAGCCCCGAATTATAAATCCGGAGCTTAATTATGTTACCATATATGAAGAGAATTTCTATAGTAATCACCAGTCAGCAGCATTTGCTTTCTGCAAACAGTCCTGTACAAATACATTTACTGCGTTATCTGCTTCCGGATCGTGGTATCCTACAAAATTGTTATCGTTTGCATGCCACTCCACAAAAGCATTTTCTGATTCAGCCAGTTTTAAGCTGTGTAAAATAGAGTCCTGGGGCAGATGTTCCTGCAGGATATCACGAATATCCAGCAGCAGGTTTTCGCAGGTTGGCTGGTAGGGAAGAAGCACCAGCTTCTTATCGATTTTTTTCCAGCTCTCTATTAATCCCGCGGGTGCATTCTGGTGCAGGAGAAGGGCATGCTCCCATGGTTTGATCACAAATGCCTCTACCAGGCTGCTTAGGTCGCTGAAATTGATAACCATGCCTTTTTTATGATCATTGGCCTGTTGCCTTGGTTCTCCCAGAAGAGTTACCGTTAGCGTATAAGAATGGCCGTGGATAGGCTTGCAGCTGCCGTTGCTGGTTTGCAGGGCATGCGAGGCATCAAACCTGAAAACTCTGCTTATTCTTATGGTATTCATATAATTAATCTTTTGTGTTTAGTATGAATCAAAGTTTGCAGCTTAGAGCAGCAGCAGGCACTGCCTGCTACGATACAAGTTTCCTTCTTCTGAGTTCTTCTTTTAACAGCTGCAGTTCACGACTCATCTGGCCGGAAATAGCAGTGTTTTCTTCTGCTCTCCGGATCAGGTAGGGCAGGGCTTTGTCTACTTCGCCATAAGGCAGGTATTTAGAGGTGTTAAAACCGGCTTTCGCCAGGGCAAATGTAAGGTTATCGCTCATGCCGTAGAGCTGAGAGAAGTGCAGGTGACTTCTGAATTTTTCAAGCTTGCAGCGGGTAACTTCACGAACTACCAGCTGTATACTTTCCTGGTTGTGGGTAGCCAGGCAAAGGTGCAGATGGGGCAGCCTTACCAGGCACATCATCACGGCCTTATTAAAGCTTTCGTCGGTTTTCTCCTTGGTGGGATATACCGGAGAGGTGTACTTCATGGCATGTGCCCGCTCTCTTTCCTTTTCCCAATAGGCACCCCGTACCAGTTTGATGCCAGATATGAATCCTTTTTCTCTGGCACGCTCCAGCAGCTCTTCCAGGTAATTCAGCCGGTCGGCCCGGTACATCTGCAGGGTATTGAAAACAATGCACTGTTTGCGGTTGTAGCGCTCCATCATCTGCTCGGTAAGGGTATCAATGGGTTCCTGAATCCAGCTTTCTTCTGCATCAATGTAGATGGCAACGTTTGCATCGGCTGCATATTCGCAGATGGTATCCAGTCTTCTGCAGGTGAGCTCATAGGAGATTTCTTCTTCCTGGCTAAGCGCATTGCGATCAACAGCATATTTCTCAAAAATGCCGCGGTGGCCCAGGGCACTCATTTTTATGCTGATGGCACCAATGCCATGGCTGTGGCGGGCAATGGCAATGTTATTGAGGATCTGGTTAAGAGCCTGCTCAAAGCCTACTTCTGTTTCTTCAGCTTCGGCTGCATAGTCCAGCATGGTGTAAACATGTTCATCGTCCAGCTTATCTACCACCTCCATTACTTCCTTAAGCGATTCTCCACCACAGAACTGTTTATAAACCGTGTGCTTGATAAGACTCTTTACCGGCAGGTGAAGGGTTACAGCAAGCTGACCGGCAGAGGTTAGGGTCTTCATCAAAACTGGATTCTGAATTAGCCGGTATAGCAGGTAAGCTTGTCGCAGCTCACGATCGGTTTTGCGGGCAAATGCGCCTTCCAGATCCTGAAAGTCCGGCCGGGTGGGGTTATAGGTGTAAACTTGCATAGCATTGGTGTTTAGTGTTATATGCCGAATTGAACAAGGATGCCCTAAATCACTTCAGCTATTACAAAAAAAAGACAATATGCCTTTTTAGGTAATGATGGCGGTCAATTGAAAAGATGATATGTATCAATAAAAATCCCTGAGTCTCTTGAAACCCAGGGATTTCTGGCAGACCCCGGAATTTAGGCCGGGGTCTGCTTACACATAAATAGATCCAGAACCAATCAGCTGCAACCCAGGCTATTGCCGCAGTTCAGGCATTTATAGCAGGTGCCGGAGCGAATGGTAAGGTGGCCGCAGCCAGGGCAGGCAGGAGCATCGCCCATAAAGCTGGCCAGCACCTGCTGCGTTTGCTCATACATACTCTCTGTTTTGGTCTGTCCTGAATGTACAACCGTCTCTGCTCTGGCAGCAGGCAGCGGCGTAAACAACCTGGGCTTGTCTGCCCTTGGCTGTGGCTGTTCTTCTGGAGGCAGCTGGGTTTGCACATGCACCAGATCTGTTCGGTTCAGGTACTCAAAGGCCAGCAACCTGAAGATGAAATCAAAGATAGAGGTAGCATTTTTGATGTTGGGATGATCTACCATACCGGCCGGTTCAAAACGGGTAAAGGTAAAACGGTTTACATACTCCTCCAGTGGCACCCCGTATTGCAGGCCAAGCGATACTGAAATGGCAAAGCAATTGAGCAGAGAGCGGAAGGAGGCACCTTCTTTGTACATATCTATGAAGATCTCTCCCAGGGTGCCGTCGGTATATTCTCCGGTACGAATGTAGAGGGTGTGGCCATCGACTTTGGCTTTCTGGGTAAACCCTTTGCGTTTATCGGGCAGGCGTTTGCGCTGTACAATTTCCGAGAGGGCGCGTTTAAAGCGGGTGTCAACTGACTGGCTGATGATGGCCTGTGCCGCTTCCAGTACCTCCTCCTCTGTAAGCATCCGGGGCGAATCTGCTGCCGGAGCCTCAACAGGCAGTGCTTGCTCATTTTCTTCTTCTTCTTTCTCTTCTTTTTTCTGGCTTAAGGGCTGCGAAAGCTTGCTGCCATCGCGGTAAATGGTGCATGCTTTTAATCCCAGTTGCCAGGCCTGCATAAAACAATCTGCTACAGCAGCTACTGTTGTATCGTGCGGCAGGTTTATTGTTTTAGAGATGGCACCCGAAATAAAGGGCTGTACTGCTGCCATCATGAGCAGGTGACCACTAGCTTTGATATAGCGCTTCCCTATACCACAGGGGTTGGCACAGTCAAACACAGGCAGGTGTTGGGGCTTTAGAAACGGAGCACCTTCTACAGTACCGGTGCCTGCAATATAGGTATTGGCTTCCCTGATCTGCTGATCGGATAAGCCCCAGTATTTCAGAAGATCAAAACCGGGGGCTTCAAAAGCTGTTTTTGGTATGCCAATTCTAAGCAGACAGGCTTCGCCAAGCTGGTAGGGAGTAAACACATAGCGGATATCAAAGGCTCCTGCCAGCGCAGTCTCTACTTTGTTGATCTCATTATCTTCTAATCCCTTGCCAATCAAAAAGGCTTTATTCAGGTAGGGTGCGCCTACCAAACTACCGCTGCCCAGCACGTAGCGGATAATGCCTTCGTTTTCCAAAGGGGTATAACCCAGCTTTTTCAGGGCAGCGGGGATGGCACCATTAATAATCTTAAAGTAGCCGCCACCAGATAGCTTCTTGAACTTCACCAGGGCAAAATCCGGCTCTACGCCTGTGGTATCACAATCCATTAGCAGGCCAATGGTACCGGTTGGCGCCAGGGCGGTAGCCTGTGCATTGCGGTAGCCCCACTGTTCTCCTCCCTCCAGTGCGCTGTCCCAGGCCTGGCGTGCAGCAGTGAGCAGGTATTCGGGGCAGTGGGTTGCTTCCAGCACCTGTGGCCTTACCTGCAGCTCCTGGAGCACTTCGTGATGGCCCCAGGCTGCAGCCCGGTGGTGGCGTATTACCTGCAGCATGCTGCTTTTATTCTCCTGGTACTTGCTGAAGGCTCCCAGTACTGCGGCCATCTCTGCAGATGTGCTGTAAGCAGAAGCGGTTAATATTGCGGTAATGGCACCTGCCATGCCTCTGGCTTCGGGGCTGTCGTAGGGCAGGCCTGCCACCATCAGCAGGGCACCCAGGTTGGCGTAGCCTAACCCAATGGTGCGGTAATTGAAAGAGCGTTGGGCAACTTCCGGAGAAGGAAACTGGGCCATTAGTACCGAAATCTCCAGTACAATGGTCCAGAGCCTGCTGGCATGCCTGAAAGCTTCCACATCGAAAATACCGGTTTCCCCATCATAAAATTTCCGGAGGTTGAGCGAGGCCAGGTTGCAGGCGGTATTGTCCAGAAAAAGGTATTCTGAACAGGGGTTGGAGGCGCGGATAGACCCACCGGCCGGGCAGGTATGCCACTCATTGATAGTGCTGCTGAATTGTACCCCGGGATCTGCACACTGCCATGCGGCACTGTTTAGCTGATCCCATAGCTTCCGGGCAGGTACTTCTTTCATAAGCTTACCATCGGCCCTGGCGGTAAGCTTCCAGCTGGTGTTCTGCTCAAGTGCACTAAAAAATTCATTTGGGATGCGCACCGAGTTATTGGAATTCTGCCCTGATACGGTACGGTAAGCTTCACCTTCGTAGTCAGATGAATAACCGGCAGCAATCAGTGCAGCAACTTTTTTCTCTTCTTCTACTTTCCAGGAAATAAATTCTTCGATTTCGGGATGGTCCAGATCTACCACCACCATTTTGGCTGCCCTGCGTGTGGTGCCACCGCTTTTAATGGCCCCGGCAGCCCGATCGCCTACCTTCAGGAATGACATCAGCCCCGAGGAGTATCCGCCACCGCTTAATTTCTCATTTACACTGCGAATATCAGAATAGTTGGTGCCGGCACCAGAACCGTATTTAAACACCCTTGCTTCCCGCATCAGCAGGTCCATAATGCCGCCATCACCCACCAGTTTGTCTTTCACTGATAAAATAAAGCATGCGTGTGGCTGTGGCCGCTGGTAGCCGGATGTGCTCTCCTGCAACTCACCTGTGCGTGGATCTACATAGTAATGTCCCTCGGCAACACTATCAATGCCATAGCTGTTGTGCAGGCCGGTGTTAAACCACTGCGGAGAATTAGGAGCGGCATACTGCCCCAGTAACATAAACACCAGTTCATCATAAAAAGCCCGGGCATCATCTGCTGTGGCAAAGTAACCGCCCTGCTCGCCCCAGTGTTGCCAGCAGGCAGCCAGGCGGTGTACCACCTGCTTGGCCGAGCTTTCTCCTCCCAGGCTGGCACCGGCTTGAGGAACTCCGGCTTTTCTGAAATATTTCTGGGCCAGAATATCAGTCGCTATTTGCGACCAGGCTTCTGGTACTTCTACATCCTGCATCTCAAAGACTGCATCGCCAGTTGGGTTCCTGATGGTTGAACTGCGCTTGCTGAAAGTAAAATGCTCGTATGGGTTATGTTTGTTCCTGGTGAAATGGCGCTTAATGGAGATGCCTTTTTTGTTTGGTGCTGTAGGTTTATTCATGCTGTAAGTGGTTGAAAGTAACAATTACAAAAGCTGGAAGATCGGGCTGCAGTGCTTCCGGAACCATGACTTAAGTCAGTTTTAAATTATGATGAAGGTAGAAGAAAAATTAAATAGATAAAAAGAGTTTAATATCTTTTTATAATTTACATTTGCTTTGTATTCAGGCAGCGGGAGAGCTGTTTCCCGGGTCTGCCGACATTGTGCCTTTAAAGCAATTAATATAACCAATTAACAGTTTAATTCATGGCAACTGCAGAAACCCTGGATTTTCTGGATGTAACTAAGATTGAGCCTCGTTTAAAGCATCCCACCATATTCAAAAAATTTGACAGCCTGAGAGGTGGACAGGCCTTTGTTATTCATAACGACCACGACCCAAAGCCACTTTATTATCAGTTGCTGGGTGAGCGTGGTCCAATCTTTAATTGGGTTTATCTGGAAGAGGGACCTGAAGTTTGGGAGGTGAGGATCACTAAAATTGGAAGCGAAGCATCTCCAACCATTGGAGAGTTGGTAGCAAAAGATTACCGCAGGGCGCAGGTGTTTAAAAAATGGGGCATCGATTTTTGCTGCGGGGGTAAAAAAAACTTGGCCAAGGTTTGTGCCGAGAAAGGTATAGACCAGCACAAGTTGGAGCAGGAGCTGAATACTCTCCCCGATACCAGCAGCAGCAAGGGGTTGAACTACGATAGCTGGGAGCTTGATTTTCTGGCGGATTTTATCGAAAACACACACCACAGTTTTGTACGCCATGCACTGCCGGCAATTAATGAGTATACCACTAAAATAGCGCGGGTACATGGTGGCCGCCATCCGGAGCTGCTTGAGATAGCCACCACTTTTGCTGGCATTGCAGCAGAGCTGGAGGATCATATGCGCAAAGAAGAGCAAATTCTCTTCCCTTACATTCGTACCCTTAGCAAGGCAAAACGAGGAATGGAAACCATTCAGCCATCCCCTTTTGGTACTGTTGCAAATCCTATCAGAATCATGGAAACAGAGCATGAATCTGCAGGGGAGGGGCTGGAAAAAATACGTACCATTACCGGTAACTATACACTGCCTGCTGATGCCTGAACTACTTACCGCTTAGCCTGTCAGGCCCTGCAGGAATTTGAGGCAGACCTGCATCAGCATATTCATCTGGAAAACAAGATCCTGTTTCCGAAAGCCAAAAAGCTGGAAGGGGAACTGTTGGGATAGACAAACAGATTTATTTGCCCCCGGCCTGCGAAGACCGGGGGCATTTTAAATTTAACGAAGCACAGGAAGCTAAAACAGCAACCGGAGCCACTTGGCTGAACACCCCATTTGGTTTAATAGATTATTACAGGATCAGGCAGGGTTTTGCCTTCAGAGTAGATGGAGAAACTGGGCTACAGCATGCCTTTATTACCGGCAGTAATGGGTTAATGGCGGATGCTCTAAGCCGGAGCTTATAAAGGAGCAGCTAATTTGGAAGAAGAAGAGTTAAAGCCTGATATCTGGCCCGGTGAATTGTTTACAGTAGCATTTTAAGCTGGCGGAATAAAAGATATAGAGATATTTTTGTGGACGAAAGTCATGTTTTTTCTTGATTTTAATCATCTTGGGAGCAATGAAATTAATGTAGTTTGCATCACGAATACTATCAAGGTATGGTGGTGCTTAACCCAGAAGCAGCTTAAAATGATATTATCAAAAACATCAGAATATGCTTTACGCTCACTGCTGTACCTGGCCATGCAGGCATCTAAGGAGCATAAGGTAGGAATCAAAGAGATTGCACAGGAGCTGGACCTGCCCATGCATTTTACAGGTAAGATCCTGCAGGACCTGGTTCGTAAGGGACTTATTGCATCTCTGAAAGGCCCTAATGGAGGCTTCTTTCTAAATCATCCCGCCAGTGAAATCACGATCATGGATGTGGTGAAGGTTGTTGATGGTGGAGAGGCATTTAAACGCTGCGGCCTGGGCATGAACAAATGTTCTGATGAACACCCCTGTCCGCTCCACGAAGATTTTAAAGTATTTCGGGATGGATTAGCCAGGGTATTTAATAAAAAAACAATCCACGATCTGGTACAGGAGGTAGATACCGGACATGCATTCATCAAAAACCTGGTGCAGGTTTCCTGATGATACTCCTGCTTATCAAGGCAATTATCTATAATCTTACCCATAGTAAGTATGTCAGTCATTACTTCCTCTGCTTATTCCCGGAAGCTGCAGGCCATGGGCATAAGCCGTTCTGTTGCTGAAAATCAGACTTTATTAGAAGCTGTAGAAGAAATTCGGGAGCTGAAACAGCAAAAGCGTGCTGTCATCCTTTCCCATTACTACATGTCTGCAGAGTTGCAGGTTAACCATGCCGATGGGGGCGTTGCCGACTTTGTAGGAGACTCCCTGGGGTTAAGTGTTGCCGCCACAAAGATAGAAGCCGACGCTGTAGTTTTCTGTGGTGTGAAGTTTATGGCCGAAACTGCCAAAGTGCTTAATCCCTCCCGTAAGGTGCTGCTCCCCAGTATGCTGGCAGGATGCTCCCTGGCAGAAAGTATAACAGCAGAAGATGTGCGCCTGCTGAAGAAGAAGTATCCTGGTGTACCGGTGGTGGCTTACATCAATACCTATGCCGAAACCAAAGCCGAGGCCGATGTTTGCTGTACCTCCCGTAATGCGCTGGCCATTGCAAAAGCACTGCCCGGCGATCAGCTTATTTTCCTGCCCGATCAGTTTATGGGCAAAAACCTGCAGGTACGTGTAAAAGCAGAAACAGGCAAGGATATGATTCTGTGGGAAGGCAGCTGCGAGGTGCATGAGCAGTTTTCTCCCTCCAAAATTATGGGGCTGCAAATGATGTACCCCGAAGCAGAGCTACTGGTACATTGGGAGGTGCCTGATGAAACGGTTGCCAGCACCCTAAGCCGCAGCGGTGGTGTTTTAGGAAGTACCACCGATATCATTAACTATGTAGCCGAAAGCAGGGCAAAGCAGTTTATCCTGGGGTCTGAATGTGATTTGGGCGCTACCCTAAGGGGCATGTACCCGCACAAAGAGTTTATTGTGCCCTGCATTCGCTGCCCGCATATGAAGCAGATCGATATCTTCAGAACCCGCGATGCCCTGCGTGCACTCGGCACGGCTCAGGAAGAACTCTATCGCATAGACCTTAGCGAATCCGTTATGCAGGGTGCTTACCTGCCCATTAAGCGAATGCTGGAATTTGCCTGATGAAGCCATGGCACAATATGATTGTCTGATAATAGGCAGCGGAGTAGCTGGTTTAAGTGCTGCCCTGCAGGCAGCACGCTGGGGCAAAGTGGCCGTGCTCTGCAAAGCCGATGCTGCAACCACCAACACAAATTTGGCACAGGGTGGGCTTGCTGCTGTGCTCTCACCCGATGATAGCCCAGCCAGACACGTGGCTGATACCCTTGCGGCCGGTAGCTGGCACAATAATAAGGCAGTAGTAAAACTGCTGGCACAGGAGGCGCCGCATTGTATAGCAGAATTACTACGGCTTGGGGTGCCCTTCGATCGGGATGAGCAGGGAGAACTGGCATTGGGATTAGAAGGAGGCCACAGCCACAACCGCATTGTGCACGCCCGTGACCAGACGGGCTTCTACATTCAGCAAAAGTTACTGGAGGCTGTAAGCCAAACCTCCAACATAACACTGCTGGAGCACCACATGGCGGTAGAGCTGCTGCTGGATAGTGCAGCAGGCTACAGCAGATGTGCAGGCGCCAGGGTGCTGGATAGTAAAAATAACAGGCTTACATCAATTTGGTCCTGCGCTACCATACTGGCAAGTGGTGGAGCGGGGCAGCTGTACCGGCATACCACAAATCCTGCAGTTGCCACCGGCGATGGTATAGCGCTGGCTTATCATGCAGGGGCAGCGCTGGAGGATCTGGAGTTTGTGCAGTTTCATCCCACCACACTTTACGATCCCGGAAATCCGGCCTTTCTGATTAGTGAAGCGGTAAGGGGCTTTGGCGCTGAGCTGGTACTTCCCGGCGGAAAACCTTTCATGCAGCTGTACCACCGGCAGGGTTCGCTGGCTCCCCGTGATGTTGTGTCGCAGGCCATGCATGCCGAAATGCAACATCTGGAGGTGCCTTGTCTTTTTCTGGACCTGAGGCATCTGTCTTATTCCAAGTTCGCAAATAAATTTCCGACCATTGCTCAAAAGCTGCAGGAGCGGGGGATTGATGTACGCAGCGAACTGGTGCCGGTAGTGCCCGCCGCCCATTATATGTGTGGTGGTGTTAAAACAGATTTAAATGGACTTAGCACACTCCCGGGTTTGTACGCCTGTGGGGAGTGCGACTGTACCGGGCTGCATGGTGCCAATCGCCTGGCCAGCAATTCCCTGCCTGAGGGTTGGGTCATGGGGCGCCGTGCGGCAGATCATGCGGAGGTATGGAAGCATGATATTCCTACTATTTTATCTGCCTCTGCTGAAGAGGAACCTGCAATGCAGCAGGTATCAACCAGCACCGCAGCACTGCTTCTAAAGCAGCAGCTCCAGGAACTTATGTGGCAATATGTAGGGATCGTACGTAGTAGAGAAGGTTTGCTAACATGCCAGGAACAAGTAGGGACTCTATGCGGGCAGGCGGCCTATTTCACTACATATAGTACAGAAGTACTAGAGCTGAAAATCCTGCTCACCCTCTCAACACTGCTGATAGAAGCCTGCCTGCAGAGAAAGGAAAGCATAGGTGGCCATTACATAAAGGATGATCTGCTCGCAGTTTCTCCGGTATCCATTGTAATGGCCAATTAATAGACACACCGGATTTCTGCCTTAATATGTTTAGCAACTGATTTGCATCCTGAATATGCAAATCAGTTGCTATTTGCTTAAACCAGTGCCAGGCTGGGGCAATTTTACACTGTTGTAAAGCAACGCAAATAATTTGCACACTTTAACCAACCCCTGCACACTTTGGGCTGTCTTAGAATAAAAAGCAGTTAAATCTGTTTAATGATGATAACGCGTTTCAATCTAAGAACAGCCATGAAAACCATAAACTACATATTCATTTGTCTTGTCCTGCTTATTTCTACTGCATGTCAGCAGGATGATGAGCCCGCGCCACAAACCATAAATGCCAGCATTCTGGAAGTAAAAATGGAAAGTAGCATTTCCAGAAATACAGTGCAGGATATAGCATTAACCATTCAGAAACCTACCCCTTGTCACCAGGTGGTAGAAATAAACCAGACTGGTTCGGGCACAACTGTAAACTATGATATTATCGTTGAGCAAAGCTCGGAGGCTTGTATCATGGTGATAAGCGAAGAGGTGGTGCAGCTTACTTTTGAGCCGCAGGCTACCGGAGAATATACACTGAATTTTTTCATCAACGGCCACCTGTATGCTACAGAAAAGGTGCAGGTAATCAATTGATTTTTTAGCGATACAGGATATTGCATTTAGCTTAAATCCGGGCCTCCTTGTGAGGCCCGGGGTTTTTATGCCTGCAGCAACAGAAAAGCAGCATCAGGTTCGGGCTGTAATCACGTTAGCTTAAGCTGCATTTTAATGGTAGGGCGCTGGTAGGTGTTTTGTTCTGCCTGACTCATGGGGGCAGCGTAAAATCCATGCCGGATGTAGAAATTCAGGCTTTCGGTCAGTAAAGGGCTGGTGTAAATAATGAGCGTAATGGCTTTTTTTGCCCGCGCATACTGAAGGGCATGCTCAAAAAGGGCTTTGCCAATGCCCTTACCCCGCAAGCCTTTCGTAACTGCAAACATATTAAGCCCGAAGGTGCACCCACCCTCTGCCTGTATTGCTGCGGTGCCCACCACCTGGTTGTTGTAGAGTGCAAAGAAGATCATACCACCCTTGTTTAGAATCTCTTCCTCCGGATGTTGCAGTGCTTTAAGGTCTTCGCTTTCTAATTTGCCGAAGTGTTCCTCTATCCACTCCCGGTTCAGGTTGAAAAAATACTTCTTGTAGGCTGGGGTAAAGTTTTTGATCACCACCCCCTGATGGATCAGACCCAGGTTGTCCAGAATGCGGTCGTGCATCGATCTTTGATCCAGGTACAGTTCCATTGCATTGAGGTTTTGCAGGAGGTCCGGAGCATGTTGATTCAGTAGGTCACTATTGGCCTGCTCAATGGCATTCAGCACCGGCTCTACCTGCTCAAACAGCCGCAGGCCTTTTGGGCTTAAGCTTACCTGCCGCCTTCTTTCATCATTTTTGTCCTTGCTGCTTAGCAGCAGGCCTTTTTTCTCCAGCAGGTTTGTTACCTGCACCACGGCAGTATGCGTTTGCCGGAGTTCGTTTGCCAGCTCGGTAATGGTGAGTGTCTGCTTGTCTTTTAATGTCCAGAAAAGGGTGAACCACCTTGGCTCAAATGCAATATCCAACTCTTTATACACGCTTGCTACATCTTTTGCCAGGGTTTCGCTTAACAGCTTTAAACGTGTTGCCAGGGCAAGAGAGCCGAGCTGTTCAAATACACTCATATAATGAAAGTAATAACGTAATTTTATAAATCTATATTTTACCATCCATCACCGCATTATACCATCTATCTTAATATAGCTTCTTAAAGTATTGATACCAAATTAGGTTTATGAAAGTAGTAACAGGATTTATGTTGGCGCAGGTATATTTTCCCCAAACAAAACTGCTTTACTACAAGAATCTAACCGTTCACTACAGAGATTCTGCAACTGACTACAATTCAATTCTTACTCTGCTGTAAGTGCTGCAATTTTGAATAGAGGCGAAAATTAATGCAGATATGGAAAAACAACTACTACTCTTCATACTAACGCTTTATTCTGCCGGAGCATTTGCTCAGAACAGCGGCAACATTCAGGGTAAAGTTGAAGATGCTACCGGTAAACCTGTAGAATTCGCCACTGTACTGCTGCTTCAGGCACAGGATTCCTCCCTTGTTAATGGAGCAATTTCAGATGCTGCAGGTAATTTCGCTTTTGAAAATATCAAGTACGGCAAATACTCTGTAAAAGTAAAAATGTTAGGTACAAAGGAAGCAGTTAGCCCGGCTTTTGAACTTACAGAAAGTAACAAAAACATCAGTTTACAAACCCTGACCCTGCTGGAGGACGAAAAGGTACTGGGAGAGGTAGTGGTGGAAGCACAGCGCCCGCTGATAGAGCAGCAAATAGACCGGATGGTGGTGAATGTGGAGGGCAGTATTCTGGCCAGTGGCGGTACCGCATTGGAGATATTACAGAAATCGCCTGGTATTACCATTGATGGCAACGATAACATCAGCATGAAGGGCCGGCAGGGGGTGATGGTAATGATCGATGGCAAACAAACCTACCTTTCTTCACAGGAGCTGGCAAATCTGCTCCGTAGTATGTCGGCTGAGGCAATTGATAAAATCGAGCTGATCACCAACCCCTCTGCTAAATATGATGCTGCGGGCACCTCGGGCATCATCAACATCAAAACAAAAAAGAACAAGAGTTACGGCACCAATGGAAGCATAACCGCAGGAGCCGGCTACGGCAGGTGGGAAAAAGCCAATGCCGGCCTTAGCCTGAACCACCGTAACCAGAATGTTAACCTGTTTGGCAACTTCGATTACCGCTATACTCGTGGCTACGGACAAACGGTTACCATAGATCGCTACAGCTTTACCCCAACCGATACCAGCATCTTTAATGTAAATAACTACCGGCCCTACAGGCTCACTACGCCCATGTTCAGAGCCGGTGCCGACTGGTACCTTGGTGACAAAACAACTGTAGGTGCCCTGGTGAGTGGTAATTTCTATCTGCTGCATCGGGATATGATCAGTACCACCCGGGTAACCACTCCCCGGGGCGAAGAGGTGCTGGCGCTGGATTCATATAACAATGCCTTCTTCAGCAATAACAGCCTTACGTATAACCTTAATTTCAGGCACGAATTTGCCAGAGAAGGGCAGGAGCTCACTTTCGATGCCGACTACTCGCAGTTTAAGGGAGAAAATACTGATAGACTTAATAACCTGTTTTACCTGCAGACTGCCAGGGGAGGGGCTGCTGACTCAGTTCTGAACATGGACAGTAACTTTAATACGGAAATCTCCATCAAGGTAGCGAAAATTGATTATGTGCACCCGCTGGGGGATAAGTGGGGCACAGTGGAAACCGGCGCTAAATCAAGCCTGGTGGGTACAGAATCTAATGTGCTGTTCCATATCAGGGAGGAAGAAAAATGGATAAAAGACCAAAGGAGATCAAACCACTTCCTTTACGAAGAAAACATCAACGCTGCTTATGTAAACTGGAAGGGGAAATTAGGTGAATATAGCCTGCAGCTGGGCCTGCGTGGGGAGCAGACGGTTTATAGGGGGGAATCGGTTACGCTCGATTCTGTTTTCAGAAGCAATTACCTGAAGCTTTTTCCCAGCCTGTTTGTTAATCGCAAACTGAATGATCTTCACCAGCTGAATTTTTCTTACAGCCGCCGCATTGGCAGGCCTTCCTACCAGTCGCTCAACCCTTTTGTAATTTACCGCGATATTTACAATTACTCCCAGGGCAACCCGCTTTTGCAACCCCAGTTCACCAATGAGTTTGAGCTGAGGCACACCTTCAAAGATGTTTATAACACCTCTTTCGGCTATAGCCGCACCACCAATGCCATGACCTATGTACCCGAAGAAGATCCCGAAACAAGGGCCAGTGTAGGCATTGTACGCAATCTGCAAAGCTTCACCAACTTTAATCTTAGTTTCAATGCGCCGCTTACCATTGCCAAATGGTGGGAGGTGCAGAATAACCTAAGCGCTTACTACAACCGCCTGGAAGGAAGCTACCTGGGACAGCAGATCAGCAACAGCCAGTTTTCCTATAATGCCAATATCAATAACCGCTTTACGCTGCCTGCAGGCTTCACTGCAGAGCTATCGGCTGTTTATAATTCGCCTGCTGTCTATGGAGTTCTCCGGGCCAAATCAGAATTTGCACTCAATGCAGGTGTGCAGCGTAATTTTTGGGATAAAAAGGCGACCCTTCGATTCAATGTGAGCGATGTACTGAACACCCTTAGGTATGTAGAGGTGTTCGACTATGAAAGAATTCAGTTTACTACCCGGCAAACCTGGGAGAGTCGCCGTGCCATCCTCACATTTACCTACAGGTTTGGCAATAAGGAGGTGAAAGCAGAACGTCGCCGCCGTACAGGCTCCGAAGAAGAAAGAAGCCGCATTGGCAATGGTGGGTAAACGCAGCGCTGGCAATATGAACTCTTGTAGAAGATTAACTGAAACAACTGATAGAGATGCACATAAGATATGCCACAACAGCAGATTTTGATGCCCTGCACCGGGTACGTTTGGCCGTACTTGAAAATAGGTTAGCAGATCCTTCAAAAGTCACTTTTAAAGATTATGCATGCATGCTTGAGGGGCGGGGCAAGGGCTGGGTGTGTGAGGAGGGTGGCCAGGTTGCAGGCTTTGCCATTGCCGATCTGCAGACAGCCAGTATATGGGCACTGTTTGTGCTGCCGGAATATGAGCGTAAGGGAGTGGGTAAACTGTTGCATAACACGATGGTTGGCTGGTGTTTTGAAAACACACACCTCAAGGAGCTGTGCCTCACTACAGATCCTCATACACGTGCAGAAACCTTTTATAGAAGAGCCGGCTGGCAATCAGCAGGAGCAGAATCTAATGGAGAAATCCGCTTTGTACTTGCCAGGCAGCAGTGGCTAAGGCAAGAAAGAACATTACCGGAAAAGGGCAATAGCATTTAGTGTAGTTAACCTACGGATTATAAAAAGTCTGTATAAGGATCAATAATCAAACAAGGATAAAGATGAAGTACCTGTTTTTAATACTGATTTTTTTAGGGTTTTATGTTTCTGTGGAGGCGCAGGAGCCACCAGTGCTCACAAAACAGGATAGAACCAGCATCATTGAATCTGTTGCCAGCCAGCTGGACCAGCACTATATATTTCCGGATAAAGCAAAGGAAATGGGTGCTTATCTGAAGAAGAGAAACAAAGAAAAATTCTATGATCAGATTGTGAATTATAAAGCCTTTGCAGAGGTACTGACTAAAGATCTGCAAACAGTGCATAAAGACCTGCACATGAAGCTCTATTACAATCCAAAGTTTGTGCAGGATCTGCGAAACCGGAATTTCATGAAGGGACCCGCTCCTGAAATACTGCAGCAGCAGGAGGCAAGCGCCAGAAAGGATAATTTTGGTTTTGTAAAAGTGGAGCGTTTACCTGGTAATATAGGTTATCTGGATTTCAGGCAGTTTTACCCCTTAAGCGAGGAAGCCAAAAATACGGTTGCTGCTGCTATGGGTTTTCTGGCTAATACTGATGCTGTAATCGTTGACCTCCGTAATAACAGGGGAGGCGATCCTGAAATGGTTCAGCTTGTACTGAGTTATTTTATGGATAAAACTCCCGTACACTATAACAGCTTGTATACCAGGTCTGATAGTGCTACCAGGGATTTTTATTCGCTGGCAGAAGTGGAGGGAAAGAAGATGCCTGCCACTGATTTATATGTACTTACCAGTAAGCGCACCTTTTCGGCAGCAGAGGAATTTACCTATAACCTCCAGAACCTGAAGCGGGCCACTATTGTGGGAGAAACAACCGGAGGAGGTGCCCACCCAACACGGCCTTATGTTATAAATGATTATCTGGTGCTGAATATTCCATTTGAACGGGCTATCAATCCATTCACAAAAACCAACTGGGAAGGCACGGGTGTAACACCAGATGTAGCCATAGAAGCGGATAAAGCGCTTTTAAAAGCCCGGGAGCTTGCGTTGTTAGAAATGAAAGAAAATGCTGCGGATGTCAAAGATAAAGCAGCTGCAGAGTGGCAGCTTCAGCCTGTACGGGCAGCGCTAAACCCGGTGCAGCCGCTCGGTTCAGCCATTAGCAGGTATGCAGGCACTTATGGTGAAGCAATCATCAGCTACGAAGGGGGTAATCTATTCTATAAGCGAACCGGCAGGCCCAAAGTAAAGATGATTCCCGTGACAGAAGATCTTTTTCAGCTGGAGGGTATGGATTATTTCCGGCTTAAATTCACGAAGGGTCCTGATGGTAAAGTTGAAAAACTAATTAGCCTGTACGATTCAGGAGAAACTGATGAATCGGTACGGCAAAAATAAGCCTGGTTGAGTTAGTTTGTAAGGGGGCAGGCTTTCTGTGGAAGGCCTGCTATTTTATTTTTTAAAGAACTTCTCTATCCGGTTATCGATCTTCAGGTAGTATACTCCTGTAGAAAGATTGCCAACATAGATCTCGTTGCCTTTGCCCTTCATTAATTGCTTACCGCCTGTGTCGGTTACTTCGTACTCTGTATCGCGACTTAAGAATATTTTGTCGGAAGCACGGGTTGGCGCAAACGTAACTGGTTCCGTAGCAGAAGAAAACTCCTCTACATTGCTATAGTACATTTCGCCATCATCCTGCAGAAATTTAATACGATAACGGTTGGTGCCGGAGGTGTGGCTAACGGCTGTGCTATACCGTGCCTGGTCAGGCTCGGTACTAACAGTACTCACCGGCATCCAGCGCTCGTTGTACCACTGTTCTATAAAGAATTTGCCTCCCTTTTGTTGGTTGTTGGTAGTCCAGCTTACGGCTGCGCTGTCAACATTAACAGCCAGGTATTTAAAGCCTGCCATTGCCCTTACCACCTGTGGATTGATGATTTTTGGCATACAGCCCTCGGTGTAAAGAATGCGGACCTCTACCGGTGCTTTGGTAGAAAGATGCGTAAGGTTGATGGTGTAAGCGCTTGAGCGTGGGTTCTGAAATACCAATTCACCATTTACATATACTTCCTGAGTACAGTAGTCTTTCAGATTAGTAGAGATGGGATTCTGTACATAGAGATTTTTGCCGTTGTACACGCCGGTGAGCACGAGCTCATTCTGCTGTGCAGCAAGCCCAAGGGCGTTGCCCAACAGCAGGCAAATTAATATAGATAGCCGGCGAATCATGCTGTAAGATCCAGAATCTACTGAATATATAAAAGATGTAATGAAAAGCGTACATCTAATTTGCTACAGATTTATTCAAAACGCAAGGATTCTACCGGATCTAAATTAGCGGCTTTGCGTGCAGGATAATAACCAGAGCTTAAACCTACCCCGATACAGAGGGTAACACCCATAATTATCCACAGCCAGGGAATCAAAAATACGCCTTCTCCCACCAGGGTGGAAACAAAGTTACCTATTAAAATTCCAAGAATAATACCGATGAATCCGCCAATCAGGCAAATTACGATAGCTTCGATCAGAAACTGCTGGCGTATTTTCTGAGGGGTGGCGCCTAATGCTTTACGTACGCCTATCTCGCGGGTACGTTCCGTTACCGATACCATCATTATGTTCATCAGGCCGATGGAAGCACCCAGAAGCGTAATGATGCCAATGATAAAACCCCCAATTCTCATCATGCTACTTGTTTCAGCCAGTTCTTCGGCAGCAGAAATATTGCGTTTTAACTCGAAGGAGTCGGGCTGGTTCAAAGGGTCCTGACGTATGGCCCGCATCAGGCCGGCGGCTTCGCCCATGGCATCTTCTATTTGTGCAGGGTTGTTAATCACTACCTCCACTGCATAAGACAGGGCCTGGTCTGTTGCAAAGCGGCTTGCACCGGTTACCGGGATAAGCATAGCCCTGCCTGAACCACTGTTGCCACCCATTGAGCCTTTCTCTTCCATTACCCCGATTACACGGAAGCGGGTGTTGAGCACCGTTATTTCTGCACCAACAGGATTCTGATTTTGTTCAAACAATGTTTCTCGTATGGTTGGGCCAATGATAACTGCATTGGTCGCATTTTGAATTTCGGTAGGTGTAAAATTCCTGCCATCGCTTAATGAATAGCCGGAGAGTTCCAGGAAATTTTCGTCGGCCCCTGTCACTACCATATTGGGATTGGTTTTCTTTGAGCCGTATTTAGCTTCGGCATTGTACGTTATCAGGGTGCTGATAGATACTTTAGCTGGCACTGTATAATAGTCTTTAAAGCGGTTGGCCTCAAAAAAGCTTACCTCCGGAAAACTTTTTTCCTGCCGGCCTTCAGACCTGCGCTGCCTGCCCGTTTCTACTCTTTCTATGGTGAATGCATTGGCACCCAGGTCTGCAAAATTGTTGCTGATCGAAGCCTGGAGCCCGTCAATGGCAGTAAGAATACCCACTAAGGCTGTAATACCTATAGCTACGATGGCGGCTGTTAAAATACTCCGGAGCATATTGCCCCTTACAGACCGCAATCCTTCAAATATATTTTCTTTAAAATTCAAATCAGTATGGGGTTACCAGTAAAATGGCCCCGCACAACAGTGTCGGGAAGGATTCCATTATTCAACTTATTTTCCGAACTTTAAATTAACAACTTGAGTCTTAACTTTGTATAACTTTTACATAAAAGCCGTTAATAAGGGTATAACCGGTCATCAATATGCATAAACTTCTCCTTACGCTGGCATTGCTGCTGATCTCTTTTGTGAGTCAGGCCTCTTATATACTAATTCCCATGGATGGTAAGCAAACGAATCATCTGAAAGCTTATGGCATTGCTTACTGGGCCCTGGAGAACGGGCAGGAGGTGGAGTGGCTACTGAATTACCGTGGAGGCAGCTTTATGTGCAGCTGGAATCAGAAAACAGAAAATGAGTTGGTGATACGCGGCGTTAGCTATGAAGTAATCTCCAATGCCAACGGCAGCCAGATACAGGCAGAAATTGCCAGTCCGGCTACCAACCAGGATGTGATGAAGCTGGAAAAAGCTCCTAAAATCGCCGTTTATTCTCCAAAGAGCAAGCAGCCCTGGGACGATGCCGTTACCCTGGTATTGACTTATGCCGAAATACCCTATGATATTGTTTTTGATGATGAGCTACTGAATGGCGATCTGCCCAAATATGACTGGCTGCACCTGCACCACGAAGATTTTACCGGGCAGTATGGTAAATTCTTTGCCATCTACCGAAACGAGTCCTGGTACCGCCAGCAGCAGCAGGAATATGAAGATGTTGCCCGCCGCCATGGTTACAGCAAAGTATCGCTCATGAAACTGGGCGTGGTGAAAAAGATCCGGGAGTTCGTAACAGGTGGCGGCTTTCTGTTTGCCATGTGCTCTGCCACCGATACCTACGATATTGCCCTGGCTGCCGATGGTGTTGATATTGTAGCAGAGATGTACGATGGCGATCCGGCTGATCCTGCTGCCCAGCAGAAGCTGGATTTTGAAAACACCTTTGCTTTTCAAAACTTTTTGCTGGAGCGCAACCCGCTTACCTATGAGTACAGCAATATTGATATGCAGCCCAGGGAGCGTGGCCTAAGTGAGCAAAATGATTTCTTCCAGCTGTTTGAGTTTTCAGCAAAGTGGGACCCTGTACCCACCATGCTTACACAAAATCATCAGAATACAGTAAAAGGCTTTCTGGGCCAGACCACCTCGTTCCGGAACGGGCTTGTAAAGCCCGACGTGCTGGTACTGGGAGAAAACAAAACCGCCAATGAGGCTAAATACATCCACGGCATTTTCGGGAAAGGTTTCTGGACCTTTTATGGCGGACACGATCCGGAAGACTACCAGCATATTGTTGGAGAGGAGCCTACAGACCTTAACCTGCACCCCAACTCACCCGGGTACCGCCTGATCCTGAATAACATTCTGTTCCCGGCTGCCAAAAAGAAAAAGCAAAAAACCTGATAGTGCTAATTTCTTGGTAAAGGGAAGTACTGTACTGTTTTACGCTTGGGTCTCCTGTTAACAATTTTTTGAGCTCAGTATGAACATACGCGTATTGATCCTGCCGGTGGTACTATTTTTACTGCTGACTCTTCCCCATGTAGCAAGTGCCCAAAGAAATTTCTCACAGAAAAGGGAATATAAGAATTCCCTGTACCTTGAACTGGGGGGGATGGGGCCTTACTACTCTCTTAACCTGGATCATTTGATCAGCAGGAGAAAAAATGATCGTTTGTTCAGACATAGAAAAAAAGTAATATACAGTTACCGCCTTGGTTTTTCTGTACTACCATCACTGGTTTCTGTTCCTTTAGGACTTAGTCTTATCACAGCCCCGGCCAGAAATCACCATGCTGAATTATCCGTAGGCATAGCCCCCCTTCTGAAAAATCCTTTCAGCATCTTTGATGAAGGAAAAAGCATAGACAAATTGATGTTAATTGGGGTGGGGGTTGGATATCGTTATCAGAAGCCCGAACCAGGTCTTTTCCTGACAATTGGTATCAGGCCTGTTATGCGGGTAGATCCCTCTTCGGGAGATACCTGGAAAATAGAGAAGAATATGTTGCATTCAGGCTATCTGGGTATTGGCTTAACTCTTTAAGACAAATATGGCTTGCACCAAAGCAGAAAGCCCTCCGGTAATACCGGGAGGGCTTTACTTTTTCATGCAATTGAATATGGTCTCTTTGTTTTAGGTAGTTCATTGATGCCATTTCAGTCATCAATGAATAAGTCATTTACAAGTTTTTCAGCTGTTCACCACCACGGCCGGCGGCAAGGGGATCATTTTAGTTGAGATACCAAATCTACGGTACTGGATTGTCTGCCCTATAGTAGCCAAATCTGCTATCCCACATTTAGCACATTAGCTAAATGTGTAATCCACATTCTGTTTTGGCGGAGTCTTTCCAGCGGCCACTGCGTCCGTTGCCTTTGGTCGTGCAGTGGAAGCAGCCGATAGAGTCGTAACCTGCCTCCACCATGGGGTGGGTAGGCAGGTCCCAGATCTGCATGTAGAGCATAACCTCTTCCTGGGTCATGTCAATGATGGGATGAAACTTCAGGATATCCTGCTTGCGCTCCCACACCTTCATGTTCACGCGGTTGGCGTTCTGGAAGCGTAGCAGTCCGGAAACCCACACATCGTAATTCTTTTGCAGCTCCTCTACCGGGCGTACCTTGTTAATGTAGCAGCACAGGTCCTGGTTGTACCGCCAGGTTTCGTTCTCTGTAGTAAAGCGATATTTACGTTCCTCGGCCTGAACGTCAATAATGTTCAGATTCAATAGTGCTGCCACCTGGTTTTTATAATCAAGGGTTTCCTTGAAATGATAACCGGTATCTAAAAAATACACAGGCATGCCAGGCTTCACCCGGCTTAGCATGTGCAGGAGTACCACAGCTGTGCTACCAAAGGAAGAAGTAAATAAGATTTTCTGCTCATCCTGTACGTTGAACAACTCCCTAAGCCGCTCCTCTGGCATAAGCTTATCAAAGTGTTCGTTCAACGAATCTATTTCAGCTATCATCTTGTATCGTAATTTAACTGTTCGTTTTTTCTACCAGACTGGCAGTATGTTCATTCAGCACCCTGACTTTTTCCTGAAAATCGCCCTTCAAGGTATTTCTTAACTGCTGCAGGTTGTGCAGCAGCAGGTCTACATCTTCAGGCACGGCCTCTTCCAGCAACTCCCTGAAACGTTTGGCAAAAGTGGGAGACTTGCCATTGGTTGAGATACCAATTTTCAGATCACCCTTCTTTACCGTAGAACCCAGGTAAAAATCACAGAGGTCGGGGGTATCGGCCACATTGGTAAGTATGCCTCTTTCCTTAGCCTGTGCACGTATCTGGATGTGCGTTTCGCGGCTGTCTGTAGCCAAGATCAGCACATCCACACCATTCAGGTCTTGTGGCTCAAAGCTTCGCTGCACCAGCTTTACACTGGGGTGCTGTTCGGCTATTGCTGCAATTTCAGGTTTGATGGTAGTGCCTACCAAAGTAACCTGTGCACCGGGGTTGTTTTTGAGCAGTGCTTCCAGTTTCTCCAGGCCTACATTGCCACCGCCTACAATCAGCAGGTGCAGCTGGTCTATCTTTAAAAAGATAGGAAACAGCAGATTTCCTTCCCGCGAACCTGTTTCTGTGCTCATAAACTTTTATTTTTCAGGAGCCCGGGCAGGGAAGATCCCCACCCGGGCCTGTGTACTCAATGCTAAACTTGCTCCTTTTATGCTTTGTAGTAGGTGTCAATTACTACCTTATCTTTGGCCTCATTGGCGAGTGCTACCTGCTCCTGGCGTTTTGCAATTACATTGGCAAGGAAAGCATCAGCCTGTTGCATATAGGCTTGTGCAAAGCCGGCTTCCGGCTCATTTTTGTTGATCTGTAGTACCAGCTCTTCAAAAGGCTGCTCCAGGGCAAAATCTCCGGTCAGGAAATAATGTGTATGGAAATCGTTAATAATACCCTGGTGTGTATTGCAGTGTACATCTTTACTTAGCAGCAGTGCTTTGGCGCCAATGATAAAGGTGCTGTAGGCATGGTAAATGGCATCGGCATAACGTCCGGCTTCGAAAGCTCTCCTGGAAAACAGGAAGCGCTCCTGGGCATCCGTAATAATGGTGCCTACCACATCGTAGCTCACGCCGGCGCACTCACCCATTCCAATTTCAGGAATAAAGTTTTCATCATGGCCCCAGTCAACATAATCGCTGGGCACCAGCTTGTTCAGGTCGGCCAGTGGCTTCAGCAGGCCGTAGAAGTGCATTTTACCTTTGCGGGCTACGTAGTCGTTAAAGTACTCGCCTTCGCTGGCATTGGCATCATAATCATCCAGAATCAGGCGGAAGGCATCTTTGATTTTTTTTGTAGGCAGCTTGATGATCTTTTCAGCTACATAGCCTTTGCCGGAAGGATCTACGCCACCGCCCAGTACTACCTGCATGGCTGGCACAACCAGTTCTCCATGCTTGATGGAGCTGCCATGTAAACCAATGCTGGCGGCCATGTGCTGACCGCAGGAGTTCATACAGCCGCTGATTTTGATATCGATGCGGGTGTTGCCAATGAGTTCAGGATACTCTTCTTTCAGAAGTGTTTCCAGCTCCTGTGCAACGCCGGTGCTGTTGGTAACGCCCAGGTTGCAGGTATCTGTACCAGGGCAGGCGGTAATATCGGTAATGGTGCCAAAGCCAGGCTCTGCTAGTCCCAATTCGTCAAGTCGAGTATATAGATATGGTAGCGCTTCAGGGCGTACGTATTTCAGCATCAGGCCCTGGTTAATGGTAACCCTGATGTCGTTGGCAGCCACGCCTTCCTCTACCAGCGCAGCCAGTGCTTTGGCTGTGGCAGAAGAGATATTGCCTAGCTCCAGCTTGATGTTAACCGCATAAAATCCCCTTTGCTTTTGCTCAAAAAGGTTCAGGCGCTTCCACTGCTCAAATCTTGCCACATCTGTAATTTCCACCTGAGGGAAATCTACGGCAGCAGGAATTTCGGGCTGCTCTACCAGCGTGCGGTCTACTTTAAAGCTTTTGTCCGGAATGGCAGTGTACTCCTGCTCAATCAGCTCTTTGTACTGATCCAGCGTAATGCCGCGCTTAGGGTCCAGCAAAAATTTCAGACGGGCCTTCATACGCTTTTCGCGCTCGCCCAGGCGGTCAAAAACACGCAGGGCAGCGTTCATGAATGGGATGATCTTATCCTCATGCAGGAACTCAAAAGCAGTTTCGGCAATGAAAGGCTGTGCACCCAGGCCACCGCCCACCACTACTTTAAAGCCCCGTATTTCCTCGCCGTTCTCGATCTTGATTTTTGGAATAAAACCAAAGTCGTGGAAGTAGGTATAGGCGGAGTCTTTGTCGCTGGAGGAGAAAGCTATTTTAATTTTACGGCCCATGTCCTGGCAAATAGGGTTGCGCAGGAAGTAACGAAAGGTAGCCTCTGCATAAGGTGCCACATCAAACAGCTCGTCAGGATCTATGCCTGCAATATCAGAAGCCGTAACGTTACGAACTGTATTTCCGCAGGCTTCTTTGGTAGTTACGCCCACCTCTTCCAGCTTTGCCCACATGGCAGGGGTATCTTCCAGGTGCACAAAGTGCAGCTGAATGTTCTGGCGGGTAGTGGTGTGCAGGTTGCCGTTGGTGTAATCTTCGGAGATCTCGGCAATACGTACCAACTGCGGGGTAGTTAGTTTGCCATAAGGTATTTTGATGCGGAACATCTGTACCCCCAGCTGGCGCTGGCCGTACACACCGCGGGTAAGGCGAAACGATTTAAAACGCTCTTCAAGGATCTGCCCTGTTTTAAAAGCATTGATCTTCTGCTGCAGATCAATAATATCGGCCTTGGCAGCCTCTGAAATCTTGTTGGAAAGTGGTAGTGTATCTTGTGACATGGGAGTTGATTTTCTTTGTTTTAGGTAGTAAAAAGCCCCGGCGACATATCCGCTGAGGCTTCTCTATTTCTTTCTTCTGGAATATAGATTACGCTTTTAGCCGGATAGTCCTTTGGATGCCTGCCTGTTTACAACACATGCAACAGCAAGACTCATAACAACAAGCATTACAACACTGATTTTGTGTTTTGAAAAGGGGGCTATGTGGATTAAAAAGCAGCATATTATATATTATACGCAACCTGGGTAATACCTCTCGATATGCGTAGTGCATTTTCTATATCTTCCAGAATATCGTTTACATTTTCTAACCCTACGCTAACACGTACAAGGCCGGGATAAATCCCCACAGCCGCTCTTTCTTCATCCGAAAGCTTGGAGTGGGTAGTAGAGGCCGGGTGTGTGGCGCTGGTACGGGTATCACCAAGGTTGGCGGTGAAAGAGATCATTTTCAGTCCGTCCAGGAACCTGCGGCCGCGCTCCAGCCCGCCTTTTACATTGAAGGTGATGAGGCCGCCACCCAGTTTCATTTGCTTTTTGGCAAGTTCGTGCTGCGGGTGCGAGGGCAGAAAAGGATACTTTACAAATTCCAGATCTTTATGATCCTCCAGGTACTCTGCAATTTTCAGGGCATTTTCACAATGGCGGTCCATGCGCACATGCAGGGTCTCCAGGCTCTTGGAGAGCAGCCAGCCATTAAAAGGAGAAAGGGCCGGGCCGCTGTGGCGGCTAAAGTAACGTACTTCTTTGATCAGGTCCTGCGGTCCCAGTACCACACCGCCAATGGCACGACCCTGGCCATCGATAAACTTGGTGGCAGAATGCGTTACCAGGTGTGCACCCCACTTGGCAGGTTGCTGCAGGTAGGGGGTGGCAAAGCAGTTATCCACGTTCAGGATCAGGTTATGTGCAGCGGCCAGCTTGCCCAGCCACTCCAGGTCAACCAGGTCGAGGCCCGGGTTAGAGGGTGTTTCCACAAAAATCATTTTAGTGTTTTTGCGGATCAGGCTTTCCCATGTTTCAGGTTTATCAATATCGGCATAGGTATGCTCTATGCCCCATTTTGGGAATATACCCGTCAGGATCTGGTGGGTAGAGCCAAAAAGTGAGCGGGAGGCCAGTATATGATCGCCGCTTTTCAGCAGGGCGGCCATGCTGGTAAACATTGCAGCCATGCCCGAGGCACTGGCTACGCCATCTTCGGTACCCTCCAGCAGGCAGAGCTTATCTACCAGCTCGTTGTTGTTGGGGTTTGAGAAGCGGGTGTAAATGTTTCCGGCGATTTCATCGCCAAAAAGGGCACGTGCCTGTTCCGCATGCTCAAACGTAAAGCTGGAGGTCATGTACAAGGGTGTAGTATGTTCCCTGTTCTGGCTTTTTTCGGCCCGTGTCCGTATGGCTTGTGTCTCGAAGTGTTTATAGCTACTCATGGGTTTTTCTAAATAATTAAGCCTCGTGCAGCCATTCTTTTTTTGCCAGCAGCTCTTCTTCTGCTTCGGCATAATCGGGGTCGGGCACACAGCAATCTACCGGGCAAACAGCTGCACATTGCGGCTCCTCATGGAAGCCGATACACTCAGTGCATTTGCCGGATACGATATAATAAAACTCGTCGGAGAGTGGCGCCTGTGGGTTGGTGGCGCCAGCAGCAGAGCCATCTTCCAGCTCTACTGACTGCAGGGAAGTACCTTCGCCCCAGGCCCATTCACGGCCGCCTTCGTAAATAGCGGTATTGGGGCATTCTGGCTCGCAGGCCCCACAGTTAATGCATTCGTCGGTAATGTATAGTGCCATTTTATGGACTATTCGCTTTATATAGTGATGTATAGTTTGATTAGAGGTTCCCGTCAGGGAAGAGGTGCCTGTGGCTGCTTCAGTTTAAAAATAGGAGAAACCGGCTGCCGGCCACGGCTTGTCTGGAGAAATGTGCCATTAACAACACCAACAACAGCAACAACAGGGTGCTGTAGCCTTATGCATAAGGCTTTTTGTAAATGGGGTGGCTGGTGCCGGTGTGTGTAGGTTGTAAATATTGCTCATTGCTCCTGTTAATTTATATGTCCCTTCTTTTGGGCAGGAATTGGCACCTTGCAGAGCTGTAGGTTGCCAGAGGGTCTTCGAGCCTGTCCTCTCACCTCTTCTGTATAAATCAACTACCTTTCAGTAATTGGTAGCTACAAAGTAAAGGATAAATCGTTAAAAGAGCAAAACGGCGGCATAAAATTTTGTAATTACCCCAGATTATGCAGCTTTATCTTGTGAAAATTTGGCGGAGGCATAGTTCTGCAAACGTTATAAACAGGAGAAGAGCCGTTATTTACATAAATTGCCCTGCCATTAGCATAATAAAAAAATATCAGCTATTCTCTTCTTCTAAGTCTGTCTTCAGCTCTTGGTGCAGCAATCAATGCATCCTGTCGGGCCTAACTTCCAGTGTGCGGATAATATCAGCTTCCTGCAGCAGGAGCTCTTTCCAGCGGGCTTCAACCTCCTCGGCAGGCATGTATTCCTTTGCTAGGCTGATGAAGTTTTTGTAATGGCCGGCTTCTGATACCATTAGCTCATAATAGAATTTTTGCAGCTCGGGATCCTCCAGGTTTTTCCACAGCAGCTTAAAGCGCTCGCAGCTGCGGGCTTCTATCAGGGCATTGATGAGCAGCTGGTCCATGAGCTGCCGTTCGCGGCTGCCGCCACTGCGGGCTGTTTTGCTAAGAGCTATTACGTATTCGTCTTTTCGCTGCGGCCCCAGACCCAGGCCGCGCTTGCGCAACTGCTCCACCACCCGTTCAAAATGACTCCATTCTTCGGCAACTACAGGCGTGAGCATGTCTACCAGTGCTTCTTTCTCGGGGTAGCGTACAATGAGCGATATGCAGGAGGAGGCTGCTTTTTGCTCGCAATACGCATGATCTACCAGTATATCTTCTAGGTTTTTCCCGGCAATATTTACCCAGCGTGGATCGGTGGGTAGCTGCAGGCCCAGTACGTGCTTTGTGTAATCTTCCATCAGTCAAAGAATAACCAGTCTATACCAATATCGAAGCTGCGTTGTATGCCATTATAATAGGGGGTAAGAAAATAACCCCTGTCGGTAAGCCCCTGGTTCAGGTGGCTTAAACGGGCAAACACCCGGGTGTGGTTAATTTTGAAGCCAAAGAACAGGTTGGCAATAGGGTAGGTAGGCACCAGGAAGTCCTGTTGCACAATAAACTGCCGTGTAACGGGATCGTAACCATCTGCATAGTAAGCTGCTTTCAGGTGTACATCAACACCTAACTGCGCCATTAGTTTATCTCCAAACAAGGGGCCTTCAAAATAGAGCGAAGAATTCACCATCCAGTCGGGTACCTGCAGTGCCTCGGCAGAGTTACCGGTAACGCTGGTGTAAATGGCCTCAACATCCCAATGCACCACTTTGGCAAAAACCAGAGAAGCACGCAGCCGTGGAGAAATGCTTTGAAAGGCAGCTCCCTGTACCGGTCTTATATTCAGGGGGCGCGATATGCTGGTTAGGGAATCTGTGCGGAAGTAGAGCGGGTGCTGCACTACAGAAAGCTGCAGGCCTGGCTGGATACTCACGGGCCCCAGCTTTAGCAGTAACGTACCCTCCAGTCTGTCGGCAACCGGGTCGCGAAAATTGTTCCTCCAGGTATCTACAAAAGTATTGCGGTATTCATAAATAAAGGCAGGCTTGTGCTGGCTTCGCTGATAGCGGAGCATCAGCCAGCGATTTTGTGCAAGTGCTTCGAAACGATACTGCCCCTCTGATCTTAACTCGGCCTCTACCCTCAGGGTACGGATGGTATCTGGCTGAAGGGCCAGGTAGCCTCCCACGGCTATTTCATTTACTTTATATTCAAGTGCCGGGGTGGGGAAAAAACGAACCGAGCGGTGTTTGGCATAAGCATTCCACTGGCCGGCTCCATATGCTCCTTTTACACCCAGCTGGTTGGTAAACTCTTTTGATTCAAATTCTTCAGATATGGCTTCCAGGGAGGCATCGAATGTTTTTCTGTAGTACCTGGCAGCAGGGGCAAGGTCTGAGAAGGTATGGGTGCGTGTTTCACGGTCCAGAATGTGGTACAGCTGTAAGGCATTTATAAGCTTGTACTCCTGGTAGAGGTGTGCGTTTACACGAAGCTCAGTAGTTCTGGCATTTGCCAGCCGCCTGAGAGAGGTTTCATACCTGATCATCTCAGGCAGTTCTTCCGGCAGTTGTGCAATGCGTATGCCACCAGATTCCCGTACATTATGTTTTAACCTGCTCAAACTGGCCAGCAGCTGGTAGCGCTCATTTTCGCCCTGGTACCGGGTAAAAATATCATAAGCTGTAGAAACAATCTGGTTTCTTTGGTTGCTTTGTGGCGATGGATCTATTTGTTGTTCTGCCGTAATGCGTCTGAAATCTACGCCTGCATTCCAGCGTGGATTAATATTACGCGAGTGTGTTACATCTACCCACGATCGCCCGTTGCCTCCCTGTGAGAAAAACAGACCGGTGTAGGGCGAACGTGTATTGTAATAGCGAATTTCTGAGGGCTCATTGAACCAGTAATCATACACATAAAAGCCTGAACGTGCGCCTATTTCATCCGGGAAGGTATAAAAGATAGAATTCTGTGCTGTGCCCAGGTTATCCAGCGTCTGAGTGCGGTAACCACTCTGTTCCGGTGGCAGTATGCGGTAGAAGTTTCGTATTAAGGTATCGGGGTGGTATTCCTGATCCAGCTGATAATACAGATTTGCCTCCCTGATGAAAGAAGTGGTTGTGGGGCCATAGACCAATTTCGTAGAATCGTCCAGTATCTGGGCC
Source organism: Flammeovirgaceae bacterium 311 (assembly GCA_000597885.1). Taxonomy (NCBI): domain Bacteria; kingdom Pseudomonadati; phylum Bacteroidota; class Cytophagia; order Cytophagales; family Flammeovirgaceae; species Flammeovirgaceae bacterium 311. The sequence continues at coordinate 5,120,326 of CP004371.1, forward strand.
TGCAGGCCAAGGGGTAAGCCCAGCAGGAGCAGGCTAAGAAAGAGTAAGTTGCGGTATTGCACGTTCAAAATTAGCAAATCAAGTATCACGGCGTAATTTTTCAGCCATGCTTTTTAAAATCAATAGATCAAAATCTTTGGAATCGCTCTCCAGGAAACGCTGGCGTATGGGTATATAGTACAAAGGCAGCTCCTGCAGCATTAGTTTTAACTGCGGATGTACCAGTCTGGCGGCATCTTTTTCGCTTGTGATAATAATGGTACCTGTACCCGCATGGCTGTAATACTCCTCCTGCAGCTTTTTCAGGTTTGCCGCTGTAAACTGGTGATGATCGCCATATTGCTGATGCCCCACCAGTTGATAATGCGTACGCACCCACTCTACCAGCGGTTTGGGATTGGCCAGGCCACTAAGCAACAGTACCGGGCTGCCGGGTTTGGGAGGTTCTTTAGTGGCCAGCTGGGAAAGCGGCAGTGCAGGTTCATATTCAATGGTGCTGAAGAAAACAGGCACATCTTCATTTAAGTACTGCCTGGCCGCCTGTTCCAGCCGATGTTGTTCTGCCTCTGGTAAGGTGGCCGGGCACTTGGTAATTACCAGTGCCTGTGCCCGCTTAGCACCCTTCCGGCTCTCCCGCAGCCGCCCTGCCGGCAACAGGTGGTCCCGCCAGAATGGCTGCTGAAAAGTAGTAAGCAGTATATTAAAGTGGGGGCGAACCCGCCGATGCTGGTAGGCATCGTCGAGCAAAATAATCTCCAGCTCCGGCCGCTCTTTTAATAAGTAATTAATGGCAAGTGCGCGATCTTCTCCAACGGCTACCGGTAAGCTGCCTTCCCACTTGCGGTAATACTGATAGGGCTCGTCGCCTAGTGTAAGGGCGGTATCGAGGGGAGTGGCAAGCCTAAAACCTTTGGTAGAACGGCCATAACCCCGGCTTAGGGTGGCAAGCGGGTAGTGAGGCAGGAGCAGCCGCACCAGATACTCCACCATAGGGGTTTTTCCTGTGCCGCCTACAGATAAATTCCCCACGCTGATCAGCAGGCGGTCAAACCCATAGGAGTTGAACCAGCCCCGTTCGTAGAGCAGATTCCGGCTTCGGGTAATGCCATCATACAGAATAGACAAAGGGTAGAGCGGTGCAATCATAAAGCAGGCGCAAATATACTAAACTCTTCGGGCGATTTTTTCTTACTTTTTTAGCTTTGTGAAAACAGCTGTCTTTTAATAGGCGGTAGACAATGGACAATGAGCAATAGTCTTAAGTCAAGCATCGCCTCAGGACAGCGGAAAGCTGCGGCGAAGCTGGCAAGGCCGCAATGGCGGAAGTTTAGTGCCTGATACTCAATACTGACTACACTATATTAACTATTCAATATGACAACCATCAACGATATCATTAAGGAGCTGGAGCAGTGGGCGCATCCCTCCCTGCAGGAGAGTTACGATAATGCAGGACTATTGACTGACAGCGGGCAAACGGCCTGCAGTGGTGTGCTGATTACCCTCGATTGTACAGAAGCTGTTATAGACGAAGCTATTGAGCGGGGCTGTAACATGGTGGTGGCGCACCACCCGATCGTTTTTAAAGGACTGAAGCGCCTTAGCGGTCGTAATTATGTGGAACGTACAATTATCAAGGCCATTAAACTGGGTGTAGCCATTTATGCCATACACACCAACCTCGATAACGTAATAACAGGTGTTAATAAAAAAATTGCAGATCGGCTGGGGCTTCAAAACCTAAGCATTCTGGATCCCCGGAGGGAGGTTTTACAGTCGCTTACCTTTTTTGTACCAAAGGATAATACCCAGGAGGTGCTTAATGCCCTCTATAGCGCAGGTGCTGGGCAGGTAGGCAATTACGACCACTGCAGTTTTCGCTCTGAAGGAACGGGTACCTTCAGACCAAACGAAGCCGCCAACCCCACCATTGGCCAGCAGGGTGAAGAAGAGGAGGTAGGAGAGAACCGGGTGGAAGTAATTTTCCCTGCATACCTGGCACCTAAGGTGTTGCAGGCCATGCGGCAGGCGCATCCTTACGAAGAAGTAGCCTACTTTATGCACCGCCTGGAAAACACCCACCAGGAATATGGCTCAGGAATGCTGGGCGATTTGCCCCAGCCCCTGCAGCCCCTGGAATTTTTAAAGCTGGTGAAAGAAAAAATGGAAGCCGAATGTGTGCGTTATACGGCATTGCCCGATAAACCGGTAGCGCGTATTGCCCTCTGTGGCGGGGCAGGTAGCTTTCTGTTACACAAGGCCATAGCGGCTGGCGCCGACGTATTTATCAGCGCTGATTTCAAGTATCATGAATTTTTTGATGCCGATGAACGTATTATTATAGCGGATATAGGTCATTATGAAAGTGAAAGCTTCACAAAAGAGCTAATTTATGAAAGATTAACCCAAAAATTTTCTAATTTTGCGCTTTATCAGAGTGCTATCCGCACAAATCCGATAAGTTACCTGTAAGGACTACATGGAAAATACCACGGCACAAAAACTAACGGCTCTGCTGGAACTGCAGGCCATCGATTCAGCACTGGACGATATCAAGAAAATTCGCGGAGCGCTGCCCGAAGAAGTAAGCGATCTGGAAGATGAGATTGCGCAGTACGAAACGCGTATCTCCAAATTTGAAGGTGAGCTGAAAGATATTGAAGAAGGCATTGAGCAGAACCGCGCTGCCATGAAAGAGGCGGAAAAGCTCATTAAAAAGTACGAAGAGCAGCAGATGAACGTACGCAACAACCGTGAGTACGATGCCATCACCAAAGAAATTGAGCTGCAAAATCTTGAGATACAAGTGGGCGAGAAGCGCATTCGTGAAGCCTACACCCGCATTGAGCGCAAGCAGGAAGAAATAGACGGCGTAAAAGCACGTGTTGAAGAGCGCCGTAAGGATCTGGAAAGTAAGAAAAAAGAGCTTCAGCAAATTACCGGCGAAAGCGAGGAAGACGAGAAAAAACTGCTGAAGGAACGTGACGATGCAGCAAAACTAATTGAAGAACGACTTTTACGTGGCTACGATCGCGTACGCAACAATGCCCGCAATGGCCTTGCTGTAGTAACCGTAAAACGCGATGCCTGTGGAGGCTGCTTCAATATTGTACCACCACAGCGCCGTTCAGATATCCGTGAGCGTAAAAAAATTATTGTGTGCGAACATTGTGGCCGTATTCTGGCCGATGTGGAAGATGAGTCCGAAGAAGCAAAAATGAATCGTACAAGGGTTCGTCGCACCATGGCTTAATCCATCAGCACACCCTGATACATTAAAAGCCCCGTTTGTTAAACAGACGGGGCTTTGTGTTTTTTCAGACTTAAGCGGTAAGTTAAATTTCCGCTAAAAAGCGTTCGTGAAATTTAGGTTTTTAAATCATTAAAACCATGGGTGGGGTCCAGGTCCAGCACACGGCTGGGGGTATCTACAATCATTCCCCTGTCTCCGTAAAAAACAATGGGAGTTAACATCATCTCAGGATTTGCGATCAGGGCCTTAAGCCAGTCATCATCCGTTAGCTCCACCCCATCATAATTTTTAATGTAGGAATCAGAGCCTTTATCCACGATATCCTTAGGGCTCCGCTCCAGCTTATTCAAGATTTCGATAAGCTGTGTTTCGGTAATTTTATCCTTGAGTACATCAATGCCCCTGATGTGCTCCGACAGCTGAATGGCCAGGTCGTAGGTGTTTTTATCTTTTTTATGTTCAGGTTTATAAAGTATGAGTACCTGACGTTTATTAAATTCCATACACAGGTTTTTTAGTTAAAACAAAAGGAGATTCCTCAAAATCCTTTGTTCATCTTTTTCAACCTGCCTGTAGTCTTAAATGTTTTAATCTTCTAAGAGCATGTCTAAACTTTATCCTTCACTTTTTTTATGCGCCTTATTTCAGCTATTTCTCTGCCCATAATGGAATTGCCGTACCTTTGGGTACGAGCCTTGAAATGAGCTTCGCCTGCTATAAAAATGCACTATAAAAAATTTTAAAAACAAAATTTAGACAGGCTCTAACAGATGCCGGCGGTCGTTATAACGATCTACTATAAACATGCTGCCAGTCCAGGTAAGCTCGTAAAGGCCCAGGTTATCGTGCTCAAAATGATCCATGTTCTGAAGGGGGTAATGCAGCATGTAGCAGAGCAAAATGCGCATAGCCCGCCCGTGCATGCAAATCAGGATTGTTTCTCCCTCTTCTTCCTCCAGTAAATATTTTAGTACCACCTCCTGCCTGTGCTGCACATCCAAAGGGCTTTCGCCACCTTCTATCAGTACGTGCAGCTCGCCCTGTTGCCAGGCTTTTACTACCTGCAGATAATGGTCATGTTCTTCCCGGGTAAAGGGCTTGCCTTCCTTATGGCCCCAGTTTATTTCGTTGAGGCCCTCGAACACCACATGCGGAAAACCAGCGTCTAAAAACTTCTGAACGCTTTGCTGGGTACGCTGCAGGGCAGAGGTATACACTACATCAAAAGGATAGTCTTTATAAGCATGCCAGAAAAGTTCGGCCTGTCGGTAGCCTTCTTCATTCAGGGGGGTATCAATACCACTTCCCTGTACCATACCGTTTTTATTGTAATCTGTCTGCCCGTGGCGGATGAGGTAAATCTTTTTTTGTTTCAAAATACTAAGTGATTTGGCTGAATGATAGCGCTATATCAGCATCAAAAGCAGGAATATTGGTAAAGATAGGCCTGCAAAGCAGGCAAATCAAAAACTGCTGCATACTTTTGTATGGTACTTTTTAATACTGCTGCATGTCGACTTCTGTTTTTAAAACACCTCCAACGCTGGAGGGGCTCAATAAAATGAGCCGCAATACCATGATGGAGCACCTGGGGATTGAGTATACTGAGGTAGGGCCGGATTTTATTTCGGCCCGTATGCCCGTTGACAACCGCACCCATCAGCCCTTTGGCCTGCTCCATGGAGGAGCCTCTGTAGCGCTGGCCGAAACCCTGGGCAGTGTGGCAGCTTATTTATGCCTGGATGCGGAGAAACAGTATCCGGTTGGACTTGATATAAACGCTAATCATATCAAGGCCGTACGCAGTGGCTGGGTGTATGGCACTACAAAGCCCCTGCACATTGGCGGCAAAACGCATGTGTGGGAAATACGTATCACCACAGAAGAAGGAGCCCTGGTTTGCATAAGCCGCATTACCATGGCTGTGTTGGATCGTGCATGAAAGAATCGTCTTTACATACAGAACTGCTGGCACCTCTACAGGAACTTACTGTACCGGAGCAGTTTGAGGCACTGCTAAAAACGGCTTTGGCAGAAGGTTTTCCTGTAGCCGCCTGGCGGCTGCCGGGAGAAATATACCCGAGTTTGCTGGTAGATCTTAGCGGTAACACCAGGCTCGTTGACCCGGATTTTGAACAGCTGCCGGCCGGTTTCCTGGCTGCTCCCTATCAAACAGATTTAACAGCTCCGGATGCAGCTGAGAACCTGCAGTGCCATTTTCTGGAGGCTGGACTGCTTTGGATCGGGGCGGATGAAAAGTTTGTGCTGGCAGAGCAGCTATCGGAGGAACAGAAACAAAATGCCGGACAGCTGCTGGAAAAAGCCCTGGATCATACAAAAGTGAACCATCCTTATCCGGCTGCTGAAGTAAGACTTACCGAAACCAGCAGGGAACACTATGTTAAACTGGTGCAGGATTCTGTTACTGCTATCCACAGGGGTGACTTTCAAAAAAATGTTTGTGCCCGTACCAAATTAGTATCCCTGCCCGATGGTTTTCGCCTGGAAAAGTTCTTTAGCTTGCTTTCCACCAGTTACCCCAATGCTTTTGTGTCTGTTGTGGCAGCACCACAGATTGGCACCTGGGTAGGGGCTACCCCGGAAGTACTTATTTCTGTTGATAAACATCAGCGTTTTAAAACGGTGGCCCTGGCAGGTACACAACCTAAGCAGCCGGGTATGAGCCCGGCCGATGCGGTATGGCGGCAGAAAGAAATTGAAGAGCAGGCTATGGTAAGCCGCTATATTATTAATTGTCTGAAAAAAATAAGGGTACGTGAGTTTGAAGAAATTGGCCCCCGTACCATTGTTGCAGCAAATCTTTTGCACCTGCGTACTGATTTTACGATAGACATGCAGGAAGTAAACTATCCGAACCTGCCCACCATTATGCTGCAGCTGCTGCACCCAACTTCTGCAGTCTGCGGACTGCCAAAAGAGCCTGCAGCCGCCTTTCTGGAGCAACATGAAGGGCTGGACAGAAGCTTTTTTGCCGGTTTTTTAGGACCGGTAAACCTGCAGCACGAAACACATCTTTTTGTAAACCTGCGCTGCATGCAGCTTTTAGAGCGGCATGCCCTGCTCTATGCAGGCGCTGGTATTACTGCCGATTCGGTGCCGGAGCGCGAGTGGCAGGAGACCGAACATAAATGTTTTACCCTGCTGGAGGTGCTGCATCAGGCCTGATGCCTGAAATACCCCGAAAGATTGCTAATTTAGCCGCCGCAACTTTACCTGTAAATAGTGCTGCAACCTATTGCCGATATAGCCGAACAATGTGCCAGATTAGGCATCAGGCATTTTGTGCTTTCTCCCGGATCGCGTTGTGCTCCGCTTACCCTGGCAGTAGCCCGGCACCCGCAACTACAAACCCGTGTGGTGCCCGATGAACGAGCCGCTGCCTACATTGCCCTGGGCATGGCACAGGCACTGGGGCAAACCATTGGCCTTATTTGTACCTCGGGTACGGCTGCCTATAATTATGCTCCTGCTGTGGCAGAAGCTTTTTATCAGAATATACCACTGCTGGTACTTACTGCCGATCGCCCGCCGGAGTGGATCGACCAGCAGGATGGACAGACCCTCCGCCAGCAGCAGCTCTACGGACCACATGTAAAAGGCAGTTTCCAGCTGCCGGATACCTATGAGCACCCGGACCTGGTCTGGCATCTGCACAGGCTCATCAACGAAGCCATTAACCTTTCCCAAACCGGGGCCAAAGGGCCTGTGCATGTAAACGTGCCGCTGCGGGAGCCATTTTACCCCAAAGCAGAAGATCCCTGGCAGTATACTCAGGAGCTGAAGGTTGTAGAGCGACTGGTGGTGGAGCCTCGTTTGCCCCAGCCTGTTTGGGAGCAGCTGGCAAACGAATGGCAGCAGTTTGACAAAAAAGTGGTTGTGGCGGGACAAGGCGTTTGGGATGAAAAGCTGCTGACAGCGCTGGAGCAAACCAGCAGGCAGCAGCGTATTCCGGTAGTTGCCGATATCATCAGCAACCTGCATGGACTAAGGGGGCGGATTACGCATCAGGATAGTTTCTTGAGCCTGCCGCTTCAGCAGCAGGGAAGCGAGGGTGGCTTGTCACTTCAGCCCGACCTGCTGATTACCTTTGGAGCCTCTGTGATCAGCAAGAACCTTAAATTATACCTGCGTAAGTTTAAACCAAAGGAGCACTGGCACCTGCAGGCCTATGGGCCAGTTGCAGATACTTTTCAAACACTTAGCAGAATTATTCCGGTTGAGCCCCAATATTTCTTTACAGAAATTAATAACAGGGGCATAAGAGCTGAAGAACAGTTGCCAGCCCAGAAAAATTACAACAGGAGCTGGAAAGCACAGGAGGAGGCAGCAGAAAAAGCTGCAACAACATTCTTCAAAGAACATGAGTGGGGAGAGTTTTGGGCGGTAAGGCAGTGCATTCAGCATCTGCCCCAGGGAACTCACCTGCACCTGGCCAACAGCATGTCGGTACGCTATGCTAATTTTGTAGGCCTAACACAGGAACAGAAAGAGGTACGGGTATGGGCAAACAGGGGCACGAGTGGCATTGATGGTTGCAACAGCACTGCACTGGGAGGAGCGGTAGCTACGGGCAGGCTTACTGTACTAATTACCGGAGATATGGCTTTTCTGTACGACCGGAATGCATTCTGGCATACTTTTCTGCCCTCGAACCTGCGCATTTTAGTGCTCAACAATGCAGGTGGTGGTATTTTCCGGATGATTGAAGGACCCCGCCGGCAACCAGAGCTGGAGGAGTTTTTTGTAACCAAACAACCTTTTACTGCCCGGCCATCGGCACAGGAAGCAGGCTTTACCTACACCCGTTGCGAGAGCGGTAAAGAATTTTTGCAGGCATTACCAACCTTTTTAGCCGATGAGGGTGGTGCAAAAGTGCTGGAAGTGCTAACAGACAGTGCTGCCAACACCAACATTTTTAACAGCTACAAGGCAATGATGCATCAGATAAATGGCTAAATCTTATTTTTTAGCTGCTTCTGGCTAAAATTGGGGTATCTGAACGAGCAGGCAAAGCCAGCTGGTGAGCCAGAATCAAGAGGCTAGCTTTATACAGGCTGGTGCCAATAGGAGTTCCGGTTTGTGCATCATGTTTATTTTCATAATCGATCAATCATTCTAAATTATTAAATTATGAGTAAGGCAAATTGGGTAACGGTAAAAGAATATGAGGATATCACCTATAAAAAAGCAAATGGTGTTGCCCGTATTGCTTTTAACCGGCCAAACGTGCGCAACGCATTTCGTCCTAAAACGGTAGGAGAGCTTTTTGAAGCTTTTCTGGATGCCCGAGAAGATACTTCCATAGGAGTGGTATTGCTGTCCGCCGAAGGTCCCTCTACAAAAGACGGGGTGTATTCATTCTGTAGCGGAGGCGATCAGAATGCCCGTGGGCACCAGGGTTATGTAGATGAGGCAGGCATGCCACGCCTGAATATTCTGGAGGTGCAGCGCCTGATCCGCTTTATGCCAAAAGTAGTAATTGCCGTGGTGCCAGGCTGGGCAGTAGGTGGTGGCCATAGCCTGCATGTGGTATGCGACCTTACCCTTGCCAGTAAAGAGCATGCTATTTTTAAGCAAACTGATGCCGATGTGACCAGCTTTGATGGTGGCTATGGCTCGGCCTACCTTGCTAAAATGGTGGGACAAAAGCGTGCACGGGAGATTTTTTTCCTGGGTAGGAACTACTCAGCGCAGGATGCCTACGAAATGGGTATGGTAAATGCAGTAATTCCGCACGAGGAACTGGAAGATACCGCCTATGAGTGGGCACAGGAAATTCTGGCAAAATCACCTACTTCTATTAAGATGCTGAAGTTTGCCTTTAACCTAACCGACGATGGTATGGTAGGGCAGCAGGTATTTGCCGGCGAAGCTACCCGCCTGGCCTATATGACTGAAGAAGCAAAGGAAGGCAGGAACGCATTTCTGGAGAAAAGAAAACCTGATTTTAAGGACATCAAATGGATTCCTTAAGGTGATGGGTTTGGCTGTAAATCTTAATATTTTGCCAGAACCTTACGCCTGAATAAGGGATGGATTTATGGTAGGCCGAACAGAATTTCCCAGTTGCTTAAAAAAATTTTATATACCTAAAGCGGCCTTTGTGTCGCTTTTATTTGTGAAAGACTAAAAATTTACACCGTTTTCTATTGAAGAAACAGCCTTTATCGATACAAAAACGAAATATTATGCAAGCAGAACAATTTAATAATCAAGAATTTATGAACCTTCCTGCAAACGATAGCGTATAAGGTGTTATATTTGTATATAATATTACATCGACCTATATGACGTTGGCCGAAAAAAAATTAGCAATGTTCCGCCACCTTGACGCTATGAGCGAGCAGGAAGTGGAGCAACTATATCAGCAGCTGGTAGGTGTGAAGAAGTCTTCGCCCATGCGCCAGCCAATAAGTTTTCGCGATATTAAGCGCCGCTTCGATGTTGTTGAAGCAGCGATAGATGTAAGCTCAGTAACAGTAAGTAATTAAGAGCAGATTTAATTTTTCATTTTTTGGCTGCTCAGCAGCTGAGCTCTTTTATATTTTTTGAGCATTTTTAGATTTTGCTTCTTTAGGTGTTGGTTTAAGAACCAGCACCTTTTTTTTGTACTATGGCGTTTACCCTACTGATCAATCATTACAAATTCTCTCCCGCGCAGTTAAAGCAGGCAAAAGCCATAGCAGCAGCGGAGGAGCACAGCGGTGTTGCAGTGGAATTTATACAGCAGTGGCTTGCTAATCAGCATGAGTTTTTAGTACACACCTCCGGCTCTACAGGTACTCCCAAGCCAATCGTCATAAGCCGAGAAAGAATGCAGGCCAGCGCAGGGCTAACTTTACAGGCACTGGAGATCACCCCCGGTACACCTGCGCTCCTGTGCATTCATCCGCAGTTTATTGGTGGTAAAATGATGCTGGTGCGTGCTATGGAGGGTGGTTTGCCAATCAGAATTGTTGCGCCCGGGGCTAATCCTTTAAAAAATCTGCCCATGGATGAGCAGCCGTTATTTACCGCGCTCGTGCCGATGCAGCTGGAACACATTCTGAAAAATAGTGCCAGTTTATTTAGATTGAACCGGATGAAGGCTGCCATTATAGGCGGTGCTGCAGTATCTCCGGCTTTAGAGGAGCAGGCGCAGATGGTAACCGCACCTCTTTACAGCACCTATGGCATGACAGAAACGGTTTCGCATATAGCGCTGCGCCAGATAAACGGTGCAGGCCGTAAGGATTATTTTACTGTATTGCCCGGAATTCAGATCAGTACCGATAAGCGGGGCTGCCTGGTAATAAATGGCCCGGTTGTTGAAGAAGAGGTTATCACCAACGACAGGGTTGAGATACTATCAGAGGCCAGTTTTCGCTGGCTGGGGCGCATTGATAACATCATCAATACTGGTGGGATTAAAGTACAGGTAGAACAGCTAGAGGCTCTGGCAGTTGATTGTTTAGCGAAAGAAGGCTACAACAGGCGCGTACTTGCTGGAGGCTTGCCAGATGAAAAACTGGGGCACAGGGTAGTACTGCTGGTTGAGGGAGTGGCGCTGCCTGATACCATAAACCAGTCTTTGTTAAGCTGCATGAAAACAGCGCTGCCAAAGTACTGGACTCCTAAAGAGATTTTATTTACTGAAAAATTCAAAGAAAGCGATAATGGAAAAGTCAAGAGAAGTGAAACCTGGGCAGGTATTTAAAATGGGGCTGCTGATGCTGGCAGGTGTGTTACTGTTAACTACAGCATTTACCCCTCAGGAGCATAACGAAACCTACAGCATAATAGTGAAAGTAGAAGGAACCAGGAACAGCAAAGGCGTTGTCCGTGTGGCGCTGTTCAATACTGAAAAAGGCTTTCCAACTGATGGGCAAAAGGCCTTCAAAAATATTTCGGCACCAGCCAAAGAAGGGGTAGTTCAGCTTACGGTAAATAATCTGCCTGCAGGCCGCTATGCCATTTCACTGCTGCATGACGAAAATGAAAACGGGGTGCTTGATACCAACGTAGTAGGTTATCCGAAAGAAGGGTATGGGGCCTCAAATAATAATCTGCCTGCTTTCAGAGCGCCAAATTTCAATGAGGCAGCATTTGAGGTGAAGGCCCCCAGACAGGAATTAAGGATCAGTCTCCGTTACTAGGTTGTTGCTGCTCTCTTCTTCGGTATCAATTTTAGCGAGTATGGTGGTGGCAAAATAATTATCGCCGCCATCTCGCACTACCATCCATCCCTGCTTTTCAAGGCTTTTTCTGATGTATCGGTTTAAAAAGCCATGGGCTACCAGAACTACTTTAGGATTATCCTCGCTGGCACTATCCAATATCAGTGCTCCTTTGCGGGCTCTTTCTTTTGCCTCGCTAAAGCTTTCTATGCCTTCCCTGTCTAGCCCCAGCATCCATTTAATACGTGCTGTAGTGGTCCAGTACTTAAGCGGAAGCCGCATTTTTACTCTTCTGGTGCCAATGATCCGTTCAAATTCCCTGAAATCTGAAGTGGTAACGATATCGCGTTCTGCCCCAAACAGGTATTTGGCTGTAGCCTGTGCCCTGGGAACATTGCTGGTATAAAGGGCCACCTCGTTTGTATCTTCCAGTATAAAAAAAGGTCTGTCCGGTATTACAATACCTACACTGTCGTAATTCTTGATAAACGACTTGGCTTCTTCGTAGGTGAACTTACCAGTCTTTACAAGGTCTGGTTCTCCATGGCGAATAAGGGCAATCTGGCGTACTCTGGAATTTTGGGGCAGAAAATTCTGGTCTGGTTCTACAAAGTGTAATTCCTGCGCAATAGGAACGCCATTTGCAGTAACGTATGCTGCATTATTATTAAGCTCTTTATATTTTGTCTCCAGGTTTTTAACCAGTTGCTCCTGCATATCTTTTTCCTGACAACCAGCTGAAACTATAACCAGCATGGCTATAAAAAATAGGGTATAAAACAATCTGTTCATGTATTATGATACCATAGAAGCGCCGTTCAGGTTTCCTTAAAAGTATAATTGTGTAAATTAGCGCCTTATGAGTGTAGCTATAGAATCAGTCCATAAACTGGATATTTTTTACGATGCCGGCGAAAATGTGCCGCCCCCGTACCATTATGCCTACCATCTTGAATTAACAATAAAGCCTGCCGGACTGGAGGCTAAATTTGACCTGCGCTACCTGCACCGTGAGGACCTTAGCGAAGAGGAAATTCTAGAAGAAGGCTTCACCCTGCAGGATGACTGGAACTGGAGTGGCACACTGCCGCAACTCTGGCAGGAGGCCCTGCAGGAGCAGGTGCAGAAAAGCATTTGGCCTAATAAACCCAAAGAAGCACAGGAGGGAGAAGCTGTTCTGGAAATTCAGCTGCTAAGCCAGCCTGGCGAAGTTCTGTTTGCCGGCCGGCCGGCCGATGTGTCGAGCTGGGAGTATTTTCTGCAGGAAATTATGCAGGCTATTTACGAAGTGGCCCAAAAGGAAGCACCCCTTGCCCTGCATTACCTGGAGGTGGGAGGCAGCGATAAGAGTATAGAAATTTGGCTGAACGCCAGTTTTGCAGAGAGAAAAGCCAATGCACGTCAGGTAGGCCTGGAAGGCGCTGGCGTGGCTGATACACGGGAGCTAAGCTGGCCTGCTCTGAAAAAGCTGCTTAAAACGGTTTATATGCCGGACTATGATTACGAAAATGCTTCAGAACTTCCACCAGCGGAAAAAGGCAAGCACATAAGCACAGGAGAAGGCTTGTGGTTTACCTTTGGCGAAAGCCTGCTGGAGCCCGGAGCTAACACAAATAGTCTGGAACGACTGGAGGTTGCTTTAAAAGACATCTTTACCAGATAAAATAAAACAGCCGCTCAGTTGATGAGCGGCTGTTTTATTTTATCTGAATCTTGCTGTACCTGATAAAAGCCTTTTCCTAACACTACTACGCATAATGATGCATAAGTTAATTATCAGGCACAGCCGGTTTCAGACTATTTCTCTTTTAGTTTTATTACCTCATTTTGAAGCTCCATTACCAGACCCGCTAATTTTTCCAGAGACATATCTGGCTTAGCAGCTTTAGCAACAGTGCCGGCAGGAGCAATACCATCGGTTGGCTCCGGAAATTGCATGCTGATAAATGCTTTTGCCTCCCAGATTTCCAGTATATCTGCCAGTTCGACTTCGAAAGGAGCGTAGGCAGTATTGTCAGATACCATCAGCAGGCTGTGCTCTTTGCCATTTCTGTAGGCTCTTTTATAAACAACGCCTTCTTTAGAGGTTACAAAAATATACGTTTTGCCCTCGCGTACCTCCCTGGCACTCTCCACATACTGACCGATAATAATAGTACCAGAAGGCAGCGGTAGCATGCTGTCGCCACTAATTTCAAAAGCGCGGTAGGTGCCCGTCTGTGGCAGCAACGGTAGCTGAAAGCGGGGCAGCTCTTCCAGATATTCAGGATCTGCAAAACCATTCAGATAACCGGCGGCAGCTTTTTGTGGTACCAGCTCAATGTTTTCGCGGTTTTGCTGATCTACCGTAATCGAGAGGATCTTTAGCTTCTCCTTACCATTCCCGTTGTCTTTTTTCGTGAGCTTCTGAATATCCTCCCGGCTAAGGCGGGTAAGGTCACGGGTAAGAAGCATATCAACAGTTACACTAAACTCATTTGCAATATTCTGCAGGTTGTTCAGGCGGGGATCTGCCCGTCCCTCTTCATAAGCGCCCAGCAGGGATCGCTTAATGCCAATGCGCTCAGCGAATTGCTCTTGTGTAAAGCCCATTTGCTTGCGCAGGGTACGGATGTTTGTGCTTACTATGCTCATGCTTGCAGGGTTTTAAATTTTCCAGGACAGAATAAACAGTATGCCATCCCTCTGATCCCTATAACAGCTGCAAGATAAGAAAAATTAGTAAAATGCTAAAAATTTTATGATCCTATAATAGCAACTAATTATATTAGTAGTGGATCAGCTTTCGAAGAAGATAAAGCCACTGCCATTTTCACGATCTGAAATGCAGTAAAAGCTGCTTAAATGCATAGCACCATGCTGCTGCATAAGTACAATGCGCTGGCGGATGATCTGTGCAACCTCCCGAAGGCTTAGGCTGGGGTCTACCAGCATGTGACCACGGGTAGGGGTGCTGCTGTCTTTATGCTGCGCCTGGAATTTAACCTGGCACCGGCGCTCGCTTAAGCGGTGGCTGGTAAGTTTAAGCTTAATAGCACTACTAAGAGCCGCGCTGGCAGTGGATAGGGAGGTTGTTGTAGACATTGCTATTATATTTAGTTTTGCTGCTGATAAAATTAGTATTAATAAATTTATTAGCAAAACAAAAACTAAAACTTTTGTCACAGAGGTAATGCCCGGGCTTAATTTGTCAATTCTTGACAGAAAGCCTTATTTTAGCAGCAGTTAATAAGGAGCTATGCAGTTAGTTGAGGTGGGTAATGAAAATACCCGCAAAGAGTTTCTGGAATTGCCAGTAAGGCTTTACAGGAATGAGAAAAGCTGGATCAGGCCACTGGACCAGGATGTTGAAGGGGTGTTTGACCCGAAAAAAAATAAGCTGTTCCGGCATGGAGAGGCTATTCGGTGGATTTTAAAGGACGATAACGGGTCTACCATAGGCAGGGTAGCAGCATTTGTAAATAAAAAAACCTCTCAGAAAGAAGATCAGCCTACCGGCGGGCTTGGCTTTTTTGAATGCATCAATGATAAAAAGGCTGCCGGTATCCTCCTGGATGCCTGCAAAAAATGGCTGCTGGAGCGGGGCATGGAAGCCATGGATGGCTCCATCAATTTTGGCGACCGCGACCGCTGGTGGGGGCTGCTGGCACAGGGGCATGAGCTGGAGCCTAATTACTGCATGCCATACACCTTTCAGTATTACCTGGAGCTGTTTGAAAACTACGGCTTTGAGCTGTACTTTAAGCAGTTTACCTATGGGCGCAAAGTTAAGGAAGGTGGGGTAAGCGAAAAAATTCAGGCGCGGGCAGATCGTCTACTTGCCGATCCTAGATATGAGTTCAAGCATGCGGAGCTCAAAAATATGGATAAGTACGCCGAAGATTTCAGAACGGTCTATAACAAAGCATGGGTTAAGCACAAGGGTGTAGGAGAAATGAGCAAAGCACAGGTTGATGGTATTTTCAAAAAGCTGAAGCCTGTGATGGATCCCAAGATCATGATGTTTGGTTATTATGAAAGCGAGCCGATTGCATTCTTCTTAAACCTGCCGGAGCTGAACCAGATTTTTAAGCATGTAAATGGCAATTTAAACTGGTGGGGCAAACTCCTGTTCGTTTACCATAAATGGCGTGGCACCTGCAAGAAAATGCTGGGCCTGGTATTTGGGGTGGTGCCTGCCCATCAGGGGAAGGGTATTGAGTCGGCTATGGCCATTGCAACGAGCCGTTATGTATGGACGAGCAAATCGCCCTACCTCGATTTTGAAATGAACTGGATAGGTGATTTTAACCCGAAAATGATGCGCATTGCAGAAGAAGTGGGAGGCAAGGTTTACAAAGTGCACCATACCTACCGTTACCTGTTTGATCGCAGCAAACCCTTTGTCCGCTGCCCGATTATCCATTAAACATTAACCTGAATTTATACTATGAGCTTATTAGTTGTAGGGTCGGTGGCCTTTGATGCCCTGGAAACCCCATTCGGCAAAACTGACAAGATTATTGGCGGCTCTGGCACCTATATATCCATGGCAGCTTCTTACTTCACCAAAAATACAAATCTGGTGGCAGTGGTAGGGGGCGATTTTCGTAAAACTGATATTGAGATGATGCAGCAGCATGGCATCAATACTCAGGGTCTTCAAGTCAAAGAAAACGAAAAAAGCTTTTTCTGGAGTGGCCGCTATCACAACGATATGAACAGCCGGGATACCCTGGTAACAGAGCTGAACGTGCTGGGAAGCTTTGATCCGGTGATTCCTGATGCTTACCAGGACTGTCAGTACCTGATGCTGGGAAACCTGGCACCCTCTGTACAACGCACGGTCATTGAGCGTATGAAGAAGCGCCCCAAGCTGATCATGATGGATACTATGAATTTCTGGATGGATGTAGCCTGGGATGATCTGCTGGATACCATCAGCATGGTAGATGTGCTCTCCATTAATGATGGAGAAGCCCGCCAGCTAAGCAAAGAGTATTCGCTGGTAAAGGCAGCTAGAAAAATTCTCGCCATGGGTCCTAAAAAGCTGATCATTAAAAAGGGTGAGCATGGGGCACTGCTCTTTGATCAGGACCAGATCTTTTTTGCACCGGCCCTGCCACTCGAAGATGTATTTGATCCCACCGGTGCCGGCGATACTTTCGCAGGCGGCTTTATAGGTTATCTTTCTTCTACCAACGATGTAAGCTTCGATAACATGAAGCGAGGCATCATCTATGGCTCAGCCATGGCATCTTACTGTGTGGAAAAATTTGGGGTAGAGCGGCTGGTTAACCTCAAACAATCAGATATTGATGAGCGCGTGCAGGAGTTTGTAGACCTGGTGCAGTTTGAAATCTCGTACGCTTAGGCTGAAACATAATTCTGAAATTTAAAAGGCTGTCGGGTGGCAGCCTTTTTATTTAGTGCCTGACTTACGTACTCCTCCGTTTATATCCCCTATTCGCCACTTGTGTAGTTTTTGCCTATTCTGCGTTGGGTACTTAGAGCCGGATTGAATGATCCGCTATATTTGAGAGTTAACACCTTATATAATTCGCGTTCGAACAACACACCAGTCTTATGAAGAAAAGTGCTCTTTTGCTGTTGTGCCTGCTGATTACCAGCATGGTGCAGGCGCAAAGTAAGAAAATTGAATTTGTAGAATATGATATGCCCAATGGGCTTCATGTAATTCTGCACGAAGATCACTCAACGCCTATTGTAGCAGTAACCGTTATGTACCATGTAGGCTCAAAAAATGAGCTGGAGGGGCGCAGTGGTTTTGCTCATTTCTTTGAACACCTCCTTTTTGAAGGAACCGAAAATGTAGCCAGAGGCGAGTTTATGGGCATTGTAAAAGGTGCTGGCGGAGCCCTCAATGCCAATACCACCCAGGACCGTACTTTCTATTATCAGGTTCTGCCCTCTAACCAGCTGGAGCTGGGGCTGTACCTGGAGTCGGAGCGCATGCTGCATGCCAAAATAGATTCTATTGGCGTAGAAACACAGCGTGAAGTGGTGAAGGAAGAAAAGCGCCAGCGCATCGATAATGTGCCCTACATGTCGTTCCAGGAAAATATTTTTAAGCGTGCTTTTCAGAAGCACCCTTACCGCTGGACCCCCATCGGCTCTATGGAAGACCTGAATGCCGCCAAACTCGATGAGTTTATGCAGTTCTACAAAGAACACTATGTGCCCAACAATGCTGTGCTTTCCATTGCCGGCGATATCAATGTGGCGCAAACACGTGAGCTGATCAACAAATACTTCAGCGAAATCCCGAAGGGAGGTACGCCTTACAGGCCAAACATAGAAGAACCGGCACTTACAGCAGAGGTTCGCGATACCATCTATGATAACATACAGCTGCCGGCTGTTTTTCAGGCTTACCGCATGCCTGGCCAGGGCACCGACGATTATTATGCCCTTAACATGCTTACCACCTTATTGAGCGGTGGCCCCAGTGCGCGTATGCAAAAACAGCTGGTAGACAAAGAGCAAAAAGCTCTGCAGGTAGTTGCCTTTCCCTATGCTCTCGAGGATCACGGGCTCTTTATCACCCTAGGGCTGGTAAATGTGGGAGTTGAGCTCTCTGAGCTGGAAACGGCTATGAACAGGGAAATTGAAAAGGTACAGCAGGAACTGATCAGTGATCAGGAATTCCAGAAGGTGCTGAACCAGGTGGAGAGCAGCTTTGTAACCAGCAACTCCAAGGTAGCCGGTATAGCCGAAAGCCTGGCCAATTACCATATGTATTTTGGCGATGCCAACCTGATCAACACGGAAATTGAACGCTTCCGTAAGGTAACCAAAGAAGACATTCGCCGGGTGGCGCAGGAGTACCTGGCCGCCAATAACAGGGTGGTGCTCCATTACCTGCCAAAATCTGAAGCACCTGCACCGGCTAACCAATCATCCAACTAAGCCTTTAACCAGATGAAATTTACCAAACATATATTTCTTTTTGCCTGCCTGCTGTTTGCTTATGCTGCCACAGCCCAGGTAGATCGCAGCCAGCTGCCTAAGCCAGGCCCGGCGCCTGAAATTAAGCTGGGCACTTACGAGTCTTTTGAACTGAAAAACGGGCTGAAGGTATTTGTAGTGCGCAACACCAAACTGCCACAGGTAAGCTATAGCCTGCTGATTGACCGCGATCCTATTGTAGAGGGCGATAAGGCCGGCTACATTTCCATTGCCGGAGACCTGCTGCGCAGTGGTACTGCCAACCGCACAAAAGATCAGCTCGATGAAGAGGTCGATTTTATCGGCGCAGGTCTCTCCACCAGCTCTACCGGGGTGTATGGCTCTGCTCTTAGCCGCCATAAAGATAAGCTGATGGCGCTGATGGCCGATGTGGTGCTGAACCCTTCCTTCCCGCAGGAGGAATTTGATAAACTGGTAAAGCAAAACAAATCGGGCCTGGCCGCTCAAAAGGAC
The DNA here is from genome assembly GCA_000597885.1 of Flammeovirgaceae bacterium 311. Classification (NCBI taxonomy): domain Bacteria; kingdom Pseudomonadati; phylum Bacteroidota; class Cytophagia; order Cytophagales; family Flammeovirgaceae; species Flammeovirgaceae bacterium 311. The sequence continues at coordinate 5,139,178 of CP004371.1, forward strand.
GATCCACAGTACATTGCGAGCAGCGTGCAGGGCATGCTGCTGTACGGTGCCGATCATCCCTATGGTGAGCTGGCAACAGAAGCTACTTTTGATAACATCAAGATAGAGGATGTCAAACAGTACTATCAAATATACTTTAAGCCAAACACAGCTTACCTGGCCATTGTAGGCGATATTACCAAGAAAGAAGCACAGCAGCTGGTAAAAAAATATTTCAGCAAGTGGCAAAAGGGTAATGTACCCACCCATACCTATCCTGCGCCAAAGCCTCTGGAGAAACCGTTGGTAGCGGTGGTAGATCGTTCTACCTCGGTGCAGTCGGTGGTGCAAATTACCCACCCCATTGCGCTGAAGCCCGGCGATGCCGATGTAATACCCGCCCGCCTGATGAACGACATCCTGGGTGGAGGCGATGCTCGCCTGTTCAACAATCTTAGAGAAGCAAAAGGCTATACCTATGGAGCCTACTCTTCGCTGGATTCTGATGAACTCATCGGTAAGTTTGTAGCCTATGCAAATGTGCGCAATGCTGTAACCGACAGTGCTGTGTACGAATTTATGCATGAGCTGAGGCGCATTCGTACCGAGGCAGTGCCACAGGATGAGCTGGAAAAGGCTAAGAACTTTTTAACCGGCAGCTTTGCCCGCTCCCTGGAGAGCCCACAGACCATTGCCAGCTTTGCCCTGAATACCGCCCGTTATAAGCTGGATAAAAATTACTACCGCGACTACCTGAAAAAGGTGGCTGCCGTTACACCTGCCGATCTGCAGCGTGTGGCACAAACCTATGTACAGCCCGATAATGCCTATATTCTGGTGGTAGGCAATGCCGAGGAGGTTGAGGAAGGCCTGAAGCAGTTTGGCGAGGTAAAACGTTACACAGCCGAAGGCGAACCGGCCAAAGAACTTGCTGCCGGAGAAGCCAGTGCACAGGAAATCATCGGCAAATACCTGCAGGCAATAGGAGGAGAACAGCGTCTGAGTTCGATCAACGATATGCGCATGGTGATGAAGCTCAGCGTGAATGGCATGGAAATTACCAACACACAGCTGAAGAAGCTGCCGGGCAGCTACCTGAACGAAACCACCATGAACGGACAGGTGCTGTCTAAAATAGTATATGATGGTGGCAAAGCCTTTATGGTGATGGGAGGTCAGCGCCAGGAGCTGCCTGAGCAACAGGCGGCAGCCCTGAAAGCATCGGCCTATCCCTTCCCCGAACTGATGTATGAGCAGGAAGGCATCACTGCAGAAGTAAAAGGCCTGGAAACTGTAGAAGGAAAAGAAGCTTACAAAGTAGTCGTTGGCACTGCCGGCGGACCTTCTTCTACAGAATACTTTGCCAAAGACAGCGGCCTGAAGCTGAAAACCGAAAGCCCTACAGGCACGATCATCTATAAATCTTACGAAGAAAAAGACGGAATCAAGTTTCCAAAAACCATATCGCTGATCACCCCGCAGGGTACTCTGGAAGGAGAGGTAGTAAGCGTAGAACTAAACCCAGGCCTGAAAGATGCTGCATTTGCTCAATAGGCAGCTGCAGGTAATTCAGGCCCTGTAAATTTTAAAAAAGCAGCACCTGCTCCAATTGGGCAGGTGCTGCTTTTTTTACTATGAACAGCATATGACAGGCTTACTGCCATAACCAGGCCAGCCTGTTTTGCAGTTGCTCCGGGCTTGGGTTGGGCAGTGGCAATATTTTTAATTCGGTTTTATAAGAGCTTTCGCCTGCTGTTAATTCAACTGTGCGCAAGGCGTGGTTACGGAAAAAACTGATATGCACCTTGTCCTGCCCGGCCAGCAGCTCCTCCAGGTTGTTCAGCTGTATGCGCCTGCCGTTAATGGCCACCAGTTCATCTCCCCGGCTAAGAAATTTTTCGGCAGGGCTCCCCGGGGCTACATCCACTACCGAAAACTGGTTAACATCTTTTTCGCCCACCTTAAAGCCATACAGCCTTTGGGTGCTGCTGCGCGCTGGTTGCTGGCGCAGGCTTAAGCCTACCCATTCCAGTAAGTCCGGTAAATGATTTTCCAGCGGTTCCCGGCCTTCTACATACAAATGGAAATACTCATGCATGGGCTGGCCGGCTACCTGGTCTACAATTTTTTTATAATCCTCGTAGGTATAGCCCCTTTTCTGAAGGCCAAATTCCTGCATCATGATTTGCATGACAGTATCCAGAGAGCCCTCGTTGTTGGTGAGCTTGCGCAGCTGCAGGTCCAGCAGCAGTGCTACCAGCGAGCCCTTTACATAGATCGATACCTTGCGGTTCGGAATGCCGGGGCTGTAGCCATCCAGCCACAGATCATACCCACTGTCGATAAGAGAATGGTTAAAACGGCCGCCGTTGCTTACATGCCGCTGCAGGCTGCGGTTCAGCTCTATCAGGTAATCGTCCAGATCAAACACACCACCACGGGCCAGGAACAGATCTCCGTAGTAAGTGGTAACGCCTTCGGCCACAAAGCCTGTTGTAAAATAGTTCTCCCTGGTAAAATCATAGGGCATCATCTCGGCTGGCCGAATGCGGATGATGTTCCAGACATGGTACAGCTCATGAGAGCTAATGCCCAGCAGGTTTTTATACAGGTCGGGGAGGTGGAGTTCGTTAGAGGGGCCCAGCGTAATAACCGTGCTGGCACCATGCTCTACCCCATGGTAGGCCTTGTAGGGCAGAAAATGAAACAGAAAGTGATACTCGGGGGCCGGAAAGCCCTGCATTGTTTTAATCTGTGCTTCGCTGAAGCGGCGAAAAGCCTCCTGTGTCAGGGGCCAATTCAGGGAGCCGCTATCGCCCATGGCCCATAGGTGAAAGACTGTATCACCGGCCAGGTAAGAGTGCTGCTGCAACCGGCTGCTGGCAATCATGGGGCTATCTACCAGCTCGAAATAATCAGGGGCTTCCAGCGTGTGATGTGCTGTTTGCTTTAAGCTGCAGGCAATTTTATAATCATCGGGTAGCTGCAGGTGTACTTCGCAGGGCTCGTTCAGGCGCCCCTCGGCATAGAGCATGCAGTTAATAAAATTAATATAGAGCTGTTCCTCGTCGAGGTAGGTGCCGCCGGCATCCATCTGGTTGCCATAGTAGGTGTACCTGACCTGTAGCTCACTTATACCCTTTGTTACAACCTCCCACCGGTCTTTCGATACTTTTTTGTGGGGTATAATGCCCCCCTGCATGTCCTGTATGTTAAACCTCTGGATGTTTTTGGCAAAATTGCCCAGCTCATAGCGGCCGGGGCGCCAGCTGGGTAGCTGCAGATAGGTAATATCTTCCTGTAGGTCCCGAAGGTATAGTGTAATGTGTAAGAAATGGTGCTGCGGATATTGATAAGAGATATAATATTTCATATTGCAGGAATTCCCTATTCTGAACCTTAGAATGCACAAAAAGTTACTTTTGTACAAATATAGCCACTAGTATTTGTACACAAAGCCATTCACTCAGGTTAAGAATGCTTAAGAGAAAAAACGAATGCTTTTGTAAGTATTAAAAAAAATTATTAGTTTTGCAGCCCATTAGTAACCGAACCGCATCATGAAAAGAACATTCCAACCATCGCAGCGCAAAAGAAGAAACAAACATGGTTTCCGCGCCAGAATGGCATCGGCATCGGGTAGAGCAGTGCTCGCTAGCAGAAGATCGAAAGGCCGTAAGAAACTTTCAGTTTCTGATGAGAAAAGACATAAACGCTAAAAGCATAGCAGCTTAACGGTTGCATTTTCCTTTATAGGGTTTTTGGAATTACAGCGCTCTCGGGCGCTTATTTTCTTTTTAGGGGGTTGTGAGTCAGAGTTTACCCAAACATGAGCGTTTAAGTCGTCGCATCGCCATACGCATGCTCTTTGAAAAAGGCATGTCTCATAAAGCTTACCCCCTGAAAATGATCTACCTGCCGCTTTCCGCTGTGGAAGCTATGCAGGCTGTAAAACCTTCTGAAGCTGATAAGCTCCAGCACCCACCACGGGCGCAGGTACTCTTTACGGTGCCCAAGCGAAACTTTAAAAGAGCTGTTGATAGAAACAGGTTAAAACGATGCCTGCGGGAGGTTTACCGCTTAAATAAAGTAGTGCTGAATGACAGCCCAGTTCATTTTTTAATTGGCTTTGTGTACATTGGAAGAGAAGAAGTGCCTTTCCGGCAACTTGAAGCCAAACTAATTTTTTGTCTTCAGCGTTTACAAGAGGTACAACAACCCCTTTCTTAAAGCCGGCATTTATGAAAAAAATAGTTTCCCGCGCTGCTATCATTGTTTTCCTGCTTGGTACAGCTTTTGGTCTTTTTTCCTATTCAGATCCAGGTGAGCGTTATTTCGCCATTGTTAAAAACCTCGATATTTTTGCTACCCTCTATAAAGAGGTGAATACTTATTATGTAGATGAGGTAAATCCTAACGAATTAATGAAAGTAGGCATTGATGCCATGCTAAGTTCATTAGATCCCTATACCAATTACATACCCGAAGATCAGATTGAAGATTTTCGAACCATGACAACCGGCGAATATGGGGGTATTGGTGCTTCGGTTGGGGTGCGGAACGGATTAAATACAGTTTTAATGCCTTATGAGGGGTACCCTGCTCATAAACAGGGCCTGCGCATTGGCGATGTTATTCTGAAGATCGATAACATTGATGTAACAGGAAAAGATACAGATGAAATAAGCCGCTTACTGAAGGGGCAGGCAAATACCAAAGTTGATCTTACTATCAAACGTTACGGTGCAAATGAACCTATGCAGGTAACACTGGTGCGTGAGCATATTACGGTTAACAATGTTCCTTATTTTGGCATGGTAGGAAAAGATGTTGGTTATATCAAACTATCTGATTTTACCACTGGGGCTGCACGCGAGGTGCGCCAGGCAGTTGAGAGTCTGAAAAAAGAAGGGGCTACCAAAATTGTTCTTGATCTGCGCGATAATCCCGGGGGATTGCTGATAGAGGCAGTAAACATTGCTAACCTGTTTATACCCAAAGGGGCAGAAGTAGTAAGCACCAAAGGTAAAATGCGTGAGTCTAATCAGACGTACCATGCGCTGGATCAGCCAATGGACCTGAACACCCCGCTGGCTGTATTAGTAAGCAGCCGCAGCGCATCGGCTGCAGAAATTGTTGCAGGTGTATTGCAGGATTACGACAGAGCCGTGGTAATTGGTAATAAAACTTTTGGCAAGGGACTGGTGCAAACTACCCGGCCACTTTCCTACAACAGCCAGTTAAAAGTTACTACTGCTAAATATTATATTCCCAGTGGCCGCTGCATCCAGGCAATCGATTATAGCCACCGCAACCTCGATGGCTCTGCAGGTAAAGTACCTGATTCATTAAAGATCAAGTTCCTGACTAAAAATGGCCGTCCGGTATATGATGGCGATGGCATTGAGCCAGACCTTTCGATAGAGCCAGAGGCACTGGCACCAATATCTGTTGCACTACTGTCTAACGGACTGATTTTTGATTATGCCACTGAATTTCACGGACGTACTGAAAAAATTCAGACTGCTTCAGAATTCACAATAACGGATGCAGAGTATAATAACTTCGTGCAGTGGTTGTCTAAAAAGAATTATGACTATACCACCAAGGTAGAAGAGACTATTGAGGAATTGGAGGCTGTAGCAAAAGAAGAAAAGTCATATAATTCTATCAAGCCCAAGCTGGATGCGCTGCGTCAGCAGTTTGCCCATGATAAAACCAAGGATCTGCAGGAATTCAAGAGCGAGATCAAAGAACTGATGAAACGTGAAATAGTGAGCCGTTATTACCTCTATAATGGTGCGCTTCAGGCTTCCTTTGATGCTGATGATGATATGCTGAAAG